>NZ_JABZED010000003.1:189679-189804 GCF_013416675.1 Salinispora sp. H7-4
ACGAACCCGGCTGGAAGGCGCCAGCGCACCGGATAGCGGCCAAACTGGTCGCTTGGGCAGCGAAGGCAGCGAGTCCGAAGGCGGCTGGGGCAGCGAAGGCTACATGCCCGAGGACAACCGAGGCA
>NZ_JABZED010000003.1:189923-190228 GCF_013416675.1 Salinispora sp. H7-4
AGCGAGGGCCACGACTACAAGCGCCACGACTACAAGGGCTACGAGTCCAAGGGCCACGAGTCCAAGGGCCACGACTACAAGGGCCACGACTACAAGGGCCACGACTACAAGCGCCACGACTACAAGGGCTACGAGTCCAAGGGCCACGAGTCAAAGGGCCACGACTACAAGGGCTACGAGTCAAAGGGCCACGAGTCCAAGGGCGGCTGGGGCAGCGAGTCCGAAGGCGGCTGGGGCAGCGAAGGCTACATGCCCGAGGACAACCGAGGCAGCGAGGGCCACGACTACAAGCGCCACGACTACAA
>NZ_JABZED010000003.1:190279-190695 GCF_013416675.1 Salinispora sp. H7-4
AGGCGGCTGGGGCAGCGAGTCCGAAGGCGGCTGGGGCAGCGAGTCCGAAGGCGGCTGGGGCAGCGAGTCCGAAGGCGGCTGGGGCAGCGAAGCCCGCGAGAGCAGCGAAGGCTACATGCCCGAGGACAACCGAGGCAGCGAGGGCCACGACTACAAGGGCTACGAGTCCAAGGGCCACGACTACAAGCGCCACGACTACAAGCGCCACGACTACAAGGGCCACGAGTCAAAGGGCCACGAGTCCAAGGGCGGCTGGGGCAGCGAGTCCGAAGGCGGCTGGGGCAGCGAGTCCGAAGGCGGCTGGGGCAGCGAAGGCTACATGCCCGAGGACAACCGAGGCAGCGAGGGCCACGACTACAAGCGCCACGACTACAAGGGCTACGAGTCAAAGGGCCACGACTACAAGGGCGGCGGGG
>NZ_JABZED010000003.1:190744-329543 GCF_013416675.1 Salinispora sp. H7-4
ACGCACGAACCCGGCTGGAAGGCGCCAGCGCACCGGATAGCGGCCAAACTGGTCGCTTGGGCAGCGAAGGCACCGAGTCCGAAGGCGGCTGGGGCAGCGAAGGCTACATGCCCGAGGACAACCGAGGCAGCGAGGGCCACGACTACAAGCGCCACGACTACAAGGGCCACGACTACAAGGGCTACGAGTCCAAGGGCCACGACTACAAGGGCCACGACTACAAGGGCCACGACTACAAGGGCCACGACTACAAGGGCTACGAGTCCAAGGGCCACGAGTCCAAGGGCCACGACTACAAGCGCCACGACTACAAGGGCTACGAGTCGGCTGGAGACCACGGTGACCGGGGCGGGGACCGCTGGGAGCACAAGCGGGACTACGTCTACTACGGCGAAGCCATGGTTGACCGGAACGCCAAGCCGGGCACCTACAAGCTCGAGGGCTCGTGTGGCGAGGGCGAACTGGTCGTCCTGCCGCGGGGCGGTGTCGCTGGTGGTGACGGCGGCATGAGCGCCGGCACCAACTTGGGCCTCGCCGCCGGTGGGGCTGGTCTGGTCGGCGCGGCCGCCCTGGGCGGTCTGGTGCTGCTTCGCCGTCGGACCAATGGTTCCCTGGTCTGAGGTGACGACGACCCGGGCCGGTGGCCGCCACGGATTCTCGTGGCGTGCCACCGGCCCTGTCGTCCTCGTCTTGCTCGCCCTGGCCGGCTTCGGCCTGATCGGGGCATCGCTTCCGGATAGTCCCACGGCCCGACCCCCGCAGCCTCCCGCGCTGGCCAACTCTCCAGTCGGGGCAGCGGCCACCAGCCCGGAAGCCGCCCAGCCTGCCCCCTCTGGCCTCCCCCGCTCGGTGCCCAGCCAGATCGTCATCCCCAAGATCGGCGTCCATTCATCGATCATGAAAATCGGGACCAATCCGGACGGTACGGTCGAGGTACCTCCGCTCGATCAGGCGCAGCTGGCCGGCTGGTACGAGCCGGGAGCGAGCCCGGGCGAAATCGGTAACGCCGTGCTTGTCGGACACGTCGACTCGGCGGAGCTCGGCCCCGCGGTCTTCTTCTCCCTCGGTGACCTGCGACCTGGCGACACGGTTGGTGTGCTCCGGGAGGACGGCGAGCAGGTCGACTTCACCGTCGAGTCGGTGCAGTCCTACCCGAAGACCGATTTCCCGACCGAACTGGTCTACGGCCCCACGGACCAGGTCGCACTACGGGTGGTGACCTGTGGTGGCATCTTCGACGAGGCGGCCGGCGACTACCCGGACAACATCGTCGTGTTCGCCACCCAGGCCCAGGCCAAATGACCCAGGTATCGGAGGTCCCGGCGGCCGAGGCACGGCCGCCGGGACACCGTCCGGGTCAGGATGCCGCCGAGGTCCGCACCAGGGTTCGGATCTGACGCAGCAGCACCGACAGGGCGGCCAGGTCGGCCCGGGACTCGTCGAACTCCCCCATCGCCCGCTGGGCACGGTGGATCGAGGTGGCGTTCGACTGCTCCCACTGCTGCACCCGCTCCACCGGTGGCAGATCGCCTGGAGTACCACCCAACACCTCGGTGGTCAGCGCGGCGAGCGCGGCGTACAGGTCGTACCGCAGTGCCATCCGGGCCAGTGTCTGCCACCGGTCCTCTCGCGGCAGCAGCGAGATCTTCGACAGCAGCGAGTCCACCCGGAACCGGTCCGACAGGACGAAATAGACCGATGCGACTTCGGACACGTCCCGCCCACTGCTCGCCGCGGTCTCGACGACATCCAGCAGGCCGAAGCTGTACATCAGCCGGACCGTCTGCTGCGCCAGGTCCCGCGGCAGCCCCTTGGCGACCGTCGACTCGATGTGCGCCGCGATGGCCTCCCGCTCGCTGCCGTAGAAGAGCGTCTCCATCCGTGGTAGCAGATGGGCGACCCCGTCACGCAGCCGCGCGATCTCCGCCGACACGTCGATCGGAGAGCGGCGGTTGGTCACCAGCCACCGCACCGCCCGGTCCAGCAGGCGCCGGAAGTCCAGGTAGACATCGGTCTGCAGGTCAGGGGCGACTCGATTGTCCAACTCCTCGACGGCGTTCCAGATCTTGCGCAGCCCGAACACCTCGCGGACCACCACGTACGCGCGGAGTACATCGCCGGCGCTCGCCCCGGTCTCCTCGACCACCCGGTAGACGAACGAGATTCCGCCTCGGTTGATCGTCTCGTTCACCAGCATGGTGGTGACGATGTCCCGGCGCAACCGGTGGCGGGACATCCGGTCGGCGAACCGCTCCCGCATCGGCGTGGGGAAGTAGTTGACCAGCAGTTCGGTCGTCCACTCCTCGTCGGCCAGGCCTTCCGCCAGGATCTCCTTCTCAAGCACGATCTTGACGTACGCGAGTAGCACCGCGAACTCCGGCGCCGTCATCCCGGACTCCATCCGGACGGCCAGTTCCTCGTCCGGTGGTAGCGCCTCCAGCGCCCGGTCCAGGGCACCTGAGCGCTCCAGGGCAACGATCATTCGCCGGTGCACCGGCAACAGCGACGGCGCCTGAGCCTGTGCGTTGCTGATCGCCCGCGCCTGGTCGTAGTTGTCCCGCAGCACCAACTCGGCGACCTCGTCGGTCATCTCGGCGAGCAACTCGTCCCGCTCACCAACGGTCAGCTCGCCGTCGGCGACCGCCGTGTTGAGCAGGATCTTGATGTTCACCTCGTGGTCCGAACAGTCCACCCCGGCCGCGTTGTCGATGAAGTCGGTGTAGATCCGACCTCCCGCCTCGGCGTACTCGATCCGGCCGAGCTGGGTGCAGCCCAGGTTGCCCCCCTCACCGACCACCCGGCAGCGCAGGTCCTTGCCGTCAACCCGGATCGCGTCGTTGGACTTGTCCCCCACCTCGACGTTGGTCTGGCTCGATGCCTTGATATAGGTGCCGATGCCGCCGTTCCAGAACAGGTCGACCGAGGCGGTGAGGATCGCCTTCATCAACTCCTGCGGGCTGAGCTGGGACACGCCGTCCTCGAGGCCGAGCGCCGCCCGCACCTGAGGCGAGATCGGCACCGACTTCGCGGTACGGAGGAACACGCCGCCCCCCTCGGAGATCAACTCCGGGTTGTACTCCTCCCACGTCGACCGGGACAGGTCGAACAGCCGCTTCCGCTCCACCCAGGAGGTGGCGGCGTCCGGATTCGGGTCGAGGAAGATGTGCCGGTGGTCGAAGGCGGCCACCAGCCGGATGTGCCGCGACAGCAGCATCCCGTTGCCGAAGACGTCACCGGACATGTCGCCGACGCCGACCACCGTGAATTCCTGGTTCTGGGTGTCGTGCCCCAACTCCCGGAAGTGCCGCTTCACCGACTCCCAGGCGCCGCGGGCGGTGATCCCCATCTTCTTGTGGTCGTAGCCCGCCGATCCGCCGGAGGCGAACGCGTCACCCAGCCAGAAGTTGTGGGCCGTGGAGATCTCGTTGGCGATGTCGGAGAAGGTGGCGGTGCCCTTGTCCGCCGCGACAACCATGTACGGGTCGTCCCCGTCGTGGCGAACCACATCCGGCGGCGGCACGATCTCGCCGCTGACAATGTTGTCGGTGGCGTCCAGCAGCGCGGCGATGAACTCCTGGTAGCAGGCCACGGCTTCGTCCCGGTCGCCCGGCTTCTGCTTGAGCACGAAGCCACCCTTGGCACCGACCGGGACGATCACGGCGTTCTTCACCATCTGCGCCTTGACCAGACCGAGTACCTCGGTACGGAAGTCCTCCCGCCGGTCGGACCAGCGCAACCCGCCCCGGGCCACCGGCCCGAAGCGCAGGTGCACCCCCTCGAACCGGGGCGAGTACACGAAGATCTCGAACCGGGGCCGCGGCGCCGGCAGGTCCGGAATCGCCTGCGGATCCAGCTTCAGGGCAACATACGGCTTCGGCCGCCCGTCAACGCGCTTCTGGTAGAAGCTCGTCCGCAGGGTGGCCTGGATCAGAGTCAGGTACGACCGGAGGATTCGGTCCTGGTCGAGGCTGGCCACGTCGTCGAGCGCGGCACGTAGCTCGGCGACCAGCTCCCTGCTCTGCTGCTGACGCTGCTCGGCGCTCGTCGAGCCCGGCGCGAACCGGGCCTCGAAGAGCCGCACCAGCAGGGCCGCGATCCGCGGATACGCGATGAAGGTCGACTCCATGTAGTCCTGGGAGAAGACCGTGCCCGCCTGGCGCAGATACTTGGCGTACGCCCGCAACACGACCACCTGCCGCCAGGTGAGGCCGGCGCGCAGGACCAGCGCGTTGAAGCCGTCCACCTCGGCCTCGCCCCGCCACGCGGCCGCGAAGGCGTTCTCCACGTGCGGGCGAACCTCGGCCAGCTCCTGGTGCCCCTCCGGCAACCGCAGGCCGAAGTCGTACAGCCAGATCCGACCGTCGATGCGCTCCACCTCGTACGGGTGCTCGTCAACCGCCTTCACCCCGAGCGAGTGCAGCACCGGCAGCACCGCCGAGAGCATCATTGGCTCGCCGTACCGGTAGACCTTGAACCGGACGTCCATCGACTCGTCGCCGCCGGCCACCCGGCTCGCCGCACGAGGCGCCAGCTGCTTCCGGAACAGGTGCATCTCCAGTTGCCCGGGCTCCTCCAGCAGCTCCAGCTTCGCCAGGTCCTTCATCGCCTCGTACGGCGTGTGCCCGTCCTTGTAGCCCTCCGGGAAGGCGTCGGCGTACCGGGAGAAGAGATGCTTGGCCTGCTCGTCGCCGAGCTTGCGCTCCAGCACCAGCCGGTAGTCGTCGTCCCAGAGGCGGGTGGCGTCGGCCAGCTCCTCGGCGAGCAGGTCGGCGTCGATATCCCCCGGTGGCTTTGTCGGGTCGGTGCGCACGATGAAGTGCACCCGGGCCAGCATCGACTCGGTAACCCGGGTGGTGTAGTCGACCCCGACCCCGTTCAGCTCCCGCAGCAGGATGTCCTGCATCCGCAGCCGGTTCTGGGTGGTGAACCGGTCCCGCGGCAGGTAGATCAGGCAGGAGATGAAGCGTCCGTACGCGTCCCGGCGCAGAAACACCCGCAGTTGCCGGCGGCCCGCCATCCGCAGCACACCGATCACCGCGTGGTAGAGGTCATCGGTCTTGATCTGGAACAGCTCGTCGCGCGGATAGGTCTCCAGGATCTGGAGCAGATCCTTGCCGGAGTGGCTGCGCTGGCTCAGCCCGGACCGATCGACCACCTCCGCCACCTTGCGCCGCACCACCGGCAGTTCCTGCACGCTGGTGCGGTACGCGGCGGTGGCGAACAGCCCGATGAACCGACGTTCGCCGACCACCTCGCCGGCCTCGTCGAACACCTTGAAGCCGATGTAGTCCAGGTACGCGGATCGGTGCACGGTCGCCCGGGAGTTCGCCTTGGTGATGACCAGCAGGCGCTTCTCGGTAACCCGCTCGTGCGCCTCGGGCGTCATCGACGACAACGCCCGGGACTCCGTGGAATCCGAGCGCAGGATCCCGAGGCCGGTGCCGAGCACCGCGCGCAGGGCCTGGCCACCCGTCTCCCCCTCGGAGTCCACCAGGCGGTACTCCCGGTAGCCGAGGAAGGTGAAGTGGTCGTGGGCGAGCCAGCGCAGCAGCTCGACCGAGTCGGTGATGTCCTTCTCCGGCACTGGCGGCCGGTTCTCGCTGTTCCGGGCGGCCGCCAGCTCGTCGGCGAGCGTCAGCGCCTGCTGGCGCATCCTGGGCCAGTCCTCGACCGCCTCCCGTACGTCGGTGAGCACGCGTTGCAGCTCCCGACGCAGGTTGTCCCGGTCCGCCGCGTCCCGGACCGGGTCGATCTCGATCCGCATCCAGCTCTCGACCAGGCCACCGGTGGTCACCTCGTCGGGCTCCACGTCGGCGGCCACCTCGATCAGCCGGCCCAGCGGCTCGCGCCGAATCACCAACAGCGGATGGACCAGCAGGTGCACATCCAGGTGGTGCGAATTGAGCAGGGCGGTCACCGAGTCCACCAGGAACGGCATGTCGTCGGTGACGATCTCGACCACCGAGTGGTGCTGGTCGGCATCCGGCTCGTGGATGCGCAGTTTGAGTTCGCCCGGTACCCGCTGCTCGGCCAGTTCCCGGTGGGTACGGACGGAGCCGAGCATCTCCTCAGCCGTGAAGCCGATCAGTTCCTCATCGGGCGCGAACCGCCAGTAACGGCGAACCAGCGACGCCGAGTCGTGGTCGTCGCCGGCGAGCGCGATCGCCTGGGCCACCAAGCGCTCCGCGTTGGGTACCGTCTCGTCGAAGTCCGAATCCTCGGCGTCCTCCCCCAAGGCGTTGGCGGGCAGGCCCAAGTCGTAGATCGAGTCGATGCTCGAACCAGTCAAGCCGGTCACACCAGTCTCGACGTCACCGAACCCGTCGGAATCGGTCGCCGAATCGAAGTTGTCGTCCCGGCCGGTATCAACCTGCCGGAGGTCGGGTCCCGGTTTGGTAGCCGGACGCCGGTCCATCGGTGCCACTCCCCTCGACCCACCGCGTCGTGGGTCACTCTGCGCCCAGCCTAGGCCCTGCCCATCCGCGCCTTGGTCGGCGGACCATCATCCAGACGTCCGGTTCGGGACTGCCGTCTTTCACCTACTGCGATAGGGGTCGACCCACCCCCGGGTTACCCCGCCTCCGGACATTCATCACCCAATCGGAGCCTGTCTTCGGCGTCTCGGCCTCCAACTGGGGTGGGCCCGGAACCGGGCGCCGCTCTTCCGGACCCAGCCGCAGCACCGCTGCGGGCTGCCGGGGCAACCGGCTGGGCGGCGTTAGCTGGTTGGTCGCCTCACGGCCTGCGCAGCGGGCACCTCGGGAGCAACAGGCGCCCCCGCGCCGGTCGGGGGCGCCGGGGCCTGCGGGGGCTCCGAGGGCTGTGCCACCTTGGCCGGCTCACCCTGGTTGACGAGGTGAACCGGTGGCTCCGCACTCCGGCGGCGCTCCGACCCCCGCCGGAGTGCGGCAACGGTAGGCCGCCGGGGCGGGACCGATCCCGACGCGGTGACCGGGCGGAGGCCACCGACCAGGGTGTTAACGATCTCCGCGGCGTACGAACCGTCCGGGTCGTAGTCTGGGTCGAAAACGGTCAGCTCGACGCCAAGGCAGTGCGGGGTGTCGACCAGGCCGGCAAGCAGACTCTCCAGTTCGGCGAAGGCGATTCCGCCCGGGTCGGGAGCGTCAACGGCGGGCATCACGGCCGGATCCAGCACATCCACGTCAACGTGCAGCCAGTAGCCGGCGCAGTGGGTGAGCTGGTCGTGCGCCCACTGCGCGGTCCGGGCCGCACCCTCCGCGCGCAGCGCCGGTACCGATCGGGTGGTGATCCCGGCAGCTTGGAGGTCGAGCCGATAGTCGTCCTGCGCCCGGATGCCCAGCACCACCACGTCGATATCCCGAAAGTACGGCCGCCGGCCTTCAATAGCGGTCAGATCCAGCTGACCGCGACCGGTGACCAGGGCCAACCCCTCACCGGCCGCCGCGCCCACGTAGGAGGCGTTGCCGGGGTGCCGAAAGTCCGAATGCCCGTCGACGAAGACGAGCCCGACCCGACCCCCCACCGCCGCGCCGAGCCGGTGCATGGCCAGCGCCGAGCCGAGCACGACCGAGCAGTCCCCGCCGAGCACCAGCGGAAACTCACCTCGATCTATGACCGCTCCAATCCGGTCGGCGAGCGCCACCGAGTAGTTGGCTATCTCATACGCGTGACATACGCCATCGCCGGGCCGCCAGTCGCCCGGGTCGTACCGGGACGGGGTCAGGCAGCCGGCGTCCCGGGCCCGAAGCCGGCTGAGCAGGCCCTGGTCGCGCAGCGCACCAGGAGCCTTGCCGCAGCCCGGCACCGAGGTGGCGGTGGGTGGCCGTAGCCCGAGGTTGGTGGGCGCGTCGAGGACGGCGATCCGGCGCGTCATGGGCTCCCGTCCTCAAGCTCGTGCGGGCCGGTCGGCACACCGGCCCGCGCCGACATGACTGGATCAGAACAGGGCGCTGGCCAGTGCCCGACGGGCCAGCGCCACCGCGGAATCGTCGGGCCCGGCAATGGTGAAGAGGCCGACCAGGTGCTGACGCACCTTCTCGCGGTCCTCGCCGGCGGTACGGCGAACCAGTCCGACCAGCCGTTGGTAGGCCTGTTCCGCCATCCCGCCGAGCATCTCGACATCGGCGGCGAGCAGCTGGGCGTCGATGTCGTCGGTGGCCGTGGCCGCCGCGGCGAGCACCGCCTGCGGGTCGGCACCGGCGACCCGACGGGCCAGCCCGACCTGGGCCAGCCCCGCCTCCGCCGCGGCGTCCGACGGCGCCTCGGCCAGGATCTTGCGGTACGCCTGCTCCGCCGCGTCCAGGTCACCGTTGAGCAGCGATTCGTCGGCCTCGTCCAACCGCGGGTCGGCCGTCTCGGCCACGCTCGCGCCACCAGCCTTGAGAACCGCCTGGATCCACTGCCGTAGCTGCGCCTCGGGCACCACCCCGGAGAACGCGTCGACCGGCTGGCCGCCGACCACCGCGTAGACCATCGGGATGCCCTGCACCCGGAACATCTGCGCCAGCCGGGGGTTGGCGTCCACGTCGACCTTGGCCAGCACCCAGGCGCCGCCGCCCTCGACGGCGAGCCGCTCAAGCACCGGCGAGAGCTGTTTGCAGGGTTCGCACCACTCGGCCCAGAAGTCGACGACCACCGGCGTGCTGAGCGACCGTTCGAGGACCTCGGTCTGGAAGGTCGCCTCGGTGACAGCAATGACGGCGGCGGTGCTCCCGGCGCCGTCATCGGACGGGCCGGACTGGGCAGGCGCGGGGGCCGGGGAGGGTGCGGGGGTGCGCAGCGCGCTGAGGTCTACCGCGCCGCGGGTGAAGATCGACGGGGTGATCCGTGGGTCGCTCATGGTTACCTAGTCTCGCACGGGTGACGCCAATCTCCGCCCTTCGGTGATGCCGAAGGTCACGGTTCTCACGCAGGTCACCACACCTCCCCGCCGCGCCTGCGGGATGCCGGCGATCAGAAGCGTGCCGGCTCGCGGTAGACGCCCCACTCGAGGCGTAACGCGTCACAGATCTCGCCCAGGGTCGCCTCGGCACGGACCGCGTCGAGCATCGCCGGGATCATGTTCCCGCTGGTCCGGCTGACCGCGACCATCCGCTCCAACGCCGCGCTGACCTCGGCATCATCCCGGGCTGCCTTCCGCTCGCCGAGGGTGCGCCGCTGTTCCAGCTCGACCTCGTGCGAGATCCGCAGGATCTCCAGGTCCTTGGCGACCGTGCCGGTGTGGCAGTTGACCCCGACGATCTTCTTTTCGCCCTTCTCCAGCGCCCGCTGGTAGGCGAACGCCGCCTCGGCGATGTGCCCGGTGAACCAACCATCCTCAATGCCTCGGAGGATTCCCGAGGTCATCGGACCGATCTCGTGTGGTCCCTCACCACCGAGCTGCCGGATCCGGGCGAAGATCTCCTCCGCCTCGGCCTCGATCTTGTCGGTGAGCGCCTCGACGTACCAGGAGCCGCCCAGCGGGTCGGCCACGTTGGTCACCCCGGTCTCCTCCATCAACACCTGCTGGGTCCGCAGGGCGATCTCGGCTGACTCGTCGGTGGGCAGGGCCAGGGTTTCGTCGAGGGCGTTGGTGTGCAGCGAGTTGGTGCCGCCGAGCACGGCCGCGAGGGCCTCCACGGCCGTGCGGACCACGTTGTTGACCGGCTGCTGCGCGGTCAGCGAGACCCCGGCGGTCTGGGTGTGGAAGCGCAGCCACTGCGCCTTCTCGCTGGTGGCCCCGTAGACGTCGCGCAGCCAGCGGGCCCAGATCCGGCGGGCGGCACGGAACTTCGCGACCTCCTCGAAGAAGTCCACATGGGAATCGAAGAAGAAGCTCAGGCCCGGGGCGAAGACGTTCACGTCGAGCCCGCGGGAGAGGCCCAGCTCGACGTAGCCGAAGCCGTCGGCGAGGGTGTACGCCAGCTCCTGCGCGGCCGTCGAGCCCGCCTCCCGGATGTGGTAGCCGGAGACGGAGAGCGGCTTGTATCGGGGAATCTCCCGGGCGCAGTACTCCATCAGGTCGCCGATCAGGCGCAGGTGCGGCTCCGGGTCGAAGAGCCACTCCTTCTGTGCGATGTACTCCTTGAAGATGTCCGTCTGCAGGGTGCCGTCCAGGCGGGAGAGGTCCGCGCCCTGCCGCTCGGCAGCGATCAGATACATGCAGAAGACCGGGACGGCCGGCCCGGAGATGGTCATACTCGTCGTGACCCCGGCCAGGTCGATGCCGTCGAAGAGCACCTCCATGTCGGCGGCGCTGTCCACCGCCACCCCGCAGTGCCCGACCTCGCCGAGTGACTGCGGTTCATCCGAGTCACGACCCATCAGCGTGGGCATGTCGAAGGCGACGGAGAGCCCGCCGCCCCCCGCGCCCAGGATCATCTTGTAGCGCTCGTTGGTCTGCCGGGCGTTACCGAAGCCGGCGAACTGCCGGATGGTCCAGGCCCGCCCCCGGTACCCGGTCGGGTGTAGACCACGGGTGTACGGGAACTCACCCGGCCAGCCGATCCGCTCGAAGCCGGGGTGGTCCACCCCCTCCGGCGGCCCGTACACGGGGGCGACAGTCATCCCGGAGAGCGTGGTGAAGTCGGCGTCCCGTTTACGTGCGGCATCGTAGCGGTCCTGCCAGCGTTTGCGTCCAGCGGCGATCTCGTCGGCGTTCATCCGCGGGGCTCCTCCTCGGGTCTGCGACTCCACCTCCGAGTGTAGATCCTGTCCTGAACGCTCGCTAAGGACGTTAGTACCGGCCGGTAGGGTTACCGGTGCTGTCGCCGGCGATCTGGGTGAGGAGCTGATCAGCCGCCGCGTACGGGTCGAGCGAACCCGCGGCCACCCGGGCAGCGAGCGTCGACAGCTCGGTACCGTCCCGCAGCGAACCGATGCGGGCCCGGAGCGCGCCCAGCGCGATCGCCTCCACCTCAGCGGCGGCCCGTGCCTCCTGACGCCGGCGGAGTTCACCCCGCTCGACCAGCCAACCCCGGTGCTTGTCGATCGCCGCGGCGACGTCGTCGACCCCCTCACCGCGTACGGCGACAGCACGCACCACCGCGGGCCGCCACTGCCCCGGCCCTCGCTCCCCCAGTGCGATCATGCCCTGGATGTCCCGGACCGTGGCATCGGCGCCGTCCCGGTCGGCCTTGTTGACCACGAACACGTCGGCGATCTCCAGGATGCCGGCCTTGACCGCCTGGATCGCGTCCCCCATTCCGGGCGCGAGCAGCACGAGCGTGGTGTCCGCGAGCGAGGCGACCTCCACCTCCGCCTGACCCACGCCAACGGTCTCCACCAGGACCACGTCGCAGCCGGCACCCTCCAGCACCCGGACCGCCTGCGGCGTTGCCGCCGAAAGCCCACCGAGGTGCCCCCGGCTGGACATGGAACGGATGTAGACGCCGGGATCGGTGGCGTGGTCCTGCATCCGGACCCGGTCGCCGAGGATCGCCCCACCGGTGAACGGGCTGGACGGGTCGATGGCCAGCACGCCGACCCGGCGTCCCCGGGAACGCAGCGCGCGCACCAACTCGTTGGTGGTGGTCGACTTACCCACTCCCGGCGAACCCGTCAGGCCGACCACCTGGGCCTGGCCCGCGTACGGGGCGAGAGCCGCCGCGATCCGCGGCAGCGTCTCGTCCCCGGATTCGACCAACGTGATGAGCCGGGCGACCGCCCGGGGGTCACCCGCGCGGGCCCGCTCAACGAGCATGGGAATGTCCCGGCTGCGGCGCACCGGCGGCGCGGCCGGGACATTGTTGACGGCGTCAGTCATGGTGCCTTTCGTTCCCCACCAGGAGGGCTCGCCGGTCTGGCTCACCCCTGGCTCTCGGCCCCCGCTGGGACGTGGATGATCAGCGCGTCGCCCTGGCCACCGCCGCCGCAGAGCGCCGCCGCGCCGGTGCCGCCGCCACGCCGCTTGAGCTCCAGCGCCAGGGTCAGGACCAGCCGGGCACCGGACATACCGATCGGGTGCCCGAGGGCGATCGCACCGCCGTTGACGTTGACCTTGTCCGGGCTGATCCCGAGGTCACGGGTTGACTGGATGCCCACCTGCGCGAACGCCTCGTTGATCTCGATCAGATCCAGATCGTTGATGGTGAGGCCGGCCTTCCGGAGCGCGTGGCCGATCGCGTTGGACGGCTGCGAGTGCAGCGAGTTGTCCGGGCCGGCGACGTTGCCGTGCGCACCGATCTCGGCCAGCCAGGTCAGCCCCAGCTCCTTGGCCTTGGCTTTACTCATCACCAGCACGGCGGCAGCCCCGTCGGAGATCGGCGACGAACTGCCGGCGGTGATACTGCCATCCGGGGCGAAGGCCGGGCGTAGCTTCGCCAACGACTCCGCGGTGGCGTCCGGACGAATGCCCTCGTCCTCGCTGATCACCAGCGGCTCACCCTTGCGCTGCGGAAGCACGACCGGGGTGATCTCTTCGGTGAAATGCCCGTTCTTCTGGGCTGCGGCGGCACGCTGGTGGCTTCCCGCGGCGAAGGCGTCCTGCTCCGCACGGCTGATCCCCTTGGTGCTGCCGTGCCGCTCGGTCGACTCCCCCATCGAGCAGCAGTCCCAGGCGTCGGTGAGCCCGTCGAGGGCCATGTGGTCCTTGATCACCACGTCGCCGTACTTGTAGCCACCCCGCTGCCCCAACAGCAGATGCGGGGCGTTGGTCATCGACTCCATGCCGCCGGCCACGACGACGTCGAACTCCCCAGCTCTGATCAACTGATCGGCCAGGGCGATCGCGTCCAGCCCGGAGAGGCAGACCTTGTTGATGGTCAGCGCCGGAACGGAGAGCGGGATGCCCGCCTCGGCGGCTGCCTGCCGGGCCGGAATCTGACCGGCACCCGCCTGCAGCACCTGCCCCATGATCACGTACTGGACCTGGTCGGGGGCAACCTCGGCACGTTCCAGCGCCGCCTTGATCGCCACGCCACCAAGCCGGGTCGCGGAAAGATCCTTGAGATTTCCCAGCAGTCGACCCATCGGGGTTCGAGCGCCGCTGACGATCACCGAAGCCATACCTGCCTCCGAGGGTCCCGACCTGTACGCCTTAACGATTGTTAGGACGCACCTTAGCTTCTGAGCGCAGATCGGCGACGGTGACCCCGCGCACATCGACGACGCACGGTAGGGCCGACCCGGTGCACACCCGCGTCGCCCCGCCGCGCAAGGGGCGCCCGAACGCCCGGGTGGCCGCCCGGACAGGCTGCCGCAGCGCCTTCCGGTGGCGCGGGTCAGCGCCTTCCGGTGGCGCGCGTCAGCGCCTTCCGGTGGCGTGAGATTGCCAACCGGCCGGGCTCCCCGCGCACCCGTTCGGCCAGACTGACGCCATGGCCGAGCATCCCCCCGTCGAGTCCGCTGCGGACCACGGCACAGACATCGGATTACGTCGCATCGACCACATCGGTATCGCCGTACCCGACCTGGACGAGGCGATCGACTTCTACCAGCGCGCCTTCGGTATGCGGTGCGTACACACCGAGACCAACGAGGAGCAGGGCGTCCGCGAGGCGATGCTGGCAGTCGGCCCGACTGCCGCCGGCGGCTGCGTGCAGCTGCTCGCCCCCCTCTCGCCGGCGTCCACGATCGCGCGGTTCCTCGACCGGCAGGGCCCGGGCGTGCAACAGGTCGCGTACACGGTCGCCGACATCGACGTAGCCTGCACGAAGCTACGCGAGCGGGGTCTCCGCCTGCTGTACGAACAGCCGAAGCGGGGCACCGCGAACTCCCGGATCAATTTCGTCCACCCGAAGGACGCCGGTGGCGTCCTGGTCGAGTTGGTCGAGCCCGCCACAGTCCACTGAGACAGGGTGGGCCCGCCCTGCTCCCTGCCGAGCCGGGCCCACCCATCAATCGATGCACTTTTTCACACAGCACTTCCGAGCAAAGCTACCGTTCAGTAACGTCCGCCTCCACAGCAGCGTGGTCGATGCCGGATGCGTCAATGCCGAGACGGTGACTGACCTCCGGGCGCCGACGACGGCACGCCCCTGCCGGTGACGCGCGGGGCAGACGAACGGGAGGTCGAAGTGCAGGACATCCTCGAAACAATCATGGCTGCGGAGGGTTCGGCGCAGCCCGAACGTGAACTCGCCGGTGTTGCACGGCTCCCGATTCCGCAGTCCTACCGAGGCGTCGTCGTGCGCGCCGAGGAGACACAGATTTTCGACGGGATGGCCACGCGGGACAAGGATCCACGCAAGGCGCTGCATGTCCAGAACGTGCCCACCCCGCAACCCGGTCCCGGCGAGGCACTGGTGGCGGTGATGGCCAGCGCCATCAACTACAACACGGTCTGGACGAGCATCTTCGAACCGCTACCGACCTTCAAGTTCCTGCAGCGCTACGGCCGACTCTCCGAGCTGACCAGGCGACACGACCTGCCGTACCACGTGGTCGGTTCGGACGCGGCGGGCGTCGTGCTGCGCACCGGTCCCGGCGTAACCCGGTGGCAGGCCGGCGACGAGGTCGTCGCCCACTGCCTCTCGGTGGAGCTGGAGGAGGCCGCCGGACACGACGACACCATGCTCGACCCACAGCAGCGAATCTGGGGCTTCGAGACCAACTTCGGCGGTCTGGCCGAGCTGGCGATCGTCAAGGCCAACCAGCTCATGCCAAAGCCCCGCCACCTCAGCTGGGAGGAGGCGGCGAGCCCGGGGCTGGTCAACTCCACCGCGTACCGGCAGCTCGTCTCCCACCACGGCGCCAACATGAAGCAGGGGGATGTCGTACTGATCTGGGGGGCCTCGGGCGGCCTGGGCAGCTACGCCACCCAGATGGCGCTCACCGGCGGTGCCATTCCGGTCTGTGTGGTCTCCTCGCCGGAAAAGGCGGAGCTGTGCCGGCGGATGGGCGCGGAGCTGGTGATCGACCGGGCGGCCGAAGACTTTCGGTTCTGGAGGGACGAGCAGACCCAGGACCCGGATGAGTGGCGCCGCTTCGGTGAACGGATTCGCGAGCTGACCGGCGGCGAGGACCCCGACATCGTCTTCGAGCACCCGGGGCGGGAGACCTTCGGCGCCAGCGTCTTCGTCACCAAACGTGGCGGCACCGTGGTCACCTGCGCCTCGACCAGTGGCTACCAGCACCAGTACGACAACCGCTACCTCTGGATGCATCTGAAGCGAATCGTCGGCAGCCACTTCGCCAACTACCGGGAGGCGTGGGAGGCGAACCGGCTGATCGCCCTCGGCAAGATCCATCCAACCGTGTCGAGGACCTACAGCCTGGAGCAGACCGGCCAGGCCGCATATGAGGTGCACCGAAACGCACACCAGGGCAAGGTCGGGGTCCGCTGCCTTGCTCCGGCGGACGGCCTCGGTGTGCGCGACCCCGAGTTCCGCGGGCAGCACGAGGCGGCGATCAACCGGTTCCGCGGTCACTGATCAGACGGGCACGGGTCCGCCACCAATGTGGTGGCTGGATTGCCTTTCCATTCGCCGGTCAGGACGCTCATTCGGACGATACCGGTTCCCCCGATACCTGTGCAGAACGGAATGGGGCCGCGAGTCCTTGCTCACGGCCCCAATTCAGAGCCCACTTCAGACTGTCACGGCGTCCGGGAGCTGCCAAGATCGCGGATTGGTCCGGCCGCCGCGACCCAACCGGGTTGAACCCTGTAATGAGGATGGCAAAGGTCGGGGCGCTCTTGCGAAGGCCCCCAGGTCGTCTGCCAGTATGTCCCAATGCCCCAGCAGCAGTCCTCCCCTCTTGCGTTCTTCGATAGCGCGAACACCCAGCCGGACTTCACCGTCACCCTGCGCGGCTACGACAAAGGTCAGGTTGACGACTTCCTTGGTCGGCTGAGCGCAGCGCTGACCCAGTCCGAGCAGGCCCGCGCCGAGGCCGAGCAGCGGATGAACGACGCGCAGCGCCGGCTCCGCCAGGCCGAGCAGCGGATGACCGCCCTCGACCAGAAGCTCTCCGAGGCCAGCAAGCAACTCGAAGAGAACAATCGGCCCACCCTCTCCGGCATCGGCACCCGCGTTGAGCAGATCCTCCGGCTCGCCGAGGAGCACGCCAACGACCACCGCAACGAGGCCAAGCGGGAGTCCGAGGGCATTCTCTCCGCCGCCCGCCTCGAGGCCCGGGAGATCACTGACAAGGCGCGGGCCGAGGTGGCGGCGATGAAGGCCACGGCGGAGCGGGAGGTGGGCAACGTCCGGACCGCCGCGGAACGAGAGGCGGCCGAGGTTCGCGTCCAGGCCCGCCGCGAGGCCGACACCCTGCGGGCCGACGCCGATCGGGAGACCAAGCAGCTGCGTACTGTCACCGCGCACGAGGTGGCCGAGCTGAAATCCACCGTCGAGCGGGAGGTTTCCACCCTCCGCGCCACCGCGGAGCGGGAGATCACCCAGCAGCGGGCGAAGGCCGCCCGCGAGGCCGAGGAGAAACGCGCCGAGGCGACGAAGCTCCTCACCGACGCGCGGGACAAGCGCGACAAGGACCTACAGGCCCTTGAGCTGCAGCTGGCCGAGCGGCGGGAGAAGGCCGAGCGCGAGGAGTCGGAGCGGCACGCCACCCAGGTCGCCCAGACCCAGAAGCTGGTCAACGAGGCCGAGGAGCGGGCCCGGGCTGCCCAGGAGCGGGCCAAGGAGATTGAGCAGCGCGCCGAGGCGCGCCGGGTTGAGTCGGAACGCACCGCCCACGACACGGTCGAAGGGGCCAAGGCGACCGCCGAGAAGAGCCTGAACGAGGCGAAGACCGAGGCGGAGCGACTGCTCACCGAGGCCCGCACCGAGGCCGACCTGGCCACCCAGACGGCCCGCCGCGAGGTCGAGGATCTGACCCGCCAGAAGGACGCTGTCACCTCTCAGCTCGGCCAGATGCTCTCCGGGCTCGCCGGCATCGTCCCAGGCACGGGACCGGACGCCGCCGCGGCAGCAGCCTCCGCCGTGACCGCCGCCACGGGGGCGAAATCGGAGGACAGCACGGAGGCGAAGAAGAGCGAGAGCACCGAATCAGCCAGCTGATCAGCTCAGCCAGACCTGTTCCACCACGCGGGGCGATGCTGGACATCCGGCGTCGCCCCGCGCCGTACGTTGTTCTAAGTCCGGATCGCACCGGTTGAACCGCTGCATCCGACGAGTCCGTATCGCCCCAAGAGGGCCGATTGCGTGTGAGGATGGGGGCATGTCGAACGGCGAGGAACTGTTCGCTCTCGGCGGGGATGTGACCACGGAGCCCAGCTTCGAGTCCGGCCTGCGGGGGTACGTGAAAGGGCAGGTCAACCGGTACGTCGCTCGCGCCGAGCACGAGATCGCCACCCTGACCGCCGAGCGAGAGCAGGCCTACACCCAAATCCATAAGCTGGCTGGCCAGGTGGAGGTGCTCCAGCGAGATCTCGCCCAGGTCCGCAAACAGGTCGGCGTGGTGGACCGCGCCTCCTTCCGGCACCTTGGACCCCGCGTCGAGCAAGTCCTCACCCTCGCCGAAGAACAGGCCGAAGAGATCCTCGTCGCCGCAAACAAGGAGATCGATTCCCGCCGAGCCGCCGCCGAGCACATCATTGACGAGGCGCGGGCGGAGGCGGCCCAGGCACTCAAGGACTTCGAGCTGGCCCTGGCCGCTCGCCGCGTCGAGGAGGAGCGGCACACCGCAGCTCGGAAAGCGGAGGCAGACGCCACGGTCAAGGCCGCTGCCGAACGGGCAGACGCCACCGTCAAGACCGCCACCGAACAGGCAGACGCCACCGTCAAGACCGCCACCGAACAGGCAGACGCCACCGTCAAGACCGCCACCGAACAGGCAGACGCCACCGTCAAAGCCGCCAGCGAACAGGCAGACGCCACCGTCAAAGCCGCCAGCGAGGAGGCAGACGCCGCGGTGAAGGCCGCGACCGAGGAGGCCGCCCGGCAACGCAAGACCGCGCAGGAGGCGCTGACGCGGGCCCAGCAGGAAGCTACCCAACTGCGGGACACCGCGAAAGAGGTGCACACGCGGGCCCAGCAGGAGGCGACGAAGCTGCGCGAGGCGGCCCGCACCGCGCAGGACAAGGCCCAGCAGGAGGCGACCGAGCTGCGGGAGGCCGCCAAGGAGGTACAGGCCAAGGCGCAGGAGGAGGCCGGGCGCCTCGTGGAGCAGGCGACCGAGGCGAGCCGGGCCACCCACGCCAAGGCCCAGCAGGAGGCCAAGCAGATCATCGACGACGCCGGCACGGCCGGCCGGGCCGCCCACGCCAAGGCCCGCCAGGAGGCGGAGCTACTCGCCAAGCAGGCTGCCGACGCGGCAAAGCGGCAGCGGGCCGAGGCCGAGGCGTACGCGCAGGAAACACGCACCGAGACCGAGGCGTACGCCCTGCAAACCCGAGCCCAGGCCCAACAGGAGCTGGGAGCGTGGCGGGCGGGGGTGGAGAAAGAGGTCAACAACCGCCGGGCGGCGGCTGACCGCGAGCTGGACCAGCGCCGGGCCGCCGACGACCAGGAGTTCGCCAGCCGCCGCGACGAGTTGGAGCAACGGCACGAGTCCCGCCGCGACGAGTTGGAGCAGCGACACGAGTCCCGGCACACCGAGTTGGAGCAGCAGTACACAAGCCGACAGCAGGAGCTGGAGACCCGACAGCAGGAGCTGGAAAGCGGCTTCGCGAACCGGCAGCAGGAGTTGGAGACCGGGTTCACGACCCGACAGCAGGAGCTGGAGACCGGGTTCACGACCCGGCAGCAGGAGCTGGAAACCGGGTTCACGACCCGACAGCAGGAGCTGGAAACCGAGTTCACCTCGCGCAAGACCGAGTTGGAGTCCACGTACACGGCCCGCCGAAACGAGATCGAGGGTGCCGCCGAGAGCATCCGGCAGACCGCCGAGCAGGATGCCCAGGCCCTACGCGAGCGTGCCGACCAGGAGGCCTCGGCGCTGCTGAGCCAGGCCGAGGAAGCGGCGGCCGAGCAGCGCCGTACCGCCGACGAGTACGCCGCCACCTCCCGACGCCAGTTCGAGGAGTACGCCGCCACCACCCAGCAGGCCCTGGCCACCACCCAACAGCACCTGGCGGCGACCCAACAGGAGGCCGCGACCAGCCGGCAGCAACTCGCCCAGGTGATGGCGGAGATCGCGCAGGCGCAGCAGCAGCTCGCTGATCTGCGGCAGGAGACCTGGCGATCCCGTCAGGAGTCCGACGACCTGCAGCGACAGGTGGCAGAACTTCGGCTGGAGTTGTCCGGTGCTGCCAAACCCGCTCCGGTTGGGCCCGCGGGCAGCGATTCCGACAACGGTCGGGCCCCCACGGCCGCACCGGCGCCGCCCGCTGGCGACCGGGCCGGAGCCGGCAAGGTCGAACCGGCGGATGCCGGCCAGCCGGCCCGTGGGCGGATCGAACCCGCAGTTGACGAGTCCGCGAAGGGCAGCGTGAAGTCGGTCACCACGAAGGACGGTGATGAGGCCAGCGCCGGGGTGGACGGTGAGCCGACCGTCGCGGCCGTACCGGGTGAAGGGGGTCGGGCAGCCGCCCCCACAAAGATCACCAGTACCGGCGAGAACAACACCCGGCCGGCGAAGCCCACCACCGACGAGCGCAGCTCCAAGCCGAGCAAGGTCGTCGTTGACAAGGACTGAGCCGACCGGCTGGACGGCGACCCTGGGCCCGGCCGGCTGGACGGCGATCCCGGGCCAGGCTCGCCGCTGCCGACGGCGGAGCGAGGCGTGGCGGGCCGGCCGCGGCGCTGGGCGGGCGGCCTGAGCTCCGGTGGCGCCGGGCGAGCCGGAGTCGCAGCAGCACCGCGCCGACCAGGGGTCCGGGCGGTTCGGCGTGCCGGGGCGGCCCCTGCGGCGGAGCAGCTTTCTCGTCGGCTTCACCGGTGCGCTCGGCGCGCTGCTGGCCTACGCCCTCTTCCTCGGCGTGCGCAACGCCGCCGGCCTACTCGTCCCCGTCGTGATCGCGCTCTTCCTCGCCGTCGGGCTCTATCCGGCGGTGGCGCGGCTACGCCGGCTCGGGCTGCCCCACGGGCTGGCGGTCGTGGTCGTCATGCTGACCCTGCTCCTCCTGCTGTGCAGCGGGGCGGTCGCCCTGGTTCCGCCGATCATCACCCAGTCCAGCCAGTTCATCGAGCAGTTCCCCAGCTATCTGGAGACGCTGCGGCGCAGTGCGACCATCAATGAGCTGATCGAGCGGTACGACCTGATCGAACGGGCGCAGCAGGCCGCGGACACCGGCACCCTCGGCCAGGCACTCGACGGAGTACTCGGCGGCGCCCAGCTCATCTTCGGCACCGCCTTCCGAACCCTGACCGTGCTCGTACTCACCATCTACTTCCTGGCGTACTTCAACCGGCTGCGGTCGCTCGGGTACGCGCTCGTCCCCCGGTCCCGTCGGGATCGGGTACGTCTCATCGGTGACGAAATCATCGCCAAGGTCGGCGCGTACATCGTCGGGGCGCTCATCATCGCCCTCCTCGCCGGTACGACCACCTTCGTCTTCGCGTTGCTTGCCGGGTTGCCGTACCCGTTCGCCCTGGCCGTCGTGGTGGCGGTGACCGACCTGATCCCGCAGATCGGTGCCACGCTCGGGGCGGTGATCGTGAGCCTGGTCGGCTTCGCCACCGACCTGCCGGTGGGGATCGCCTGCGTGCTGTTCTTCCTCATCTACCAGCAGGTGGAGAACTACCTGATCTACCCCAAGGTGATGCGCCGATCGGTGCAGGTCAACGAGGTGGCCGCTCTGGTGGCGGCGCTGCTCGGCGTCGCCCTGATCGGCGTGGTGGGCGCCCTCATCGCGATCCCCACCGTCGCGGCGTTCCAGCTGATCCTGCGCGAGGTGGTCATCCCGCGCCAGGACTCCCGCTAACTCCCGCTAGCCGGCCGTTGGGCCCGGCACCGGCCGGTCGGCGAAGGCCGCCACCGTGCGATCGGCATACGCGCTGACATCGCCGGTCTCCATCGGGCCGTCCCAGGTGGTTGGCAGCGGCACGGGGACGGAGGGGTTTGCCCGCCGGACGACCTCGTCGAGGACGGTCTCGGCGTCACCGACCCACAGGTGTTTGGCCCCCGGCACTCCGACCACCTCAGCCTGCGGCACGGCCGCGAAGCGCTCCCGCGCCTCCTCGGGCCGCAGGTAGTCGTCGAACTCCGGCACCAACGCCGTGACCGGCTTGCCGGCGGAGGCCCAGCTCGCCAGATCCTCGGGGCCGGAGAACCGCAGCGGCGGGGAGAGCAGGAGGGCACCCGCCACCGCCGGGTCACAGCCGTACCGCAGGGCCAGGTCGGTGCCGAACGACCAGCCCAGCAGCCAGATCTCCGGCAGCTCGTGGAACTCCGCGTACTCGATGGCGGCGGCGACGTCGTACCGCTCGCCGACCGCGTTGTCGAACGTCCCCGCACTGGTACCGCGCATGCTGGTCGTGCCCCGGGTGTTGAACCGCAGCACCGCCAGGTCCGCCAGGGCCGGCAGGCGCCAGGCAGCCTTGCGGAACACGTGGCTGTCCATCATCCCGCCGTGGGTGGGCAGCGGATGCAGGCAGACCAGCGTGGCGACCGGCGCACGGCCGACCGGACGGGCCAGCTCACCGACGAGGCGCAGCCCGTCGGCGGTGTGCAGCTCGATCTCCTCCCGGCGGCCGGGCAGGATCGACGAGGCGCGGATGGGTGTGCTCACCCGCCCAGTCTCCCCCGTCACCGGGCCGGCAACCCGGCCGGGGTCAGGAGACGGCAACCAGATCGCGCCGTACCCGTGGCGGGGCGCGCCTCAGCCGTGGCGGGGCGCGCCACGGCCCCGCTGCACGATCGGTGCCCGCCGGTCCCGGGCCCGCCAACAGCCGCTGTGCCAGTGCCGGCGGTCGGTCAGGTCCCCCCACCCCTGGGCGGGCCACACCACGACATGCGCCACACCGGGCCGGATCTCCTGGTCACAACCGGGGCAACGGTAGGTCTTCACCGACGCGCCGCCGCTGATCAACCGGACCTGCCAGTCGCCGTCCCGCCACTGCTGCACCGACTCGGCCCCCTGCCGCAGCCGCGCGGAATCGAACTGCACGCTCTCATCCCGGCGGGATCGGTTACGACGAGGGCTCACACCCTCCAGCCTACGGCGGGAGGACGTCGTACGACGTCGGCGGGCCGGCGACGCGACCGGCCCGCACCTGCCCCCACTGCTCAGCGACGAGTGTGATCGCGGAAGCCCCGGCCAGTCTTCCGCCCCAGATAGCCGGCGGTGACCAGGTGCTCCAGCAGCGGCGCGGGGGAGAACCCCGGCTCGCGCAGTTCCAGGTACAGCTCCCGCTGAATCGCCAGGGACACGTCGAGGCCGACCACGTCGAGCAACTCGAACGGACCCATCGGGTACCCGCAGCCGAGCTTCATCGCATGATCGATGTCGTCGGCGGTCGAGTAGCTCGCCTCCAGCATCTTCACCGCGTCGTTGAGGTACGGGAAGAGCAGCGCGTTGACGATGAACCCGGAGCGGTCACCGCAGACCACGCCAGTCTTGCCCAGCTCACCGCAGACCGCCTTCGCGGTCGCGGTGGTCTCTGCCGAGGTGCGGATGGTCTGCACGATCTCCACCAGCGACATGACCGGTGCCGGGTTGAAGAAGTGCAGGCCGACCACGTCCGCTGGACGCTGGGTGGCCATCGCGACATCGATCACCGGCAGCGACGAGGTGGTGGTGGCGAGCACGACACCGGGCTTGCAGATCTCGTCGAGGCTGGCGAAGAGCGCCTTCTTGACACTCAGCTCCTCGATGACGGCCTCGACCACCAGGTCGACGTCGGCGAGGTGCTCCAACGTCGCGGACCAGGTGACCCGGCCCAGCGCGGCGTCCCGGTCGGCCTCGCCCAGCTTGCCCCGCACCACGCCCTTGTTGAGCGAGGTCTTGACCGCCTCGAAGAGCTTGCCGGACTTCTCCGCCCCGCGGGTCACCGAGACCACCTCGTAGCCAGCCTTGGCGAAGACCTCGATGATGCCGGTCGCCATCGTCCCGGAACCGACCACACCGACCTTCGCGATGCCCCGCGCACCGGCCTCGGCCGTCGACTCCGCACCCACCGGCGTCTGGTCGTCCGGTACGACCACCGGCGAACCCGACCGCTCGTAGGAGTAGAAGCCGCGCCCCGACTTCCGACCGAGCAGCCCGGCGGTGACCATCTGCTTGATCAGCGGCACCGGGGCGTGTCGCCGGTCCCGGCCGCCCCGCCGGTACATCGTGTCCAGAATCTCGTACGCGGTGTCCAGCCCGATCAGATCCATCAACGCCAACGGGCCCATCGGCAACCCGCAGCCGAGCTTCATCGCCGCGTCGATGTCCTCCCGGCTGGCGTACCGCGCCTCGACCAGGCTGACCGCATGGTTGAGGTAACCGAAGAGCAGGGCGTTGGCGATAAAGCCCGCTCGGTCGCTGATCGTCACATCGACCTTGCCCAGCCGCGCACAGAGCCGCTCCACGTCGGCGACGACCTCGGCCGAGGTGACCACCGTCCGGACGATCTCCACCAGCTTCATG
Organism: Salinispora sp. H7-4; assembly: GCF_013416675.1. Taxonomy (NCBI): domain Bacteria; kingdom Bacillati; phylum Actinomycetota; class Actinomycetes; order Micromonosporales; family Micromonosporaceae; genus Salinispora; species Salinispora sp. H7-4. Next base: position 214,119 of record NZ_JABZED010000003.1, read on the forward strand.
ACCGGCGCCGGGTTGAAGAAGTGGATGCCGATTACCTGGTTGGGGCGGGTCGTGGCCACCGAGATCTCGGTTACCGACAGCGACGAGGTATTCGTGGCCAGCACTGTCTCGGGCTTGCAGACCCGATCCAGCTCCGCGAAAATTCGCTGCTTCAGATCGAGCTGCTCGGGAATGGCCTCGATCACCAGGTCGACCGCGTGCAGGGCCGCCAGCCCGACCTGCCAGTCGACCCGGGCCAGGAGCGCGTCCCGGTCGGCCGCCGCGAGCTTGCCCTTGGCGACCGCCCGGTCGGTCGAGCCGGTCAGGGTGGCCCGGCCGCGCTCCAGCGCCGCCTCGGTCACCTCGACGGCGACGACGTCGATGCCATTTCGGGCGAAGACTTCGACGATGCCGGCACCCATGGTGCCCAGACCCACCACACCCACACTGGCGAACTCGCGCGTCACGCCAAGCCTCCCTGGTCAGCTCCATGCAGCCGGCATTAACGGCCGCTAAGGTATGCGCGCGAGTCTGCCATGTGCCGCAGGGTTGTCGAGATGCCGTGGGCTATGTCACGGCGCCGGGGCGACAGTAGGCGGGCACCGCCGGCCCTACCGGCGAGTAGCAAGCCGGGTCTAAACTTCTGCCATGACGGCTGTACATGTTCCGGGCCTGCCGGTGATCGAGGACGGTCGACTCGTGTCGACGAACCCGGCGACCGGCGCGGAGGCCGGGCGGCTGCCGGTCGCCTCCCCCGCCGATGTCGAAGCAACCGTCGCCCGGGCCCGTGCCGCCAGCGGGTGGTGGGCCGGGCTCGGCGTCGCCGCCCGACGGGAACGGCTGCTGCGCTGGCGGAGCCGACTGGCGTCCCGGATCGAGGAGCTCGCCGAGCTGGTGCATGTCGAGGGCGGCAAGCCGGTCGCCGAGGCCGTCGTCGAGGTGGTCACCGCCGTCGAGCATCTCGACTGGGCCGCGCGCAACGCCAAGCGGGTGCTCGGCCCCCGCCGGGTACGGTCCCGGCTGATGCTGGCGGAGTTCGCCGCCCACCTGGAATACCAGCCGTACGGGGTGGTCGGCGTGATCGGCCCGTGGAACTACCCCGTGTTCACCCCGATCGGATCCATCGCCTACGCCCTGGCCGCGGGCAACGCCGTGGTCCTCAAGCCCAGCGAGTACACCCCGGCTGTCGGCCAGTGGCTGGTGGACAGCTTCGCCGAGGTCGTCACCGAGGAGCCGGTGTTCGCCGCGGTGCACGGCCTCGGTGACGTCGGCGCGGCGCTGTGCCGATCCGGGGTCGACAAGGTGGCCTTCACCGGGTCCACAGCTACTGGTCGAAAGGTGATGGCCGCCTGCGCCGAGTCCCTGACCCCCGTGCTCATCGAGGCCGGCGGGAAGGACGCGATGATCGTCGACACTGACGCCGACCTGGACGCCGCGGCCGCGGCAGCCGTCTGGGGCGGTCTCACCAACGCCGGCCAGACCTGCATCGGCATCGAGCGGGTCTACGCCGTCGAAGGGGTCTTCGACGGCTTCGTTAACCGGGTGGTCCAGCGGGCTGGACGACTCACCGTGGGCGCCGACGGCACCGACATCGGCCCGATCACCATGCCGAGCCAGCTGGAGGTGATCCGCCGGCACATCGACGACGCGCTGGCCCGCGGCGGCCGGGCGGTACTCGGCGGGGCAGACGCGGTGCAGCCGCCGTACGTGCAGCCGACCGTGCTGGTGGACGTGCCGGAGGACTCCGCCGCCGTACGCGAGGAGACCTTCGGCCCCACCCTGACCATCAACCGGGTCCGTGACGTAGACGAGGCGGTCGCCCGGACCAACGCACTGCGCTACGGGCTGGGCGGCTCGGTCTTCGGCCGGCGTCGGGCCATGGCGGTCGCCCGGCGGCTGCACTCCGGGATGGCCTCGGTGAACTCGGCCCTGACATTCGCCGGGATGTCCACCCTGCCCTTCGGTGGCGTGGGCGACTCCGGTTTCGGGCGCATCCATGGCGCGGACGGGCTGCGGGAGTTCGCCCGCCCCAAGGCCATCACCCGGCGCCGGGCCCGGTCGCTGCTGCCCGCGACGACCTTCGACCGCACCGACGCGGACATCGCCCGACTGGTCAAACTCGTCAAGCGCTTCTACGGCCGCTGACCCACCCGCGGCCGCCCTGCCTTCGAGCTGCGCCGCGGGCCCACTGTCCTCGCGCCGCGGCCCACTGTCCTCGGGCTGTGGGGCGCGGGCGACTCAGAACAGGGTCAGCTCGTCCCGCTCGATGCCGCGCAGCTTGTCGTAGTCCACGACCACGCAGCGGATCCCGCGGTCGGTGGCGAGCACCCGCGCCTGCGGCTTGATCTCCTGCGCGGCGAAGACGCCCTGCACCGGCGCCAGCAGTGGGTCCCGATTGAGCAGTTCCAGGTAGCGGGTGAGCTGCTCCACCCCGTCGATCTCACCGCGACGCTTCACCTCGACCGCCACGGCGCCCTGCGCCGCGTCCCGGCACAACAGGTCCACCGGGCCGATCGCCGTCATGTACTCCCGGCGCACCAGGGTGAAACCCTCACCCAGCGTCTCCGGACTGGCCGCCAGCAGCTCCTGAAGGTGCGCCTCCACGCCGTCCTTCCGCAGGCCCGGGTCGACCCCCAGCTCGTACGCGGTGTCCTGGAAGACCTCCTCCAGGGTGATCCGTAGCTCCTCACCAGCCTTGTTGACCACCCGCCAGACGCCCGGGGACTCCTCCAGCCGGCACGGGGGGCTCATCCAGTTCAGCGGCTTGTAGGCCCGGTCGTCGGCGTGGATCGACACCGACCCGTCCGCCTTCACCATCACCAGACGGGTGGCTGGCGGCAGGTGGGCCGAGAGCCGTCCAACATAGTCCACAGAGCATTTCGCAATCACCAACCGCACCCGACGAGGGTAACGGAGCTACTGCTCCGGTAGGCCGTTGGCGTGGCGGACCACGGTCACCAACTCGTCGATCACCCCGGTGAGCGCGAAATCCTTTGGCGTGAAGACCCGGGCGACGCCGGCATCCCGAAGGGTCTGCGCGTCCGCCTCCGGGATGATGCCGCCGACCACGACGGGCAGATCCCCCCGCCCGGCGGCGCGCAGCCCCGCCAGGACGGCCGGCACAGCCGCCAGGTGCGAGCCGGAGAGGACCGAGAGGCCGACCAGGTCCACGTCCTCCTCCACGGCGGCGGCCACGATCTGCCCGGCGGTCAGCCGAATGCCTTGGTAGACCACCTCGAAGCCGGCATCCCGGGCTCGGACCGCGATCTGCTCGGCACCGTTGGAGTGCCCGTCCAGACCGGGCTTGCCGACCAGCAGCCGCAGCCGTCCACTGCCCAGTTGCCGGGCGGTGGCGGCGACCCGGGTCCGGACCGCCGACAGCGGGCCGTCCGCGCCGGAACCGACCGCCCCGGACAGGCCGGTGGGGGCCCGGTACTCCCCGAAGACCTCCCGCAGCGCGCCCGCCCACTCACCGGTGGTCACCCCGGCGCGTACGCAGTCGAGCGTGGCCGACATCAGGTTCGTGGTGGACGCGGCGTCCGCGCGGAGCCGGGCGAGCGCGGCGTCCACGGCCACCGCGTCCCGGCTGGCCCGCCAGTGGCGTACGGCAGTCGTGGCGGCTACCTCCACCGCCGGGTCGACCTGCTCGATCGCGGCGGCACCGGCCGCGGTCAGCGGGGAGGGCTCGGTCTCGGTGAACCGGTTGACGCCGACCACCACATCGATGCCGGCCTCCATCCGGCGTCGCCGGTCAGCGAGCGAGGCGACCAGGGCGCTCTTCAGGTAGCCGGTCTCGACCGCGGCGACCACACCCCCCATCTCCAGCACCTTCTCCAACTCGACCCGGGCTCCGGAGACGATCTCGTCAACCAGCGCCGTCATCAGGTGCGAACCGTCGAACAGGTCGGGGTACTCCAGCAGGTCCGACTCGTACGCGAGCACCTGCTGCATCCGCAGCGACCACTGCTGGTCCCACGGTCGGGGCAGGCCAAGGGCCTCATTCCAGGCGGGGAGCTGCACCGCCCGGGCCCGGGCATTCTGGGACAGGGTCACGCCGAGCATCTCCAGAACGATGCGTTGGATGTTGTTCTCCGGCTGCGCCTCGGTCAGCCCCAGGGAGTTGACCTGGACGCCGTAGCGAAACCGGCGCTGCTTCGGGTTCGCCACGCCGTACCGGTCGCGGGTGATCTCGTCCCAGAGCACACCGAAGGCCCGCATCTTGGCGATCTCCTCGACGAAGCGCACCCCGGCGTTGACGAAGAAGCTGATCCGCTGGACCACATCCCCCATCCGCTCGGCCGGCACCTGGCCGGAGTCCCGGACGGCGTCGAGGACGGCGACCGCGGTGGCGAGCGCGAAACCGACCTCCTGGACCGGGGTGGCGCCGGCCTCCTGAAGGTGGTAGGAGCAGATGTTGACCGGATTCCACCGGGGCATCTCCCCCAGCGTGTACGCGATCAGGTCGGCGGTCAGCCGCAGGGACGCCGCCGGCGGGAAGATGTAGGTCCCGCGGGACAGGTACTCCTTGATGATGTCGTTCTGGGTCGTACCGGCGCAGCGGTCGAGCTGCGCCCCCTGCTCGGCGGCGACGGTGCGGTAGAGGCCGAGCAGCCACATCGCGGGTGCGTTGATGGTCATCGAGGTGTTCATCTCGGCCAGGGGAAGGCCCTGGAAGAGAGCCCGCAGGTCACCGAGGTGCGCCACCGGCACCCCGACCCGGCCGACCTCCCCGGCAGCGAGCTCGTGATCGGGGTCGTACCCGGTCTGGGTGGGCAGGTCGAAGGCGACCGAGAGCCCGGTCTGCCCCTTCGCCAGGTTGCGGCGGAAGAGCGCGTTGGTCGCGGCGGCCGAGCTGTGCCCGGCATAGGTTCGCATCACCCACGGACGGTCCCGCTCGGGCAGCCGACCTGGGGGGGCCTTCTCGTCCATGGCGGGAGTTTAAGTTACTGACGGGTAGAACGGGCTGTGGAAAATTCCACAGCGACCACCACACCCCGGCGCTCGACCGGTTGCGCGGGGGCAGCACACTTGTTGCATGGACAACGAGCTCGCGATCGTCGCGCGGGGGCTACGCAAGGCGTACGGGAAGAACGTGGCCGTGGCCGGGGTGGACCTGGAGGTCCGCCGAGGTGAGGTGTTCGCCCTCCTCGGCCCGAACGGCGCCGGCAAGACGACCACCGTGGAGATCCTGGAGGGCTACCGGCGGCGCGACGCCGGCGAGGTCTCGGTGCTCGACAGCGACCCAGCAACCCCCGCCGCGAACTGGCGCAACCGGATCGGCATCGTCCTCCAGGGCGTCGGTGAGTTCGACGAGCTCAGCGTCTCCGAACTGGTCCACCACTTCGCCGGCTTCTACGCCGACGCCGACGATCCGGAGAAGGTGATCGCCCGGGTCGGGCTGGCTGGTAAGGCCCGGGCCCGCACCCACACCCTCTCCGGCGGGCAGAAGCGCCGCCTGGACGTGGCGCTCGGCATCATCGGCCGACCCGAACTACTCTTCCTCGACGAACCGACCACCGGCTTCGACCCGGAGGCACGGCGCGAGTTCTGGCAGCTGATCCGGGATCTGGCGGCGGCCGGGACGACGATCGTGCTGACCACGCACTATCTCGACGAAGCGGAGGCGCTCGCGGACCGGGTGGGGGTGATCGCCGGCGGCCGACTGATCGAGGTAGCCGCCCCCGAGCACCTGGGCAACCGGCAGCAGGCCCACGCGACGGTCTCCTGGCGTACGCCCGAGGGGCTTACCGAGAGCACGGAGAGCGCGACGCCCACCGAGCTGGTGACGGAGTTGGCCGCGCGCTTCGGCGGTGAGGTGCCCGGGCTCACGGTTACCCGGCCAACCCTCGAGGACATCTACCTGAAGATGATCGGACACCGATGACCACGACGTTGAAGCCCACCACCGCCGCCCGAGCAGCCGGCCACCAGCCCGGCCCGCTCGCCCTCGCGCTGCGGCAGGGTCGGCTGGAGCTCACCCAGTTCCTGCGCAGCCGGGAGTCCGTCGTGTTCACGATGGGATTCCCGATCATCATGATCCTGATCTTCGCCGCGGTCTTCGACGGCGAGATCGCGCCCGGAGTGAGCTTTCCCCAGTACTTCATCACCGGCATGATCGCCGCCGGTCTGATGACGGTGAGCTTCCAGAACCTCGGCATCTGGATTCCGATCGAGCGAGACCGCGGGGTGCTCAAGCGCTACCGTGGCACCCCGATGCCGAAGTGGGTGTACTTCGCCGGCAAAGTGATCATGGTGGTGGTGGTCGGCGTCATCGAGACCGCGCTGCTGCTCGCCGTCTCGGTGGCCGCGTTCGACCTACAGCTGCCCGGCACCGCCACGAAGTGGCTGACCTTCGGCTGGGTCTCCGTCCTCGGCATCACCGCCTGCACGCTCTGCGGCATCGCGATCTCCTCGCTGGCGCGGACGGCCCGCAGCGGCTCGGCGGTGGTCACCCCGGTCGCCCTCATCCTCCAGTTCACCTCCGGGGTGTTCTTCGTCTTCACCCAGTTGCCGAGCTGGATGCAGCAGGTGGCCGCGCTCTTCCCGCTCAAGTGGATGTGTCAGGGGCTCCGCTCGGTCTTCCTGCCGGACACCTTCGCCGGGCAGGAGCCAGGGGGCTCGTACGAGCTGGGTCGGGTCGCCCTGGTGCTGGCCGCCTGGTGCGTGATCGGGCTGCTGCTCTGCCTCGGCACCTTCCGCTGGACCACCCGCCGCGACGGCTGAGGGCGAGCCCGGATCAACCGACGGGAGGCGGGCCCCTTCGGGCCGCTGTCTCGAAGGGGGCCCGTCCCGCCGGTCGGCCCAGGCTAGCCGTACGAGTAGAAGCCCTGGCCGGTCTTGCGGCCCAGGTCACCGGCGGTGGCCATCCGCTGGAGCAGCTCCGGGGGGAAGAACTTCTCGTCGGCGGTGTCGGTGTAGATGTTGCGGGTGGCGTTGAGCAGCACATCCACCCCGGTCAGGTCCACCGTCGCCAACGGGCCCATGGCGTGGCCGAAGCCCAGCTTGCAGGCATTGTCCAGATCCTCGGCGGAGATCACGCCGGATTCGACCAGGCTGACCGCCTCCATCGCCAACGCACAGATCAGCCGGGTGGTCACGAAGCCGGCGGTGTCCCGGTTGACGACCACGACCGTCTTGCCGATCTCCTCGGCGAACCCCCGCGCCGTGTCGATGGTGGCGTCGCTGGTCTTGTAGCCACGGACCAACTCGCACAGCTTCATCATCGGCACCGGCGAGAAGAAGTGGGTGCCGACCACCGACTCGGGGCGTTCGGTGGCGGTGGCGATCTGGGTGACCGGGATCGCCGAGGTGTTGGTGGCCAGCACCGCATCCGCCTTGCAGATCTTGTCTAACGCGCGGAAGACCTCGTGCTTGAGCTCAAGCTTCTCAAAGACCGCCTCGACGACGATGTCCGCGTCGGCGGCCGCCGCCAGGTCGGTGGTGGGGGTGATCCGGCCGAGTGCCGCCTCGGCGTCGGCCGACGAGATCTTTCCCTTCTCGGCGAACTTCTCCAGCGACCGCTGGATGCCCGCCAGGCCCCGCTTGGTGGCCGTGTCGTCCAGGTCCCGCAGCGTCACCTGCCAGCCTGCCTGCGCCGCGACCTGGGCGATTCCCGAGCCCATCAGTCCAGCACCGACAACTGCGAGTCGACCCGCCATCTGCCTTCTCCCTCACTGCGTTTGGTGTCTGCCTGCACCCTAACCGGCAGACCTGAACGCAGCTTAAGGGCAGGGCGGCGGTCGATTGAGGGCCCGCTGGGCCGCCGTGGCACCCTCACCGTCCGAGCGAGATGCCCCCGTCGGCAGCGCCGCCCCGCTCCACCTCGACGCCGAGGGCCCGCAGGTCCGCGACGAAGTCCGGGTAGCCCCGGTCGACATGGTGCACCTGGGAGACCTCGGTGACCCCGTCGGTGCAGAGCCCGGCGATCAGGAGGCCCGCTCCGGCCCGGATGTCGGTTGCCCGGACCAGCGCCCCGGAGAGCCGCTGTCGCCCCCGAACCACGGCATGGTGGCCGTCGGTCTGAATGTCCGCGCCGAGTCGCATCATCTCGTTGGCGAACATGAACCGACCGTCAAAGATGTTCTCGGTAATCAGGGAGGCGCCGTCGCTGACCGCCGCCAGCCCGATCGCCATGGGTAGCAGGTCGGTGGCGAACCCGGGATAGGGCAGGGTGACCACATCCACCGCACGGGGGCGTTCCGCCATCCGGACCCGAAAGGCGTCCCGCCGGGTCTCCACCATCGCACCGGCGGAGACCAGCTTGTCCAGGGCGATGTCGAGGAAGGCCGGGGAGGCGCCGGTCACCGTCACATCACCCCGGGTCATCGCCGCGCCGAACGCCCACGTACCCGCGACGATCCGGTCTCCCACGGTGGCGTGCCGCACCGGATGCAGCCCCGGCACGCCGACGACGGTCAACGTCGAGGTGCCGGCACCGTCGATGAGCGCACCCATCTGTTCAAGCATGGTGCAGATGTCCACAATCTCGGGTTCCCGGGCGGCGTTGTCAATGACTGTGGTGCCCTGGGCGAGCACCGCCGCCATCACCAGGTTCTCGGTGGCGCCAACACTGGGGAAGTCCAACACGATCTCGGCACCGCGCAGCCCGCGTGGAGCCGTGGCGACCACACAGCCGCGTTCTCCGGAGATCTCGGCGCCCATTTGGGTGAGCCCGGAGATATGCATGTCCAGCCCGCGCGAGCCGATCGCGTCGCCCCCCGGCTGGGCGACCCGGACAGCTCCCCGACGCGCCAGCAACGGACCGAGGACGCAGATCGACGCGCGCAGCCGACGAACCAGATCGCAGTCCGCGTCGATGTCGGGGCGCTCCGGCACGTCAATGATCACCGACCGGGAGCGGGGAACCCCACCGTAGGCCACCATCGGGTCCACCGGATCATCCTCGTCGAACCGAACCCCGCAGCCGAGCCGACGCAGCACCTCTCCCATGATCGCGATATCGGTGATCCGTGGGACATTGGTGATGACACTCCGGCCCGGCGCCAGCAGCGCAGCCGCCATGAGTTTCAAGGCCGAGTTCTTGGCGCCCACCACATGCACGGTGCCGGCCATCTGGATGCCACCACGCACCCGAATGACATCGTCAACCGGCACACCGCCCGCATCACCCGGGCCGGTCAGCCAGGCGGGGTCCGGCCGGTCCGGGATCATCAGATCCGGTGTCCGTAGGCTGTGCGTCATGGCCGTCCACCTCACGCGCATCTACACCAAGGCCGGCGACGCCGGCACGACCAGGCTGAGCAACAACGAGCAGGTTCCGAAGACCGACCCGCGGATCGCCGCGTACGCGGACGTAGACGAGTGCAACGCGGCGATTGGCGTGGCGCTCGCCCTCGGGCAGCTCAACGAAGAGCTGCGCACGATCCTTGGAGCTATCCAGAACGACTTGTTCGACGTGGGGGCCGACCTGGCGACGCCGGTCGAGCCGAACCCGAAGTACCCGCCGCTGCGGGTCACCGAGGCGTACGTCGAGCGCCTTGAGGCCTGGTGCGACGAATACAACGCACGCCTGAGCAAGCTCGACTCCTTCACCCTCCCCGGCGGCACCGCTGGCGCGGCGCTACTGCATGTTGCGCGGACGGTAGCCCGGCGCGCCGAGCGTGCGGCGTGGGCCCTGATCACCCAGGACCCCGACCGAACCAGCACGCTCCCGGCAAAGTATCTCAACCGGCTCTCCGATCTACTCTTTATCCTGTCAAGGACGGCAAATCCGGACGGAGATGTGCTATGGGTACCCGGCGGTAAGCACTGACCGATAGTCGCCCGACGCGCCGGTGTGGGAGCCGACGCGCCGGTGTGGGAGCCGGCGCGCCGCACCGAGGTCTGCATACCCGACCTGCCGGATACCATCCGCGCCCAAGGGCAGCAGCTCGACGGGGAAAACAGCAGGATTGTCCGGTCAGGCCCTCCCCGTGCCGTTCCGCCGGGGCTTCCCGGTGCCGTTCGGGCGGGGTGCGCGGTGCCGTTCCGCCGGGGCTTCCCGGTGCCGTTCCGCCGGGGGTCCGCTCGGTCGATGAACTCCGCCCCGGCGCTGCGCCCCGGGAGGCTCCGTACCGGCCCGCGACGGGGCCCTAGGCCGCTGGCCAGTCCTGGGCGGTTAGATTCGGCGAGGCCGCCCCCGGGGGAGCGGCCTCAAGCCAGGAGAGAAACCCGGTGACAGTCGAGCGCGCCATGGCGATCTCGACCGGGGCGTGGCGGCTGGTGCAGCGGAGAATGATCCAATCGGCGGGCATCGAGAACCGCTCCTGCCCTTCCGGCAGCCGACGGCGTTCCACCGCGAGGCCCTTCCGGGAGAGCGTCCGCCGGGGGCGGAGGGCAAGACTGAACATCCGGTAGAGGCGAAGCTCGTCCCCCACAAAACGGCCGAAGCCGGGGGCCCAACCCCGGCCATCGAGCATCGCGGAGGTCCGGACGCTGAGCCGGATAATTCCCCCGCTGCGGGTGACCAACGCCCGCCGGACGAAGAGAATCAGGAGCGCGCCGACGACAACGGCGATGCCGATCCCGACCCCTTCGACGATCTCCATCGTCGGGTGGCGCTCAGCTACCCTGCGCGGCCCGGACCGGGCTGGCGCTCTCGGCCAGGACGGTGACGCCCTTGTCACTCACGGAGAGAAAACCGCCAGCCACCTCGTAGGAGAGCTGGTCGCCTCCGGGGACCTTGATCCGAACCTGGCCGGACTCCGCGAGCTGGCCGAGCAGGGGAGCATGCCCCGGCATCACACCAAGCTCACCCTCGGTCGTCCGGGCCATGACCATCTCGGCCTCGCCGGACCATACCGTCTCCTCGACGGCTACGAGCTCGACGTGAAGCTGCTGTGCCACGCTGTCTCCTTGCTGCGGCGGCGGGTTGCCGAAATTCTAGTCTCGCCATCGGGGGGCCGGTAACGCGGGTGGCGAGACGTACGCCACTCGGGTTCGGATGTGGCCCGATGCGGTCAGATCTTGTTCTGGAAGTCCGGGTGCTCCAGCAGGAACGCGTCGAGCTGCTCATCCTGCAGCGCCCGGAAGAAATCCTGAACGGCCGGCTCGAAACGTTCACCGCGGTATTGCCCACCATCCATGATGCCACCACCCGGCAATTTGATCATCTGAATGTTGCCCGGCCGGAGGTCCTTCAGGGCAAGGCCAAAGTCAATCACGCTGTGCCCCCGACCGTTGAAGACCAGTGACTCACCGGCCGCCCGAAGCACCGAGTCCAGCTTGATCGGGTTGGTCACCACATCAGCGCTGAGGGCCTGACTCGCCATGGCCTTGACAAACTGTTGCTGGTGCCGCTGGCGGCCGTAGTCGCCGTCTGGCACACCGTTCTTGGGGTAGCGCTGACGGACGTAGTCCAGCGCCTGCCAACCCTCGAGGAGTTGCTCCCCCTCCGGATAGACCGCCTGCTCACCGAGGTACCCCCCACCGCCGGGGCGCAGTTCCCGGTGCGTGCCATCGGGGTGACGATGCTCCGAGCGCACCTCACGCTCGATGTCCATGGTGACGCCACCCATCGCGTCCACAATGTCGATGAAGCCACCGAAGTTGATGATCGCCCCGGCGTCGAACCGCTGGATGCCGGTGATCGACTGGACCGTCTTGGCGAGCAGTTCGAAGCCCTGCGCCGTACTGGGGTTCTCCCCCTGTATCCGGCTGCCGTAGGACATCGCCGCGTTGAGCTTGTCCGCACCGCCGCGGAATCCGGCCTTGTCGAAAGCGGGAATCTCGACGTAGAGATCCCGGGGCATCGAGAAGAGATATGCCTGATCGAGCCCTTCCGGCACGTGCAGCACCATGATCGAGTCAGCCAGCGGTAGCTGCTCCTCCTTGCGGGGGTCAACACCGACGAGCAGGATATTCAACGGGCCCTTGATGTCGCTCGTGCGCTCACTGGCTCCCGCCGCCTGGTCCCCGAACAGATCCGCCTTGCCCACCGCACCCTCGTACCGTGCCACCAGCGCCTCGACGCCGACCAGTGCCACGCCGCTGACGAACATCAAGACAGCGCCGAAGACGGTGCACACCTGGGCCCACCGCGGCACGCCCGCCCACACCGACGGCTTCTTCCTACCGCCTTTGCCGGCCTTACCCACGATCATCTCCGTTCGTCAACGTCTGTCGGGACGGGCGTACGTCAGCGAATGATTGCACGAATGCGCACACAGTCAGCGCGACGCGCGTGAACGGTACCGCGCCACGCATCAAGATCACCCACCGTCGATACGAAGCCCGCGACCATAAAGGCGGCAACGGATGCACCGAAAGGCCGCTCCGGTGTCAACCAGAGCGGCCTTTCGTCGCTGCGCGCGCAGTCTGCGGCGGTAGCCACAGCGGGGCAATCAGCCCTCCGCCATCAGCTCCTTGGCCTTCTTCTCCAGGTCGTCCAGGCCACCGCACATGAAGAATGCCTGCTCGGGGAAGTGGTCATACTCCCCCTCACTGATCTTCTTGAACGCCTCGATGGTCTCCTTGATCGGGACCGTCGAGCCCTTCATGCCGGTGAACTGCTCAGCGGCGTAGGTGTTCTGCGACAGGAAGCGCTCGATCCGGCGCGCCCGGCCGACCGTGAGCTTGTCCTCTTCGGAAAGCTCCTCAATACCCAGGATCGCGATGATGTCCTGCAGGTCCTTGTACCGCTGCAGGATCCGCTTCACCTCGGTAGCCACCGTGAAGTGCTCCTGGCCGACGAACTCCGGGGCGAGGATCCGGGACGAGGACGCCAGCGGGTCCACCGCCGGGTAGATGCCCTTGTCGGAGATCGAACGCTCCAGGTTGGTGGTCGCGTCCAGGTGGGCGAAGGTGGTGGCCGGCGCCGGGTCAGTGTAGTCGTCGGCGGGCACGTAGATCGCCTGCAGCGAGGTGATCGCCTGGCCCCGGACCGAGGTGATCCGCTCCTGGAGCTCGCCCATCTCGTCGGCCAACGTCGGCTGGTAACCCACGGCGCTCGGCATCCGGCCGAGCAGCGTGGAGACCTCGGAGCCGGCCTGGGTGAACCGGAAGATGTTGTCGATGAAGAGCAACACCTCCTGCTTCTGCACATCCCGGAAGTACTCCGCCATGGTCAGCGCGGAGAGGGCGACCCGGAGACGGGTGCCCGGCGGCTCGTCCATCTGGCCGTAGACCAGCGCGGTCTTGTCGATCACGCCGGACTCGGTCATCTCGGCGATCAGGTCGTTACCCTCACGGGTACGCTCACCCACCCCGGCGAAGACCGAGGTACCACCGAAGTTCCGGGCGACCCGGGTGATCATCTCCTGGATCAGCACCGTCTTGCCCACGCCGGCGCCGCCGAACAGACCGATCTTGCCGCCCTTGACGTACGGGGCGAGCAGGTCGATGACCTTGATGCCGGTCTCCAGCATCTCGGTCTTCGGCTCCAGGTCCGCGAAGGCCGGGGCCTTGCGGTGGATCTGCCAGTGGTCGTCCGGGCTGAGCGTCTCGCCCGGCTCCAGGTTGAGGCACTCGCCGATCGCGTTGAACACGTGGCCCTTGACCGTGTCACCCACGGGGACCGTGATCGGCGAACCGGTGTCCCGCACCTCCACCCCGCGGACCAGGCCGTCGGTCGGCTGCATGGAGATGGCGCGGACCAGGTTGTCCCCCAGGTGCTGGGCGACCTCCAGGGTCAGCGTCTTCTCGCCGCCGGAGAGGGTCACGTCAACGTGCATGGCGTTGAACAGGTCCGGCATCGCGTCGCGCGGGAACTCGGCGTCGACGACCGGGCCGATGACCCGGACCACGCGACCGGTGGCCGCGTTGGTGCCGGCCGGCCCATCAGCAGTAGCGGAAACAGTCATCACACTTCACTTCCCGACGCGGCCAGCGCGTTCGCGCCGCCGACGATCTCGCTGATCTCCTGGGTGATCCCGGCCTGGCGGGCCGAGTTCATCTCGCGGGTGTACTTCTCGATCATCTCTTCGGCGTTGTCGGTGGCGCTCTTCATCGCCCGCCGCCGCGACGCCGACTCGCTCGCCGCCGACTCGACCAACGCCGCGTAGATCCGCGTGTTGATGTACTTCGGCAGCAGCGCGTCGAGGAGCGCCTCCGCCTCCGGCTCGAATTCGTAGGCCGGCAGAATGCCTTCGGAACGGGGCCGGTCCTCGATCTGCATCGGTCCGAGGATCTTCGCGACCGGCACCTGGGTCATCAGGGACTTGAACTCGGTGGAGACGATGTGCAGCTCGTCCACACCGAAGACCCCGTCCGGCCCCGGGTCCCCGTCGCCGTCGTCCACGCCGGCGGTGAACGCCTTGATCAGCGTCTCACCCACCTCCCGTGCGTCGGCGAAGGTCGGCTGCTCCGAGAAGCCGGTCCAGCACGCCGTCATCGGCCGGTTGCGGAACCGGTAGTACTGCACGCCCTTGCGGCCGATGACGTAGAGCGAGGGCTCCTTGCCGTCGGCGCGCAGCCGGGCGAGCAGTGACTCCGCCGTCTTGATGGCGTTGGAGCTGTAGCCGCCGGCCAGGCCCCGGTCACTGGTGACCAGCAGCACACCGGCCCGCCGCACCCGCTCCCGGGGAGTGAGGAGCGGATGATCGATCCGCGTGTTGGACGCCAGCGCCGTGAGCACCTCGGTGATGGCCCGGGAGTAGGGCAGGGAGGCCGCCACCTGCTCCTGGGCCTTGGCGATACGGCTCGTCGCGACGAGCTCCATCGCCTTGGTGATCTTCTTCATCGACTTCGCCGCGCGGATGCGTTGGCGGAGTACGCGTACCTGGGCGGCCATCGGTCAGCTTCCAGCCGGACGGTCGGTCGGCTCGTCCTGGAACCGGGTAACCGTCTCCCGGTCCTCCGTACCAGCCAGCGGCTCGGCGGCCGGCTCGTTGATCCGCCGCTCGTCCTCCTTGCCCAGGAAGAGCTTCTTGAAGTCGGTGATCGCCGCGTCCAGGGAGGCAATGACGTCGTCGCCCCAGGTGCCGCCCGCGATCTGCGCGAGGATCCCCTCGTGCTTGTGCCGCAGGTACTGCAGGAACTCCGACTCGAAGCGACGGATCTCGCCGACCGGGATGTCATCCAGCTTGCCCTCGACACCGGCCCAGACCGAGACGACCTGATCCTGCACCGGGAAGGGCGAGTAGTTCGACTGCTTGAGCAGCTCGACCAGGCGGGCACCCCGCTCCAGCTGGGCGCGGGAGGCCTTGTCCAGGTCCGAGGCGAAGGCGGCGAACGCCTCCAGCTCACGGTACTGGGCCAGGTTCAGCCGCAGCGAGCCGGCGACCTTCTTCATCGGCTTCACCTGCGCGGCGCCGCCGACCCGGGAGACCGAGGTGCCGACGTTGATCGCCGGCCGGACGCCCTGGTTGAACAGGTCGGTCTCCAGGAAGATCTGGCCGTCGGTGATGGAGATGACGTTGGTCGGGATGAACGCCGAGATGTCGTTCGCCTTGGTCTCGATGATCGGCAGACCGGTCATCGAGCCGCCGCCCATCTCGTCGGAGAGCTTCGCGCAGCGCTCCAGCAGCCGGGAGTGCAGGTAGAAGACGTCACCCGGGTACGCCTCGCGGCCCGGCGGGCGACGCAGCAGCAGCGACACGGCCCGGTACGCCTCGGCCTGCTTGCTCAGGTCGTCGAAGACGATGAGGACGTGCTTGCCGCCGTACATCCAGTGCTGCCCGATCGACGAGCCGGTGTACGGGGCGAGGTACTTGAAGCCGGCCGGGTCGGACGCCGGGGAGGCCACGATGGTGGTGTACTCCATCGCGCCCGCCTCCTCCAGCACGCCCTTGATCGAGGCGATCGTGGAGGCCTTCTGGCCGACGGCGACGTAGATGCAGCGGACCTGCTTCTTCGGGTCGCCGGAGCGCCAGTTGTCCCGCTGGTTCAGGATGGTGTCCAGGGCGACGGTGGTCTTGCCGGTCTTCCGGTCACCGATGATCAGCTGGCGCTGGCCCCGGCCGATCGGCGTCATCGCGTCGATGGCCTTGATGCCGGTCTGCAGCGGCTCGTCGACCGACTTCCGGGCCATCACGTTCGGGGCCTGGAGCTCCAGCTCCCGGTAGCCCTCGTTCGGGATGTCGCCGAGGCCGTCGATCGGCTCACCGAGCGCGTTGACCACGCGGCCGAGGAAGGCGTCGCCGACCGGGGCCGAGAGCACCCGGCCGGTGCGCTTGACGCGCTGCCCCTCCTCGATGCCGGCGAAGTCGCCGAGGACGACGACACCGATCTCCCGGACGTCGAGGTTCAGCGCCACACCGATCGTGCCGTCCTCGAACTCGAGCAGCTCGTTGGTCATGGTCGAGGGCAGGCCCTCGACGTGGGCGATGCCGTCGCCGGCGTCAGCGACGGTGCCGACCTCCTCGCGGGACACGTCGGCGCGGTAGGAGGAGACGTAGCGCTCCAGCGCGCCGCGGATCTCCTCCGTCGAGATGGTCAGCTCGGCCATCCTCTGCTTCCTTAAGTATCAGGGGCCCGGGATACCTAGTACCGACCGGTCCGAATGACGTCTGGTCAGGGCGCTGGCGCGGCAGTTTCCGGCTCAGCGCTTAGCGAGCGCGTTACGGGATTCGTTGAGGCGACGCAGGACGGTGCCGTCGTACAGGTCGGAGCCGACCTGGACGCTGACCCCACCGAGGACCTCGGGGTTGACCGACTGCTTGACGGTCACCTCGCGACCGTAGATGGCAGAGAGGCGGGCGACCAGGCGCTGCTCCTCCTCCGCACCCAACGGGGCCGCGACGGTCACGTACGCCACCTGCCGGTCCCGCTGCTCGGCGGCGAGCTCGACCAGCCGGGTGAGCGCCCCGACGAAGGAGCGCCCGCCGAACCCGCCGAGCGCCACCTCGACCAGCCGGACGGTGACCGGGCGGGCCTTGCCGGCGAGCAGCTCACCGGCGAGGGTGGCCCGCTGCGCGGCCGGGGCCGCCGGGTCCGACAGCACGTTGGAGAGCGCCGACTGGCCGGCCACGACCTGACCGAAACGGAACAGCTCGTCCTCGACCTCACCGAGGTCGCCCGCCTTGTCGGCGGCGGCCAGCAGCGCTGCCACCCCGAGCCGCTCGGCACCGTCGAGCAGTTCCGACGAGGCTGACCAGCGGTGGGAGACCAGCGTGGTCAGTAGGTCGAGCGCGTCCCCGCCGACCTTCCCGCGGAGAATTCCGGCGAGCAGGTCGGCCCGGTCCGCACCGGAGCGGGCCGGGTCAACGAGAGCCCGGCGCAGCCGTGGCTCGCGCCGGAGCAGGTCGGCGACGGAGAGAAGGTCCTCGGCGGTGGCGGCCACCGCCGAAGACTCCGCGCCCCGGACGTACGCGTCGAGGCGGTCGGCCGCGATCTTGTACGACTCCCGACTGGTGGCGGCCTGCATCAGCGGGCCCCCGCGCTCTCGAGACCGTCCAGGAACCGGTCGACCGTGCCGGCGCGGCGCGCCTCGTCGGCGAGCGACTCACCAACGATCTTGCTGGCCAGGTCCACCGCGAGCGTGCCGACCTCGGTGCGCAGCTCGCGCACGATGGTGGTCCGCTCGGCGACGAGCTGCTCCTTGCCCGCGGCGATGATCCGGTCGGACTCCTCCCGTGCCTTGGCGAGGATGTCCTGCCGGATGCCCTCCGCGTCGGCCCGGGCGTCGTCCCGGATCCGGGCCGCCTCGGTGCGGACCTCGGCCAGCTGGGCCCGGTACTGCTCGAGCAGCTGGTTGGCCTCGGCCTGGGCAGCCTCGGCGCGCTTGAGGCCACCCTCGATCGCGTCCACCCGCGCCTGGTACATCGCCTCCATGCGCGGCATGACGAACTTCAGCAGCACGAAGACGAGTAGGGCGAAGGCGATGGTCCCGACGACGAGCTCTTGCCAGATCGGCAGGATCGGATTGTGCCCACCTTCGGCGGCGAGATACATGTCAGACCTCCGGGTCGGGGAAGGGTACTCGTCAGCTCAAGGCGAAGGCGAGCACCAGGCCGAAGAGGGCGAGCGCCTCGACCAGGGCGAAGCCCAGGACCAGCCAGGTGCGGTTGAAGCCGGCGGACTCCGGCTGACGGGCGCTGGCCTGGATGTACGCCGCGAAGACCAGCGCGACACCGATACCGGGGCCGATGGCGGCGAGGCCGTAGCCGACGGTGTTGAGGTTGCCTTCCAGGGCGGCGAGAACGTCCATTGCGGGTATTCCTCCTAGCTCACACGTGCGGTTTCACGCGTTCGGGGTTTGTACCAGAAAGCTTGGTCGGGCCGGGCAGCCCGCCGAGCGGGATCTCAGTGCTCCTCGGCCAGCGAGGTGCCGACGTAGTTGGCGGTCAGCGTGACGAAGACGTACGCCTGCAGCACGGCCACCAGCGCCTCGAAGAAGGCCATCACGATCGCCATCGCGAAGGAGAAGACCGAGGTCACCTGAACGAAGAGGTTGTCCGCGGACAGCATCACGAAGCCACCGACGGTGAAGACCAGCAGGAGCAGGTGACCGGCGAACATGTTGGCGAAGAGCCGGAGGGCCAGGGTAACCGGCCGGTTGATGAAGTTCTGCAGGAACTCGATCGGGACCAGCAGGAAGTGCATCGGCCACGGCACGCCCGGCATGATCAGGGTCATCTTGAGGTACTTGACGAGACCGTGCTTGCGGATCCCGACAGCGAGGTAGAGCACGTAGGAGATCGCGGCGAGCACGATCGGGAAGGCGATGTGCGAGTTCGGCGAGATCTGCAGCCCGGGAACGATGCTGAAGATATTGGTAACCAGAATGAAGCTGAACAGCACCGTGAAGTAGGGGGCGAACCGGATGCCGGCATTACCCATCTGTTCCCGGGTGATGTTGTCCCGCACCAGCCCGTAGACCGACTCGGCCAGCCACTGCCCCTTGCTGGGGACCAGCTTCGGGTTCCGGTAGGCGGCCATGTAGAAGATGATCACCAGCCCGACGGCCAGCCAGACCATGAGGGTGAACTTCGTGACCCACGGTCCAGCCACCGCTGGCGGGTAGAAGTCATTGACGCTGGGGGGCCAGGGAAGGTCCTGGGCGACGACCAGCTGTCCGCTCACCGTGTCATCCTCCACACTCGACAGACCGGTGCGTGCCGACGCTCAGGCACCGAGCCTCTTCATGATCAGGTAGATCGCTGCGGCTGCGCCGAGCATCATGCCGACGGCGATCCCCACGCCGGCCGGCACACCGAGGAAGCCCTCCGCCAACCAGCCGAGAAACCCCCAGACCAGGATGCCGGCGAGAAGGTAGCCAAGCACGGCACCCGCCACACCCTCCGACGAGTTGGCGTCGGACGGTTCGCGGTCTGGGTTGTCGGCCATTACGACGCGTACATTAGCAGCCGTAACACGCAGGAGTGTGCGGCACCCCCCACACTGCAGGACGGCGTGCGGGCGGCGGCTGGCGCATCAATCCGGGCCAGCCTACTCCTGTCCGACACGCCGCACAGGACATCAAAACGTCGGGTAGCAGCCAGTCGTCCGCCTGGGGCCCGCCAACCGCTGCTCAGCGCCGCGACGAGTCGACTGTGGGTAGCGGAGCGCGGAGCGCCCAGGTCAGGTGGGCGGCCGTCCACACCACCACGGCGACGATGATGGCCACCCCCAGGTCCGGCAGCCCGGCCCAACCAGTCGCGGCGACCGCCGCCATCACCACCCCAAGCACCACAATCTTCGTGACGTAGGTGACCAGCCCAACCGACATGATCAGCTGCGGGCTGATCGCGTCCGCCCAGGCCACCGAGAGACCGGAGACCAGATAGCTCACGACAACGAGCGCGATCCCCGCCGCCACCGCGACCGCGGAGGTCGCACCCCGGACGGCCGCCGCGGCCGGTACCGCGACGACCGCGAGGAGGGCACACGCGGCCAGGGGCAGCCGCAGGTACGGCAGCCGCGCGCGGATCGCGCCCGGCTCGCCCGCGGCCGGATCGGTCCGCCGCGGCTGGTCGTCGTCCCGCCCCTGGGCGGTCGGCGTCGTCTCGGTGCTCACAGCACCACAGTCTATTGCTCCCCGCGCCGGCGGCCGCGCGACGCCAGGTGCGGCGGTGCTACGGGGCACACCGGCGGGCGGCTCCCGCCCCGCGGGCGAGACCGCGCCGCACCGGGCAGGAACGTCCACCCCGGGCGGGGCTCCTACTCCCTGCTCCGGGCCGGGGTCACGTCGAAGGCGGTTACCTGGCTCGGCGGGACGAAGTCCCGAACCGGCTGCCCCCGCAGCGCGACGGACATCAGCTCCGCCACCCCGTCGGCCATCCGCGCCTGGACCGCGTGCCCCACCGCATCGCGTGGCTCATCCGGGTTGGTGGCGATCGCCGCCACCGCGAGCTGCGGCGTGAACGCGACGAAGGACTCCGTGCCGTACCCCTCCGAACTGCCGGTCTTACCGGCAACCGGACGTCCCAGCTGGGAGCGGAACTCCTCCGCGGTCCCCCCCTCACAGCCCCGGTACATCGACTGGTCCCCGACCGGGCAGCGGGCGGCATCCACCGCCGCCCGGGCCACGTCCCGGTCCACGACCTGCCGGCAGTCCGGCGACCCCGCCGCAACCGGCCGCCCGGCCGCATCGGTGATCCGCACCACCGGTAGCGGCGCGCACCACCGGCCCTCGGCCGCGATGGTGGCGTACGCGTTCGCCAGATCCAACGGGGTCGTGGCCGAGACCCCCAACGTGAACGGGCCCCATGCCCGAGCACCGTGCCGGGCCAGCTGCTCGTCGCTGGGCGCCCGGAACTCGATGCCCAGCCGCTCGGCCATCTCCACCACCCGATCCGCGCCGGCCTGCTCGGTCAACCAGGCGAAGTACGTGTTGACCGACTTGCCGAACGCGCTCCACATGGTGTGCTCACCCTTGACCAGTGGGCTGGCGTTGCGGGGGCACCACCTCCCGTCGCAGCTCACCGGACCGCTGACCGGGAAGCCGGTGACGATCCGGTCGGGCGCGTCAAACACGGTGTTCAGCGGCAACCCCGCCTCCACCGCGGCCAGCACGGTGAACAGCTTGAATGTGCTTCCGCCCTGGTAGCCCTGGATCGCGCCGCCACCTGCGACCAGCTGGTTGACCGTGTTCGGGCGGTTCTTCCACCCAGCCGGGTTCGGCGCCACGCCGTAGGTACGGTTGACCGCCATCGCGAGCACCCGCCCGGTGCCGGGCTGCACCACCGCGGTCGGCAGCGCGTGCGGGTGCTCCGCCGAGTAGATCCGCCGCACCTGCTCGATCGCGGCCTGCTGCACCGCCGGGTCCAGGGACGCCACAATCTGGTAGCCGCCCCGACGCAGGGCGAGCTGCCGCTCGTCAACCGTCGAGCCGAACGCCTCCTGCGAATTCCACCAGCGGGTGAACCAGTCGCAGAAGAAGCCCCAGTCGTTCTGCTCCGCCGGCACCGCCGCGCAGTCGTTCGGCGTCTCGGTGGGGCGCAGCCGCAGTGGTTCGGCCGCCACCCGGGCCGCCTCCTCCGCCGCGAGCTGACCGGCCTCGACCATCTGCTCCAGCACGTACGCCCGCCGTTCCAACGCGGCATCGGCATCCCCGTTGAGCGGGTCGTCGGTGTGCGGGGACTGGACCAGTCCGGCGAGCAGCGCCGCCTCGGCCAGGTTCAGGTCCGCCGGGGACTTGGTGAAGTAGCGCTTACTCGCTGCCGCCACCCCGTACGCGCCGGCGCCGAAGTACGCGATGTTGAGGTACCGGGCGAGGATCTCGTCCTTGCCCAGCTCCCGCTCCAGCGCCAGCGCGTACCGCACCTCCTGCACCTTGCGCGCGGGGGTGACCTCGGTGGCGGCCCGGCGCTGTTTCTCGGTGAGACGGGGGTCGCTGGACAGCACGTTGCGGACGTACTGCATGGTCAGGGTGGACGCCCCCTGCTGGACCACCCCGCCGCGCTGGTTGGCGGTGAACGCCCGGACCACGCCCCGCAGGTCCACCCCCCGGTGCTGGTAGAAGCGGGCATCCTCGGCGGCGAGGATCGCCTGACGCATCACCGGGGCCACCTCGTGCAGCGGCACGTCCACCCGGTCCTCCTGGTAGAAGGACGTGATCAACGTACTGCCGTCGTTGGCGTACAGGTTGGACCGTTGGGGGGTGGGTGGTGTCCGGAGGGTGTTCGGCAGCTCGGTGTAGGGCGCGGCCAGCGCCGAGAGGCCGACCCCGTACACCAGGGCGGCGGGCAGGGCCGCCACCGCGAGCCCGAGACCGGCCAGCAGGCCGGCGAGCAGGACGGTCATCAGTTTGTTCAGGTGTGCCCGGGTCATCAGCTCTCCCCGCAGGAGCCGGCAAGACCCGTCAAGAATGACCCGAATGCGCCTCTTGTCCGTCTCGTTCGTCGGCGGGTAACCCGGGTGGGTTACGGCAACAACGCCGCCGTCAACGGACGCACCGTCGCCTCCACCTCGTTCGCGACCCGGCCGAAACACTGGTCGCCCCGACCCCACGGATCGTCCAGGTCATCCGTGGGTAGCGGCTCAGCCCCAGCCCGAACGGCGTCGATCGCCTCGACCAGCGCCACGCCCCGCGCGTAGACGGCAGCCGGGGTCGCTCCGGCCGCCGGCAGACCCGCCAGGTCCACCGCGGGCAGCAGACGGCCGAACTCACCCAGCACGAAGGTGCGGGAAACCGCGTCCGGCCGCAACACCGACACGAACTCCTGCTGGTCGGCGGTCGCGGTGAGCACCAGGTCAGCGCCGTCGATGTGCTCCGAACGCAGCTTGCGGGCCGCGAAACCGTCGGTGCCACCGCCCCGCCCGGTCACCTGTCGGGCCGCCGGCGGGTTCATCTCCTCACCGGCGTGCCAGCCGCCGGTGCCGGCGCTGTGACTGTGCAGAAGCTCGTCAGCGAGCCCCGGTACGGCATCGCCGCGCCGGGCCAACTGCTCCTGGACAGCCAGGACCAGCAGCCGCTCCGCCATCGGCGAGCGACAGATATTGCCCATACAGACGTGGAGAACGGTAAACGGCGGCACTCAGGCCACCCGGCTCGAGTCGATTTCCGGCACCACATCCCGCAGCCGGTCCAGCTCGATCGCACCGGCCCGGAGCAGCTGGGGCACCGGCCCGGTCAGGTCCACGATCGTGCTCGGCACCGGATCAACCGCCGGACCCGCCTCCAGATACGTGCGCACCGAGTAGGCGAGCTGTCCACGGGCCGCCTCCGCGGTGGTCGCCGCGGGCAACCCAGCCGTATTCGCCGACGCCACCGCCATCGGGCCAGTCTCCCGGAGGACCTCCAGCGCGACCGGATGCAACGGCATCCGCACCGCCACCCGACCCGCGGTCTCCCCCAGATCCCAGCGCAGACTGGGCGAGTGCTCGACCACGATGGTCAGCGCACCCGGCCAGAAGGCCGCCACCAGGTCCCGGGCCGCGCTGGGCAACGAGAAGACCAGCCCGTCCAGGGTGTGCCGGGAACCGATCAGCACCGGTGGCGGCACCGGCTGACCGCCCTTGGCGTCGAGCAGGGCCTTGACCGCTTGCGGAGCGAACGCGTCCGCCCCGATCCCATAGACCGTGTCGGTCGGCAGAACGACCAACTCGCCGTCGCGGATCGCCTTGATGGCTGCCGCGATGCCGCGGTCCCGGTCAACGGGCGACCGGCAGTCGTAGAGCATCACGAGCAGCAGTCTGCCACGCCCGGGTCCGGGCGGTGTGCCGGCCATACCGGGGCGGCGGTAGACACGCGCTCCACCCCTACCCCGGAGGTGGGCGAGTTCACCGCCCTAGCCGCCAACGCCACCGGGCTCTCGCGGGTCCCCGGCCTCCCGGCGCCGGGTCGCGGTAGCGAATCGGGGACGGCCGGCGAGGTCGGCGTGCTCGGCGATCGAGTCGTACCGGCCATCCCCGGCCAGCAGCCCGGGCACCGCCGCGCCCTGCGTGTCGTCGTGTTCGATCCCGAGCCGGCCCCCGGCCCGCAGCAACAGCGCGGCCCGGGACACCACCGGCCGGATCACGGCCAACCCGTCCGCGCCAGCGAAGACCGCAGCCGCCGGGTCATGCCGGCCGACCTCTGGCGGCACCACCACGTCCGCCGGCACGTACGGCGGGTTGCACAGCAGCACGTCCACCCGGCCCAGGAGGTCGTCGAGCAGGTCCGGCGCCGTGACATCGGCGACCACCACCTCCACCGGCCGATCGCCGGCAGCGGCCCGGCTGGTCGCGTTGCGCCGCAGCCACGACAGCGCCGCCGGGGAACGCTCCACCGCGACCACCCGGGCCGCCGGTACCTCCTGCGCCACCGCCAGGGCGATCGCCCCGGAGCCGCTGCACAAGTCCACAACCAGCGGCGCCGCCTCCCGGCGTGCCTGCTCAACACCCCACCCGGCGAGCAGCTCCGTCTCCGGGCGAGGCACGAAGACACCCGGCCCAACCGCCAGGTCGAGATGTCGAAAAGGGGCGCTGCCGGTGAGATGCTGCAACGGTTCCCGGCCGGCCCGCCGGGCCACCAACGCGTCGAACCGGCGACGCTGGTCCAGGCTCAGCCCATCGGCCAACGCCAGCCGTCCCCGCGGCACTCCCAGCACGTACGCGGCCAGCACCTCCGCCTCCCCCCGGGGTCCCTCCACCCCGGCGTCGGCCAGCACCCGGGCTGCCCGGACGACCGCCCGGGTGGGTCGCTCCCGGTTCGTCCCTTCGGACGGCTGTTGCGCCAAAAAGCTCACGCCATAATCATGAAGCGTCACGCAACCAACCACGAGCCGGTGCGGTCAGACGCACACAGACAGGAGGTCGCGGGTGGGTTGGCTGGACCAAGTCGGCGACGAGGTTGACACCCTGACCCGGGCACGCAGGCTGCAGGAATCGAGCCGCTCCGCCGAGGCGTACCGCATCCTCTCGGAGGTGCTCGCCACCACCAACGACCGCTACGCCCGGGCCGACGCCCTGGTGCAACGCCTTTCCGCGGTGGTCAACCTGGGCCGGACCGCGGAGTACACCCGGGCCATCGAGGAGGCCACCACCGCCGTCCGGGACCTCGCCGAGCCGTACCCGCACGGACACCTCCACGCGCTCGCCGCGCTCGCCGCCCACCACCAGGGCGCGCTGGACCGGTGTGTCATGCACCTGGTGCGGGCCGCTCGCGCGCTGGGCGCCGTCAGCGACCCCGACCGGGACACCGCCTGGGGCTGGCACGACCTCGCGATGGCCTACTCCTACCTCAGCTTCCACGGATACGCGCTGGGTGCGATCGAGCGGGCACGACAGCTCGGGCTCGCCGCCGGCATCCCGGCAGAGACCTTCGCCGCCCCCGGCATCCGCCTGCGCAACGCCGTCGCGCTGGACCACACCGGCGACAGCGACGGCTGCCTGCGGGTGCTCCGCGACATCGGCAGCGACCTGAGGCAGTTCCTGCAGGCCGGACAGGCCGGGCGGCTCCGCCCGAGCAGCCTCGCCGCGTACGGCTACGCCGCAGCGCGGCAGGCCGCCCTGGGTGACCGGTTGGAGGTGGGAACGGACGCCGCTCCGGCCCGACTGCTGGGCCACGGCGGCGACAGTGCCCGGGCGCGGGACATGCGCCAACTCGGCGGGGTCTGCCTGGCCATCGCGGCCGACCGCCCGATCGAGGCGGTCAGCCGACTGGACACCGTGCAGGTCTCCACCGAGACCCTGGGCGCGGCCGAGCCCGATCGGCTCCGCAGCATCGCGCTGGGCCGGGCCGGTGAACACGTCGCCGCGCATCGGGTCGACCGGCGGGCGTTCCGGCTCGCCGCGCAACGCAACGATCGACTTCGGGACGTCTACATCGACGGAATCGCCGCCCGCATCGATCACGAGGAGATGCGCCGCGAAGCCGCCCGCTTCGAGGGAGAGGCACTGACCGACCCGCTGACCGGGCTACCCAACCGACGCCGGCTGGAACGGTACATCGCCGCCGTGATGGCCCAGGGGAAACGGGTGGTGATCGGCGTCTGCGACCTGGACGGGTTCAAGGCGGTAAACACCTACCACGGACACCACTCCGGCGACCTGGTCCTGCAGCGTGTCGCCGGAGTGGTCAACCGGGTGATGCGGCGGGACGACTTCGTTGCCCGCTACGGCGGCGACGAGTTCGTCGTGGTGCTACCCGGCACGGACATGGCCGAGGCCCAGGAGGTGGCACGCCGGATCAAGTCCGCCGTGCGGACCGAGGACTGGGAATCGCTCGTGCCCGGCACCCCGGTCGGGGTCAGCATCGGCTTCGCCGAGGTGGCCGCCACCGGCCCCGACGTACCGGACGCGCTGAGCGTCGCCTTCGAGACCGCCGACCGGGAGATGCTGCGCGCCAAGACCCGCCCCCGCGCCTCCTGACAGCCACCGAGCGGGGCCCGCGTACCGTCCGCGGGGACGCTGCCCGGGGCGGGCGGGGCGCTTGCCCGGGGCGGGCGGTCAGCGGCGCCCCAGCTCCACGTTGCCGGCCAGCCGGGCCGCCCGGTCGGCCTCGGCGAGCGCCGCCAGCACGCCGTCCAACTCTCCGGCGAGGGCCAGGTCCAGGTTGTACGCGGTGTAGCCGATCCGGTGGTCGGTGATCCGGTTCTGCGGGAAGTTGTAGGTGCGGATCCGCTCCGAGCGGTCCACCGTCCGGACCTGTGCCTTACGCGCGTCGGAGGCGGCGGCGTCGGCCTGCTCCTGCGCCACCGCCAGGAGTCGGGCCCGCAGGATCCGCATCGCCTGCTCGCGATTCTGCAACTGGGACTTCTCGTTCTGGCAGGAGACGACGATGCCGGTCGGCAGGTGGGTGATCCGGACCGCGGAGTCGGTGGTGTTCACCGACTGACCACCGGGACCAGAGGAGCGAAAAACGTCGATCCGAAGCTCATTCGGGTCGATCGTCACGTCGATCTCCTCGGCCTCCGGCAGCACCAGTACGCCGGCGGCGCTGGTGTGGATGCGTCCCTGCGACTCGGTGACCGGTACCCGCTGCACCCGGTGCACCCCGCCCTCCCACTTGAGCCGGGACCACACCCCGTTGCCGCCCTCCGGCACTCCCTTGCACTTGATGGCGAGCGAGACATCCTTCACCCCGCCCAGGTCGGAGTCCTGCGCGTCGATCACCTCGACCAGCCAGCCGCAGCGCTCGGCGTACCGGGTGTACATCCGCAGCAGGTCGCCGGCGAAGAGCGCCGACTCCTCGCCCCCCTCCCCCGCCTTGATCTCGACGATGACGTCCTTGGCGTCGTGCGGGTCCCGCGGGATCAACAGCTCGGCGAGGCACTCCTCCAGCGCCGGCAGGGTCGCCGCGATCGCCTCGGCCTCGGCGGCGAAGGCCGGCTCCTCGGCCGCCAGTTCCTTCGCCGCCGTCAGGTCGGCTCGGGCCTGCGCCAGCTCGGTGGCGGCCTTGTGCAGCGGCACCAGCTCCGCGTACCGGCGGCCCACTCGGCGAGCCGCGTTCTGGTCGGCGTGAATCGCCGGGTCGGCCAGCCGCCTTTCCAGCTCCGCGTACTCGTCGAGGAGGGTGGCCAGACGCTCGCTACTCATGGACAGCTACTCCTTCGACAACGGCGCTGGACGGCGGCGCCCCGGGCCGCCGGGGCAGAATACGGACGACGCCCGCGCCCGGCAAGAAACCGGACACGGGCGCCGACCGGGGCGTTACTTGGCCTTCTTGGCCTGAACCTTGGCGTACTTCTGCTGGAACTTGGCCACCCGGCCGGCGGTGTCCAGAACGCGCTGCTTACCGGTGTAGAACGGGTGGCAGGCGCTGCACGTCTCCACGTGGATGGAACCGCCCTTGGCGGTGCTGCGGGTGGTGAAGGTGTTACCGCAGGAGCAGGCGACCTCCGTGGTCGCGTACTCCGGGTGGATGTTGGGCTTCATGTCGCCTCGGTCCTCTCGTTGGTGGTCGCCGGGTCGCCCGGCCGCAGGTGTACGACGGATGGGCGTGAACCGGAACCGGTGGCCGACGAACCAGTCTGCCACGGGGTCACGTCGGCTCGGCAGGCGGGCCGCGCCACGGCACTGGCAGCGTAAACGTCGGCCCGTACCACCGCATTCCCCAATCGGCCGCCGAGCATTCGCCCGGGCGGTTCCGCTCCGGGCGTACGGACGATCCGCCGCGGTGTCGCCGCTGCCACCGGCGCCGGGGCACGACCCACGTGGCCGTGCCCCGGGCCGACCGGGGGCTCACTCCCCGGGCGTCGACTTCGCGATCTGCATCAGGAACTCGATGTTGGTCCGGGACTGCTTGAGCCGGTCCAGCAACAGATCCAGCGCGGCCTGTGAGTCCAGCGCGTGCAGCACCTTGCGGAGCTTGTGGACGATGGCCAGCTCCTCCGGCGCGAGCAGGATCTCCTCCTTACGCGTGCCGGACGGGTGGATGTCGATGGCCGGGAAGGTCCGCTTGTCGGCGATCTTCCGGTCCAACTTCAACTCCGCGTTGCCGGTGCCCTTGAACTCCTCGAAGATGACCGTGTCCGCCGTCGAACCGGTCTCCACCAGCGCGGTGGCGAGGATGGTCAACGAACCGCCGTTTTCGATATTGCGGGCCGCACCCAGGAACCGCTTGGGCGGATACAACGCAGTGGAGTCGATACCACCCGACATGATCCGGCCACTGGCCGGCGCCGCCAGGTTGTACGACCGGCCGAGCCGCGTCACCGAGTCCAACAGCACGACCACGTCGTGGCCCAACTCGACCAGCCGCTTCGCCCGCTCGATCGCCAGCTCGGCGACGGTGGTGTGGTCCTGCGGCGGACGGTCGAAGGTTGCCGCGACGACCTCGCCCTTCACCGACCGCTGCATGTCGGTGACCTCTTCCGGGCGCTCGTCCACCAACACCACCATCAGGTGGCACTCCGGGTTGTTGTGGGTGATCGCATTCGCGATCGCCTGCAACACCATCGTCTTACCGGCCTTGGGTGGCGAAACGATGAGTGCCCGCTGGCCCTTGCCAATCGGCATCACCAGGTCGATCACTCGCGTGGTGAGGATGTGCGGCTCGCTCTCCAACCGCAGCCGCTCCTGCGGGTAGAGCGGGGTGAGTCGGTAGAACTCCGGCCGGCGCTTCGCCTCCTCCGGCTCCATCCCGTTGATGGTGTCCAGCCGGACCAGCGGGTTGTACTTGTCCCGCCGCTGCTCGCCCTCCCGCGTCGCGCGGACGGCACCGGTAATCGCGTCGCCGCGCCGCAGCCCGTACCGCTTGATCTGGGACATGGAGACGTAAACATCGTTCGGCCCGGCCAGATAGCCGGTAGTCCGGACGAAAGCGTAGTTGTCGAGCACGTCGATGATGCCGGCCACCGGGACCAGGACGTCGTCCTCGCTAACCTGGGGCTCCCGGCCGCCATCGCCGTCCCGGTCGCCACGGCCGCGCCGACGGTCCCGGAAGCGGCTGCGCCGGCCACGCCGACCGCCGCCCTCGTTCTCCTCCTCGCCGTCGTTGTCACGCTGACCCCGGTCGTTCCGGTCGCCACGCTCAGCACGGTCGCCACGCTCAGCACGGTCCCGGCCGCCGCGGCCCTCACCGCGCTCCCGGCGTTCGCCGGCCTCGGTCCCCTCCGGTCGTGTCTCCGCGCGGGCCTCACCGGCCTCGCTGGCCGCCCGGCCACGTCGGCCACGGGCGCGGCCGGTGGTCGGCGTGGTTGTTGACGACTCGGCGGGACGCGACTCGGCCTCCGGCCGCTCGCCCGACTCCCGAACCTCCGCGTGGACCTCCTCCCGGGCGGGGGCCGCAGCAGCCGCAACCTCGGCCCGCGGTCGAGGGGTTCCGGTGGCCGCCCCGCCACTCTGGCGCTCGGTGATCGCGCTGATCAGCTCACCCTTGCGCATGCGGGCCGTGCCCGAGATGCCGAGCGACGCGGCCAGGCTCTGAAGCTCCGGCAGCAGCATCGCCGACAGACCTGTGCCGCTACGCCGACGACGGGTGGGAGCAGCGGTCGTGGCATCGCCAGCGACGTTGGAAACATCCGACGTCACGTCGGTGGTGTCGCTCAATGGAATCCTTCCCTCGATAGGCCGGGACTGCCCGGAATCGACATACAGGTGGCCGGGCGGCCTCGGTGCACCCGCCTCGCATGGAGCGTCGCGGGAGATGGTGGCACAGCAGCCGGCAGCCTTCCCGACTCACCGAGGTGATGAGGACGGGCTCGCCGTCTGCCGCGACCGGTGCGCACTGCGGTGCGGCGTATCTAGGCAGGGGTGACGGGCAGACCGCCGATAGCTTCGGGGGTGCGCCGACCCGCAGGAAGATCGCGTGCTTCGCGGCTGTGCTAAGTCTAGAGCGTAATCAACTCTTCCGACCTGCGGCAACAGGATCCCGCTCCGCGTGTCCCAGTCTACCCCGTCCAACCCGGGCGCCGTGCACCTCTACCGGTAACGACCAAACCTGCCAGTCTGGCCCCGTTACCAGGTCGGCGGGGGGATCATGCAGCGCCAGCACAGTCGGGCCGGCCCCGGAGATCACCGCTGGCACATCCGCCGCGCGGAGTTCGGCGACCAACGCGGCCGTCGCCGGCATGCTCTCGGCCCGATAGTCCTGGTGCAACCGGTCAACCGTGGCCGGCAGCAACAGCTCCGGTGCGACGCTGAGCGCATGGACCAGCAGGGCGGCCCGGCCCGCGTTGCGCGCCGCGTCCTGGTGCGGCACGGTGGCCGGCAGGGCGGCCCGTGCGGCGGCGGTGAGCCCCCGTTCCGCCGGCACGAACACCGTCGGCCGGACCCCGACGCCGACCGGAAGCGACACCGCCCGCGCGCCCTCCGGCTCGGTCCAGGCGACGGTAAACCCACCCAGCAGGCAGGGCGCCACATTGTCCGGATGGCCCTCGAGCCGGGCTGCGAGACGGAGCACGGCCGCGTCGTCCAGCCGCTGCTGCCCGTCGGGCACCAGGGCCCGGGCCAGCAGCACCCCGGCTACGATCGCCGCCGAGGACGAGCCGAGGCCACGCGCCTGGGGGATCCGGTTGACGCACTCCACCGCCAGCCCCGCCGGCTGGCCCCCACACTCGGCAAAGGTGGCCCGCATCGCGCCCACCACGAGGTGTCGCTCATCGCTGGGCAGTTCACCGGCGCCCTCGCCGAGCACCCGCACGGTTACACCGCCAGCGGTAACCTCGGCGCAGACATCGTCATAGAGTCCAAGGGCGAGCCCGACGGCGTCGAAACCCGGCCCCAGGTTGGCGCTGGTCGCAGCGACTCGCACCCGGACCGGGCCGGGCAGGAAATTGGTCGACACGCGCTCATGCTAGGACCGCGCACCGACGTTCCGAACCACCGCCCCCAGCCCGGCTGTCGGGGAGATGACGGGGCGGAGAACCGCGGCCGGTCAGCGCGGAGCCGACTCCGGCTCGGTGACCGGCTCGGTCAGCGAGAGGTGGCGGGTCGCCACCCGCCAGCCGATCGCATAGACCAGGGTGACCAGACCGCCACCGGCCAGCACCACCCGTTGGTCCACCACGTCAATCACCGACGCCACCACCAGTTGGCTCACCGAGATGGCGAGCGTCGCCAGCATCATGTCGGTGGCGAAAACCCGCCCGCGTAGCCGGTCCGGGACCTCACCCTGGAGGGCGTAGTTGGACATGACCCAGTTACTGCCCCCGGCGAAGTGCGCCACAAAGACCAACACGAGCACCAGCGGGAACCAGTTCACCGCCGAGGTGCCCAGGTAGGCCAGCCCGTACAGCGACATGGACAGCGCCAGGCCCGGCAGCAGCCAGGCCCGGTTACCCAGGACCCGTCGCATCAGGATCGGACCGACCAGCGCTCCCGCCCCACGGACCGCGAAGAGCAGACCGGTGCCGATCGGGCCGGCCCCATAGGTCGCTGCCAGCAAGGGAAAGACCGTCAACACACCGTTACCGAGACCGACTGCCGACTTCACCGTGACCAACGCCAGCACCCGGGGCCGGTGGCCGATGTAGCCAAGCGCCTCCCGGACAGCCGCCCAGGTCTGCTGTGCCGGCCGATCCTGCTCTCGGGGCGCCTGCAACGGCCGGCGGATCAGCGCGGCCAGGATCGCCGCCAGGACCAGACCGCCGGCAGCTACCCAGAAGGCGACGTACGGTCCGGTGGCGCTGCTCAGCACCCCGCCCAGCGATGCCCCGACAATCGTCATCGTGCCCCACGCCGAACCCGCGACCGCGTTACCCGCAGCCAACTCGTCCCGGTCCAGCACGTTCGGCAGGGCGGCCTGCGCGGCCGGCGAGTAGAACGCCTTGGCTACCGCCACCACCCCGATCCCCACCAACGCCAGCCAGGCGGTGTCGGCGTCGCGTACCCCGAGGAGCAGCAGGACGCCGACCAGCGCGGCGAGGTTGGCTCCGATCATGATCCGGCGGCGGTCGAACCGGTCCGCCACCGCACCGGTGTACGGCAGCAGCAGCGCCACGACGCCGGTGTCCATGGCCAGCAGCAGCGCACCCCACACGCCGCTGCCGGTCAACGCCGGCAGGAGCACCAGCAACGGAACGATGACGAACCAGTCCACGCCGAAGACCATCAGCTCGGCCAGGAGCAGTTTGCGGAAGCTCCGGTTACGACGCAGAACCGAGAGGACGGACGGCATCACCGAACCCTATCCACCGCGGTGCCGCGCTTTGGTCATCGTGCGGACAGCAGGGCCCGGAAGCGGCGCGGACGCCCTCGACCAGCCGTCGAGGGCGTCCGCGAGCCGCGGAGTTACTCCGCCGGCGGAAGCGGCGAGGTACGGCTTCTGGGCAGTCGCAGCACCTCGAACTGGTCAGTTCCCTCCACCAGCGCCGGCGAGGGCGTCGGTTGGTCGGACACCTCGTCGGCGGTGCCGGTGTCGGCGCCACCGCCCGAATCCGCCGAATCCGCCGCACCGGGACCGCTGACCGTGGCGGTGGCCGCACCGGGACCGGTGGCCGCCGGCTCGGCTGAGGCGGGCGTGCCGACCGCAGCATCCGCCCCGGCCCGCGGCCCCCGCCGACCGGCCCGCCAGTCCCGGATCGACTCCTTGGCGTGCTCCACCATCACGTACAGGGTCGGAACCAGCACCAGGGTGAGCAGGGTCGAGCTGAGCAGACCACCGATCACCACGATCGCCAGGGGCTCCGAGATGAAGCCGCCCTCGCCGGTGAGGCCGAGAGCCATCGGCAGCAGCGCGAAGATGGTCGCGACCGCGGTCATCAGAATCGGACGCAGCCGCCGCCGGCCGCCCTCGACAACCGCCTCCCGGACCCCCAGGCCCTGCGCCCGGTACTGGTTGACCAGGTCGAGCAGGACGATCGCGTTGGTCACCACGATGCCGACCAGCATGAGAACACCGATCAACGCCGGCACTCCCAGGGGGGTTCCGGTAGCCAGTAGCAGCCCGATCGCGCCGGTCGCCGCGAACGGCACGGAGACCAGCAGGATCAGCGCCTGAGTCAGGCTACGGAACGTCACAACCATGATCAGGAAGACGATCGCGATCGCGGCGAGCACCGCCAGCCCCAGATCAGCGAAGGCCTCCTCCTGATCCGCGCTGACGCCACCGATGACAAAGGTGGCCCCGGGGACATCGATCGCGTCCAGCCGCTCCTGCAACTCCTGGCTGGTCGCGCCGAGGTCGGAGCCGGTGGCCGTGCCGGTCACCGAGACGCTGCGCGCACCGTCGATCCGGGTGATCTGCTGGGGGCCGAGAACCTCACTGACCTCAGCGATGGCGCCCAGCGGGACCGCGCCGACCGGCAGCGCCCGCAACTGCTCGGGCGACACCGGCGGTTGGGCGGTTTGCAGGACCACGTTCCGCTGCTGGCCCTCGATCGTCAGCTGCCCCAGCGGGGCGCCCCGGAATGCCTGCGCGACGAACTGCCCGACGCCCGCCTCGGTGAGCCCGGCCGCCGCGGCCTTCGCCCGATCAACCTTGACCTCGATCTGCCCGACCTGGGTTGCCACGCTGGTGGTCACATCCTCGACGCCGGGCAGCCCCGTCATCGCGGCCAACGCCTCGTCAATGGCCTGGGTCCGGATCGCCGGATCGGCAGCCTGCACGACCACCTCGAGCTGATTCGCGGCGGCTCCACCCTGCCCGGCCCCGAACCGGAACTCACCCGCCTCGGCACCGAACTCATCGAACTTCTCGCGCAGGACAGCACGCATCTGCTCGGCGTCGGTATCCGTGAGGGTGAGCGACCAGGTCGCCACACTGTTGCCGCCGGCACCGGCCCACGGGTTACCCCCCGCGCCGGCCGTGACCTGATAGGTCTCGATGCCCTCGGTCCCGGCCAGCACCTCCTCCACCTGTTGGGCCGCCGCGTCCGTGCCCGCCAACCCGGTGCCCGGCGGTAGTTCCTGGGTGATGGCCATCGTGTCCTGGCCGGAGTCGTCGAGGAAGTTCGTCTCCAGCTGGCGGGAGAGGCCGAACGTGCCGAAGAGGACCAGAACGCCGAGGCCGAGGGTGATCCACCGGGTCGACCGCTCCC
This sequence comes from Salinispora sp. H7-4, assembly GCF_013416675.1. NCBI lineage: Bacteria > Bacillati > Actinomycetota > Actinomycetes > Micromonosporales > Micromonosporaceae > Salinispora > Salinispora sp. H7-4. The sequence continues at coordinate 248,321 of NZ_JABZED010000003.1, forward strand.
GGGTGGCGTAGCCGATGACCGGCAGGTACGCGCGCTGCAGCGGGTTACGCAGTTCCTTCTCCTCCGCGGCCCGGCGCACCGCCGCCTCGCCCGCCGTCCGACCGGCCGGCTGGAGGAACCAGTACGCCAGCACCGGAATGAGGGTCAGTGACACCAGCAGGGAGGCGAGCAGCGCCACCGTGACGGTGATCGCGAATGGCGCGAAGAGCTGCCCGATGAATCCGCCGACCAGCGCGATCGGGGCGAATACGGCGACCGTGGTGAGGGTGGAGGCGGTCACCGCACCGGCCACCTCACGGACCGCGGTCCGGATGGCCTCCTGCTTGGACTCGCCGTACTCAAGATGCCGTTTGATGTTCTCCAGCACCACGATCGAGTCGTCGACGACGCGGCCGACGGCGATAGTCAACGCCCCGAGGGTGAGCAGATTGAGCGAGTAGTCACCGATCCAGAGCGCAATCAGCGCGACCAACACCGACAACGGGATGGAGACCGCGGTAACGACGGTGGAGCGCACCGAGAGCAGGAAGACCAGGATCACCAGGGCGGCCATCACGAGACCGATCAGCCCCTTGGTGGCGAGACCCTTGATCGACTTTTCGACGAAGGGGGCCTGGTCGAAGACGACGGTCAACTCGGCGCCGGCGGCGGTGCGCAGCTCCGCGAGCCGGTCCCGGATCTCCTGGGAGATCTGCACCGCGTTCCCGTCCGGCGTCGCGGTCACGGCGATACCCAGGCTGTCCTGGCCGTTGGTACGCGTGATCGCGGTGACCGGCGTGAGCCGCTCCTCGACCGTCGCCACGTCGCCGAGGCGCACCGGGTCAGCCGGCGCCACGGTGAGGATGACGTCGCGCAGCTCGTCGAGGGTGCCCAGCGGGGTGCCGACCTGCACCGGGAGCGTCCGTTGGCCGTCGACAACCGCGCCGGCCGGGATAGCGACGCCGTTGGCCTGCAGCGCCCCGGCGAAGGCGTCGGGCCGAATCCCAGCCTGCGTGAGCTTCTCCACATCTGCGGTAATCGCCAGCACCTCGTCGCGGGTGCCCGTCAGGTCGACCGCACGGACACCCTCGATCGCGGCCAGTTCCGGCAGGACCGTACTGCGCAGCTGCTCGCCGAGCGCACGCTGGTCGGCCCCGCCGGAGGCGGCGAGCACCACCGCCGGCAGGTCATCCGTGCCGCCGGCGATGACCTGCGGCTCAACCCCGTCCGGCAGCCCGGGCACCCGGTTGACCGCGCTCTGCAGCTGGTTTACCGCATCGTCCACGTCGGTACCGAACTCGTACTCAACCTGGATGGTCGCCGACCCCTCGCGCGAGGTCGAGGTGATCTTCTCCAGCCCGGTGACGCCCTGCAGGCTGTTCTCAATCGGCACGGTTACCTGCGACTCAACAGCCTCCGGACCGGCGCCGGGATGGGCCGCCACGATGAAGGCGGCCGGGAACTCCAGCGACGGTAGGAGTTGCTGCTTCAGCGACGGTACGGCGAACGCTCCGAACACCGTGGTGACCACCGCGACAAGGGCAATCAGCCCTCTATTGGCGAGACTGAATCTGGCGAGCAGCGACATCGGCTGGGCTCACTCCTGATGCGGGAATTGGGTGCGGGTGAGTCGAGTGTCCCGTACTGGTTCGGCACCGGTGCGACGGGGTTCACCAGTTTCGGCCCGCGAGTTCACTCGGCAACGCCCGCCGGCTCGTTCGCCGGCACCGCGGACGAGCCCGTCCCGGCCCTCAGGCCAGATCGAGCGAACGGGCCGCGGCCAGCGGGTCATTGGCGATGGTCACCGGCGCGGGGGCGGTCGAGATCGCCCACTCCGGGTCTTTCAGGCCATGACCGGTGACCGTGCAGACGACCGTGGAACCCGGCGGCACCGTACCCGCGGCGGCCTGCTGGAGCAGTCCCGCGACACTCGCGGCGCTGCCCAACTCGACGAAGACCCCGACATCGCGAGCGAGCAGCCGGTACGCGGTCAGGATCTCCCGGTCGGTGACCGCGGCGATCAGACCGCCCGAGGCATCCCGAGCATCCAGTGCTCTCGGCCAGCTCGCCGGATTGCCGATCCGGATTGCGGTGGCGATCGTGGCCGGTTCGCGCACCGCCTGGCCGGTGACGATCGGCGCCGCACCAGCGGCCTGGAAACCGTACAGTTTCGGGGTCCGGGTGATATTTCCGGCGGCCTGTTCCTCCGAGTAGCCGAGCCAGTAGGCGGAGATGTTCCCGGCGTTGCCGACCGGCATGCAGTGAATGTCTGGTGCCGCGCCAAGCGCCTCGACGATCTCGAAGGCGGCGGTCTTCTGGCCGTGTAGCCGGTCGATGTTCACCGAGTTCACCAGCGCGACCGGATAGTCCTGAGCGAGCTTGGCGGCCAACGACAGGCAGTCGTCGAAGTTGCCACTGACCTGGAGCAGTCGGGCACCGTGCACCAACGCCTGGGCGAGCTTGCCCAGCGCGATCTTTCCCTGTGGCACCAGCACCGCGCAGGTCAGGCCGGCTCGCGCCGCGTAGGCCGCGGCCGAGGCGCTGGTGTTACCGGTCGAGGCGCAGATAATCACCTTGTTGTCGGCCTCGACCGCCTTGGAGACCGCGACGGTCATTCCCCGGTCCTTGAAGGAGCCGGTCGGGTTGGCACCCTCGACCTTCAGAAAGACCTCGCACCCGGTCCGCGCCGACAGCACCGGTGCCGGCAGCAGTGGGGTGTTCCCCTCGTGCAGGGTGACGACCGGGGTGGTTGCCGTGACCGGCAGCCGCTCACGGTACGCGTCGATAAGACCCCGCCACATGTCGTCTCCTCCGCCTCCACCCGGACCGGGCTATGCGCTTCCCTCGACCCGCAGCACGCTGGCCACCGACCGGACCGCGTCCAGCCCGCGCAACGCCTGGACCGTCGCGGCGAGTGCGGCGTCCGGCGCGACATGGGTGACGATGACCAGGTCGGCATCCTCGTCCCGGCCGGCCACGCCGCTGCCCGCAGCGCCCTGCCGCACGGTGGCGATCGACACACCGTGCTCCGCGAACACGCCCGCCACCGCCGCCAGCACGCCGGGGCGGTCGGTCACGTCGAGGCTGATGTGGTACCGGGTCAGTGCCTCCCCCATCGGCCGTACCGCCAGGTCGGCGTAGGCGGACTCACTGGCCGCCCGGACCCCGGCGAGCCGGTTGCGGGAGACCGCCACCACGTCACCGAGCACCGCACTGGCGGTCGGCGCCCCGCCCGCACCCGGCCCGTAGAACATCAGCTGCCCCGCCGCCTCGGCCTCCACGAACACCGCGTTGAAGGCGTCACCCACGCTGGCGAGGGGATGGGAGAGCGGAATCATCGCCGGATGCACCCGTACGCTGACGGTCTCCCCGCCATCCGCGGCGGTGCCCCGGGCCGCGATGCAGAGCAGTTTGATGGTGCAGCCCATCGCCTTGGCACTGGCGACATCGGCGGCGGTGACCTCGGTGATGCCCTCCCGGTGCACATCCGCCGCACCGACCCGGGTGTGGAATGCCAGGGAGGCGAGGATCGCCGCCTTGGCCGCCGCGTCGAAACCCTCCACGTCGGCCGTCGGGTCAGCCTCGGCGTACCCCAGATCGGTCGCCTCGGCCAACGCCTCGGCGAAGCCGGCGCCGGTGGCGCCCATGGCGGAGAGGATGAAGTTGGTGGTGCCGTTCACGATGCCGGTCACCTGGGTGACCCGGTCCCCGTGCAGCGACTCCCGCAGCGGGCGCAGCAGGGGAATCGCGCCGGCCACCGCCGCCTCGTAGTAGAGGTCGCCCCCACCCTGCGCCGCCGCGTCGTGCAGCGTCCCGCCGTCCTCGGCGAGCAGCGCCTTGTTCGCGGTTACCACGCTCTTACCCGCCCGCAGCGCCTCCACCAGCCAACTCCGCGCCGGTTCGATGCCGCCGACGCACTCGACCACCACGTCGATGTCGTCCCGTTTGACCAGGTCGAACGGGTCAGCGGTGAAGACGGCCGGATCGACCGGCAGCTCCCCCCGGTCCCGGCCGATCCGCCGTACGGCGATGCCGGCGATCTCCAGCGGGGCACCGATCCGGGCGGCGAGATCGGCGGACTGCGAGTGCAGCAGCCGAACCACCTCGCTGCCGACCGTGCCACAGCCGAGCAGCGCCACGCGCACAGGTGATGTCATCCCACATCCAAAGCGAGCAGGTCCTCTTCGGTCTCCCGGCGGACGATCAGGCGAGCCCGACCGTCGCGCACCGCGACCACCGGGGGGCGCGGCACGTGGTTGTAGTTGCTGGCCATGCTCCGGCAGTACGCACCCGTGCCGGGCACGGCGACAAGATCTCCGGGCTGCACGTCTGCGGGCAGGAATTCATCCTTCACCACAATGTCCCCGGACTCACAGTGCTTTCCCACAACGCGGGCAAGCACCGGCTCGGCGACGCTCGCCCGGGACGCCAGGGTCGCCGAGTACGACGCGTCGTAGAGCGCGGCTCGGATGTTGTCGCTCATGCCGCCGTCAACACTCACAAAGCAACGACGCCCATCCGTCGCGTCGCCACCGGTTCCGACCGGCACCGACTTGACCGTGCCCACCTCGTAGAGCGTGAACATGGCCGGGCCGACGATCGCCCGGCCCGGCTCGATCGACAGGTGCGGCACCGCCAGCCGCTCGGCGGCACACTCCCCGTCAACGATTTTGCGTAGCCGCTTCGCCAGGTCGGCCGGCGTGGCCGGGTCGTCCTGCGAGGTGTACGCGATGCCGAAACCGCCGCCCAGGTCCAGCTCCGGCAACTGCACCCCCCGCGCGTCGCGGATCTGCGCCTGGAGCGCCAGCACCCGGCGGGCGGAGACCTCGAACCCGCTCGCATCGAAGATCTGCGACCCGATGTGCGAGTGCAGACCGCGCAGCTCCAGCACGTCCTCGTCGAGGATGCGCAGTGCGGCGGCGATCGCCGCGCCGTCCGCCAGCGAGAAGCCGAACTTCTGGTCCTCGTGCGCGGTGGCGATGAACTCGTGGGTGTGCGCCTCCACGCCGACGGTGACCCGCACCAGCACCCGCGGGCGGACGCCCCGCGCGCGGGCCAACGCGGTGAGCCGGTCGATCTCGTGGGATGAGTCGACGATGATCCGCCCCACCCCGACCTCCAACGCCCGGCTCAACTCGGCGGTCGACTTGTTGTTGCCGTGGAAGCCGATCCGCTCCGCCGGCATCCCGGCCGCCAGCGCGGTAGCCAACTCACCACCGCTGCACACGTCCAGGTACAGGCCCTCCTCGGCGACCATTCGGGCGACCGCCCGGCAGAGGAACGCCTTACCGGCGTAGTAGACATCCTCGGTCGGGAAAGCGGCACGGAAATCCCGGCAGCGGCTCCGCAGGTCCTCCTCGTCCAGGAGATACACCGCGGTGCCGAACTCGGCCGCGAGCTCCCGCACCGAGCAGCCCGCGATGGCGAGCGCACCATCCGCCGCCCGGCTGACGGTGCGCGGCCACAGCCCGGGCAGCAGGGCATTGACGTCCCGTGGGGCACGCAGCCACGCCGTCCCCTGGCTGCCGATCTCCCCATGCAGGGCACCGGCCTCGTGTGCACGCATTACCTATCGCTTCCCGACTGCGGGGCTCGCAAGCTCACTCCTCGCGCTCGCATGTCACATCCGCTCCGGGGCTGCGACGCCGAGCAACCGCAGGCCGTTGGCGATGACCACGCGGGTGGCGTCGTTGAGCCAGAGCCGGGCGCGGTGCAGGTCGGTGATCTCCTCGTCGCCCCGGGGCAGCACCCGGCAGTTGTCATAGAAACGGTGGTACGCCCCGGCCAGGTCCTCCAGGTACCGGGCGATCCGGTGCGGCTCCCGTAGCTCGGCGGCGGTGGCCACCACGGCGGGGAACTCGGCCAGCGCCTTCAACAGCTCGTTTTCCTTGTCATGGTCGAGCAGCTCGGGGTGGAAGTCCGCCGAGCCACCCCGGGCCAGCCCGACCTCCGCCGCATTGCGCCCGACATTCGCCGTACGCGCCGCCACGTACTGCACGTAGTAGACCGGGTTGTCGCGGCTGGCCCGGGTCCACAGCTCGATGTCGATGTCGATCGGGGAGTCGGTGGAGTAGCGCGCCAGGGCGTACCGGGCGGCGTCCACACCAACTGCGTCGACCAGGTCCTCCAGGCTCACCACGGTGCCGGCCCGCTTACTCATCCGCACCGGGGCCCCGTCGCGGACCAGGTTGACCATCTGCCCGATGAGGATCTCCAGGTTGCGGCTCGGGTCGTCGCCGAAGCAGGCGACCATCGCCTTCATCCGACCCAGGTAGCCGTGGTGATCCGCGCCGAGCATCAGCACGACCCGCTCGAAGCCGCGCTCCCGCTTGTCCAGGTAGTAGGCGCAGTCCGCGGCGAAGTACGTCCACTCGCCGTCGGACTTGCGCAGCACCCGGTCCTTGTCGTCGCCGAAGTCGGTGGTGCGCAGCCAGGTGGCGCCATCGGCTTCGAAGATGTGGCCCTGCTGCCGGAGCCGCGCCAGGGCGAGCTCCAATTCGCCCCGGTCGTGCAGGTCCTTCTCGTTGAAGTAGGTGTCGAACTCCACGCCGAAGTCACGCAGCGACGACTTGATCTCAGCGAACATCAGCTCGACGCCCTCGACCCGGAACACCTCCTGGGCGGCGGCGTCGTCGAGCGCCAGCACATCCGGCCGCCGGGACTGGACCTGCTGCGCGATCTCCGCGAGGTACGCGCCGGCGTACCCGTCCTCCGGCGCCGGCTCCCCCTTCGCAGCGGCCAGCAGGGAGCGGGCGAACCGGTCGATCTGCGAACCGGCGTCGTTGAAGTAGTACTCGGTGCCGACCGCGGCCCCGGTGGCGCGCAGCAACCGGCTCAACGCGTCACCGACCGCCGCCCACCGGACGCCGCCGATGTGCACCGGGCCGGTCGGATTGGCCGACACGAACTCGAGGTTGATCGACTGACCGGCGAGCCGGCCGCTGCGGCCGTACTCCGCGCCGGTCTCGACGATCACCTGGGCCAGCTGGCCCGCGGCGGCCGCGTCGAGGCGGATGTTCAGGAAGCCCGGACCGGCGATCTCCACCGACTTGACCCCCACGGCCCGGCCGAGCTGCTCGGCCAGCGCGGCGGCGAGCTCCCGCGGCGGGACCCCCACCTTCTTACTGAGCTGCAGGGCCAGCGTCGAGGCGTAGTCCCCGTGCTCGACGTTGCGGGGTCGCTCCACCGCGGTCTGCTCCGGGAGCGTGGAGCGGTCCAGGCCCCGCTCGGTGAAGACGGCGTGGGCTGCGGTGAGGACGACCTCGGCGAGTTCTGCGGGAGTCACCGAACCATGCTATCGGGGGTAGACTCAGTCCCCGCGGCGGCGACCCAGCATGTGACCCCGGCCCGCCACATCCCCCGACCGACCGACCTGACGAGGCACGATGAGCATCAGCACCCCGGGCGGCCCGGAGCGCCGCCCGACCGTTGCCAGCACCACGAAGAAGTCAGCCGGGGGCAGGCCGGCCAGCGGCAAGCCCGGATCCGGCAAGCCAGCGGGGGGCAGACCGGGGTCCGGTAAACCAGTGGGCAGCCAACGCGGCGGCAAGAAGCCACGCAAGCCGATCACTCCGGTCAAGGTAAGCCAGCAGCGCAACTGGGGGCCGATCGCCCTCTTCGTCGCCGTCGGCATACTCGCTGTCGCGATCGTCGGCTACGGCGGCTGGGCGGCATTCCAGGGCTCCAAGCCGTGGGACGAGCGGGCGAACGATATCGCCGACATCGTCAACTACCGCGAGCAGGACCCGGAACTGGTCGCGGGCGGCAACCACCAGCAGGGCTCGATCGAGTACTCCGTCCTACCCCCGGTCGCCGGCCCACACAACGACGCCTGGCAGAACTGCATGGGCGACATCTACGATGCCCCGATCGCCAGCGAGCACGCCGTGCACAGCCTGGAGCACGGCGCGGTGTGGATCACTTACCAACCTGACCTCGACGCCGGCCAGGTCGAGAAGCTGGCCGAGCGGGTACGCGGCAACGAGAAGCTCTTCCTCAGCCCGTACGACGGGCTGGACCAGCCGATCTCGCTCCAGGCCTGGGGCTACCAGCTCAAGGTCGACAACGCCGATGACGGTCGGATCGACGATTTCATCAAGACGCTGAGGGTCAATGCCTCCGTCGAGGGCCCCACCGCCCTCTGCGCCCAGGGCGTCACCGCCACCGGCACCACACCGCGGGACCTCGGCCCGCAGATGCCACAGTAATTAAGGAGCCGGGATGTCCGCCCGCACGACCCTCGAAGACAAGCCTGACGGGGCTCCGCCCGTCGACAGCGCCCGTCGACCCGCTGCCCAGTTCGGCACGGCGGTGGTGGCGATCGCCATCGTGATCGGCCTCCTGCTCGGCTACGCGGGCGGCCTACTCACCCCCGACCTCAGTCGACCGGGGGATACCTCCGCCGAGGCGGGCTTCGCGCGCGACATGACCACCCACCACGCCCAGGCGGTGGAGATGGGGTTGATCGCCTTCAAGCACGGCACGGACCGGGAGGTCCAGACGATCGGTAACGACATCGCCCTCGGCCAGCAGGGTGACATCGGCATCATGCAGGGCTGGCTGCGGTCCTGGGAGCTGGACCCGACCGGCTCGGAGCCCCGGATGGCGTGGCTGCCGGACGGCACCGAGATGATCCGCGACGGGCTGATGCCGGGGATGGCCACTGCGGAGCAGATGACCCAGCTCCGGGAGGCCCGGGGCACGGAGTTGGATGTCCTCTTCCTCGAGCTCATGATCACGCACCACATCGGTGGCATCCACATGGTTGACGCGCTGCTCGACCAGAGCGACGAGAAGGACGTGGTCCAGACCGCGCAGACGATGAAGAACACCCAGCAGACAGATCTGACCAACCTGCGCAACGCACTCGAGCGCATCAAGGGCTGACCGGGCGGACCGGGCCGTCCCGCGACCCGCACCACCACCGGGTGGTGCGGGTCGTTTGTCATGGTCAGAGAGGCACTCGGGCGACACTAGACGGTAAGTCCGATTCGAGAGGTTGCTCCCGCTTAGGGCGAATACATCTCAAAGAGAAGTTTCTCCGCACATATCGTGACCAGTTGTGATTCGGGCTCGTTGCGTAAGACGTGGGTGTTGCACTAAGAGACGCACGGCGTTCGGTCACCAGCTGGTGCCGGCGCCACACAATCGGCGGTGACGGGGCGGTGGCGGCCGTCCGTCGCGGAGTGCGGCAGAGCGAGCCAGGAGCGCTCAGCCGCGAACAGGAACTCGAGCTGATCGACACCTTGCGGGGCAGCTACCCCGACGCGTTCGGCTTGGAGGAGGGGCTCTGGACGCGACAGGGTCTGCACACCATCATCCAGAACCGGTTCGGGTTGCCGCTCGACCCCGGCGCCGTCGCGGCATACCTGCGGGCCTGGGGACTCGGCCCCCGGGAGCCACGCGAGCGTGCCTGCGGGCTCTGCGTCGGCGCGGTGGAGCGCTGGGTACGCACCGAGTACCCCGCGATCATCCGGGCCGCTCAGGAACACCTGGCCGACGTGCACTGGATCGGCCGGATCCGGCTCCGCGGCACGATGCCAGCGGCGGACATCATCTCCGCGGTCTCGTCTCGGGGACGGGTCCAATTCATGGTCACCACCCCGTCGGTGGACCCGCCGCTCCCCCGCGACTTCGTACTCCGACTCAGCGGAGCGGAGCAACGCACCGTCCACCTGATCGTGGACGGCTCGTGGCCCCGCAATGAGTGGCCACGTCGGCTACCCCGCCGCATCGCGCTACACCCGCTGCCCAGCTGCGGTCGCGCCGTCGCCGCGTGACCACCGGCCCGGCCGGATGCGGGCGGTTGGAGCGCATCCGTGCGTACCGATTCGGTGATCGCGGGAAGGGTTTGCTACTCTTCTCCGGTCGCTGAGCCCCCGTAGCTCAGGGGATAGAGCACCGCCCTCCGGAGGCGGGAGCGCAGGTTCGAATCCTGCCGGGGGCACGTAGAACATGGGAACGGGTTTGAGCGACAGGGGCGGACGCCAACGCGTCCGCCCCTTCTGTTTTGGTGTTCGGGCTGCCGCTGCCTCGAAACGACAGGGGCCTTGCCCGTGGCGTCGGCAGCACCGGGAGCTGAGGCACATGGCGGACCGGTTACCGTCTGTGAAACGCCCGGTCTGCGACAGCAGAGTAAGTCGCCAGAACGCCTACGGCAGGAACTCGCGGAAGTGCTCAGCCACCAAACTTGCCATGGTTTGAGCGTCACGGGATCCGTCGACTTCGATGCTGGGAATGTTCAGCCGCTTGGCGTTACGGACTGCGTCTTCGGCGATCAGCCGGTCGCGCGCGATCCGGTTCCGCTGGGCAAGTTGCGGGTCGCTCACGTTGAGCGGGAGGGCGCTGGCGCGTGTTAGCTCACGGAGCTGGTACCGCCGGAACTCCTCAGTGGGCACCGTGACGACCATGCGCTGGGTCGAGGACATGAGCGGCGCGACGAGTTCCGGACGAAGCCCCCACCCGTCAGCGATAATCGGGCGCGGCGACACGAGGGCGCGGAGGTCGTCCTGAACATACTCAAGCGTTCTACGAAGATCTTGAGAGCCTGATCGACGGCCTGCTCGACCGTCGATCGGATCCACATGTCCTCCGCGTCGGGCTCGGCGGAACTCTCGCCGCGGCGTAGTTGCTGAGCTTTCCGGCGGTCCAGATGGCCCCGAGCGTGCCGGCCGAGTTTCGTCGCCGAATCCGGAGGCGGTACCCGGGCGGTGGGTCGCAGGACTTGACGCGGCCCAGCCCACCGATTCGTCGGAGTGCAGGGGCAACGCGGCGTACGATGCCGCGCAAGGGCAGAGGGAGACATGCCGATGACGACCCAACAAACGCAGGGTCCCACGCCCGGCCACGCGCGTCGCCATGTGGGCGGTCTCCTTCTGGCTGCTGCTGTCGCCGTCGGTCTCGCGGTGGCCATCGGGGTGGTAACGGGCGACCCGGGGCCCGACCTGGGCCCGGTGCAGGCCGCATCCGTGGCGAACACCGATGCGGGGCCGGTCCGCTGTCCCGAGCAGTGGTACGAAACGGTACCGCCGTCCACCCCGTTCGCACCGGAGGTCATGGTCCCCACCGGGGCGACCGAGGTTCTGCTGTGCAGCTACCCCACGCTGGGGACAGAACCATGGAGCCTCGGCAGCACCAGGCGCAACACCAGCGACGTCACCGAGCTGACCGACTACGTCAACGGGCTGGCGATCTCATCCGAAGACGATGACGCCTGCCTGATGCACATCCCGTCTCTGCGGCGCAGCGTCGTGTTCGGCTACCCCGGACAGCGTGCGGTGACAATCCGTCTGGGCTGCCCCTTCTGGCGACGCGACGGCGGCACGTCCCGCTACGCCGGCGACCAGCGGAAGGTCCTCGCGTACTGGGGCCTGAGCTGGAACCAGCACTGAACACTTCCCGCGCCGACATGATCGCCCGCCGGGGCACCCGGAAAGCGGGGCCAGCGAGCTGCCACCTGGACGTCGACGTCGAGGCTCGGTGCCAGCGGGTGGCCGTCCCGCACGACTGACTCCTGGCTGCCGCAGTCAGCTGGGCGGGCCGGGCTGGATTTCCTCCCAACCGGGTCGCTCCAGAAGCGGAGGTTCCGCTATAACGAGCATGCTGTTCCGCTGGCCGACCTCGCCCCCTCGGAGTGTCCATGACGACGCAGTTGCGTGACCGTCTCGACCAGATACTCCAAGCTGGCCAGGTCGGCGGTCTGCACGCTGTCGCGGCGGTTCGCGGTGGTCAAACCGTGCTGGAGTACTACCGGGCCGGCGAAGATTTCGCCTGGGGCGACTCGCTGGGCGTCGTCGAGTTCGGGCCCGGGGTCCTGCACGACATCCGTTCTGTCACCAAAAGCGTGACCATCCTGTTGTACGGCATCGCGCTCGGCGAAGGACTGGTCCCGCCGCCAGCGGAGCCGCTCCTGCCGTGGTTCCCGCAGTACCCCGACCTGGCGGCAGACCCCCGGCGGGCCCGGCTCACCGTCGAGCACGCGCTGACAATGTCGTTGGGCATGGAGTGGCGCGAAGATCTCCCGTACGACAGCCCGGCCAACGCCGAGATCGCGATGGAGCTGGCGCCGGACCGATACCGGTACATCCTGGAGCGGCCGGTCGTCGAGCCACCCGGCACCGGATGGACCTACTGCGGCGGCGCCACGGCTCTGCTCGGCCGACTGATCGCCGACGGCACCGGGCAGTCGCTGCCGCAGTACGCGCAGGCCGTGCTGTTCGCGCCATTGGGCATCGACAGCTTCGAGTGGATGACCGGCGCGGACGGAGTGGCCTCCGCAGCGTCCGGGCTGCGACTCGCGCCGCAGGACCTGGCCCGGCTCGGTGAGCTGGTGCTGGCCGAGGGAGCGCGGGACGGTCAGCGGATCGTCCCCGCCGACTGGATCCGCACGATGCTCCAGCCGCGCCTGCACACCACCTGGGGCGGGCAGTACGGCTACCAGTGGTACATCGAATCCATCGAGGGCCATCGACTGGTGGCCGGCATGGGAAACGGCGGCCAGCGCCTGTTCGTCCTGCCCGAACTGGACCTCACCGTAGCCGTCACCGCCGGCAACTACGACGACCCCGACCAGTGGCGGACCCCGCTCACGGTGCTGGAACAGGTCATCCTTCCCGCGGTGGCTTGAGGCCCCACGACCGCCGGGCGATGCCGGCGGCAACACGACGCCGGTTGCGCCCGCCCGCTACGACAGCCTATTCGGCACCCCGGTCTGCGGCTGCCGTGAGCTGGTCAGCCAGGTCCCTCAGCGCCGGCCGCAACTCGTCGGGCCGGCGGATGGTGACGGGCCACTCCAGTGCGGCCAGCAGGCGGGCCATGCCGTCCAGGCGCTCGGCCCGCGCGTGCAACACGACACCGGCGGCATCCGCCGCAAGCGTCACGGCGGAGCGCGGCAGTCGGCGGGCGACCTCGTCCAGCGGTCCGTGGATGAGAACTTCGACGTCCCAGCGGTACGGAACACGAGCCAGCGCTGACGTCAGGTGGGTGACGGGGTCGAAGCCGTCCGGGACCGTGAAGGTTCGCGTACCAGTGGCAAGCGCAGCGATCCGGTCGATCCGGAAGGTTCTTGGGCTGTCGTACTGGTGGTCGCGTCCGACCACATACCAGCGGCCGCGATGGAAGACGACTCCGTACGGGTCGAGGTCGCGTTCGGTCTGCTCCTGTCGCCAGGACCGGTAGCTCATCCGGACGGCGGTGCGGGCGCGCGACGCCTGGGCCAGGGCCAGCAGCACACCCGTCTCGGGCGCCTGTGCGGTCACCGTGTTCGTCGTGAAGGAGAGGGTCTCCCGGATAGCGGCCAGCGGCTCCCGCAGGCCGCGCGGAAGAACCCGTTCGATCTTGGCCAGGGCACCCGAGTGCGCCGGCGTGGTCATGCTCATGCCCAGCCGCTCCGCGGCGAGCAGTCCCACGACAACGGCGAGGGCCTCGTCGTTGGTGAGGACCAGGGGCGGCATCCGATAGCCGCGGGCCAGGCAGTAGCCGCCGTGGCGGCCCCGTTCGGCCGCTACCGGGATCCCGAGATCGCGCAGGTGCGCGGCGTAGCGACGGACAGTGCGAACGTCGGTGCCGAGCCGGTCGGCCAGCTCCCGACCAGTAAGCCGCGGGTGCGACTGCAGGAGCTCCAGCAGGGTCAGGACACGGGTCAGTGGATGAGACATAGGTCACTTACCATATCCGGACGGAAGCTGTCCTGTATTGATCCTACTCTTACGACACCTCAAGTAAGGGAGATCACATGGCTACCTTCGTACTCGTTCCCGGCGCATGGCTCGGCGCATGGGCTTGGCAAGACACCGCCCAGGCGCTGGCTGGGCACGGGCACACGGCGCTTCCGCTGACGCTGACCGGTCTCGGCGAGTACGCCGGCCGGGGCACTCCGGCGACGAACCTGGAGACCCACATCGCCGACATAATCGACTTCGTCCAGCGAGGTGACCTGCACGACGTCACCCTGGTCGCCCACAGCTACGCCGGCGCTCCCGTCACCGGAGCAGCTGCACAACTCGATGCACGGCTTAAGCGGGTGGTGTACGTGGACAGCGCTCCGTTCGCCACCGGCATGTGCATGCTCGACCTCATGCCACCGGAGGCTGCCGACCAGTTGCGCCAGCAGGTCGCAGCGGATGGTGAGGGGTGGCGACTACCGATGCCCCCCTTTGCGGTCCTGGGGATGTCCAGCAGCCTCGACGGACTCGACCAGAACAAACGGGAGCTGCTGCGGGCCCGTGCCACCGCCCAACCATTCGGTACCTACGAGCAGCGGCTCGCCGGCCCGGCCGAACCCCGCCACGACGTCGACCGCGTCCTGGTCACGTGCAACGACTTCCGGGAGTTGTTGAACGCCGGGGTACCGGCCCTGGCGTCCCTGCACCAGCCGCCGTGGCGCCGGTTCGACCTGCACACGGGGCACTGGCCGATGTTGTCTGCCCCGGCTGAACTCGCCGGCGTCCTCGATCTGGCCGTCAGCTGACCGCGGAGCAATGGACGCACTCAGCCGGCGGCCCGCCGGGCACGAGCCCGTAGCGACGTGGGATCGGGCCAAAACACTCCACGCGGATGGAGCGCCGGGAAGAATCAAGGTCAAGAGCCTTGGTTACAAAGGGGAGGCGGACGGAAGGAACGGAACGTCATGCCGAAGGAAATTCTGTGCGCGTTCGGCGTCGATCTGGACGCGGTCGCGGGCTGGTTGGGTTCCTACGGTGGCGAGAACGCACCGGATGATATCTCCCGAGGTCTCTTTGCCGGTGAGGTCGCCGTACCGCGCATGCTAAAGCTGTTCCGGAAGTACGGCCTACGGAGCACGTGGTTTGTCCCCGGGCATTCCATCGAAACCTTCCCCGACCAGTGCCGACAACTGGTGGACGCCGGCCACGAGATGAGCATCCACGGTTACAGTCACGAGAACCCGTTGGCGATGAGCCGTACGCAGGAGGCCGCGGTCCTGGACCGGAGCATCGAGCTGGTCGAGGCCGTGAGCAAGCGGCACCCTACGGGATACGCCGCACCGTGGGGGGCACTCTCACCAGTCACGCATGAACTGTTGCTGGAACGAGGCATCAAGTACGACCGCACGTTCATGCACAACGACTTCCACCCCTACCGCCTTCGCGTCGGTGACACGTGGACCAAAATCGACTATTCCGCCCGGGCCAGCGAGTGGATGAAGCCGTTGGTACGCGGCACGGAAACTGATCTCATCGAGATCCCACCAAACTGGTATCTCGACGACCTACCGCCGATGATGTTCATCAAGGCCAACCCCAACAGCCATGGCTGGGTCAACCCGCGACACCTGGAGGAGATGTGGCGCGACCAGTTCGACTGGGTCTACCGGGAGCTGGACCATGCCATCTTCCCCATCAATCTCCACCCCGATGTCTCGGGGCATCCGCAGGTCCTGCTGATGCTCGAGCGGATTATCGACTACATCAACCAGCACGAGGGAATTCGATGGGTCACTTTCGATGAGATCGCCAACGACTTCGCGGTCCGCAATCCCCGCGACGGGAGCACGTGACACCTGCGGTGGGGAAACGGGGGTGCGGCATCCGGAAGGCACCGGACGTGCCTGCGGTCACCACGAACGGCATTCAGCCGGCGGCCCGCCGGGCACGGGCCCGGCGCTTCCCCTCCTGCATCGCCTGCACTCGAGCCACCGGGATGGTGCGCCCCTCGGCGATCAGGTCGGCCGGCAACCGTTGCGCCGGGGGCATCCCGTCCGCCCACGGGTCCGCCGCGGCGACCAGGGCGGGCGCGGTCTGAATCGTGAAATCGGCGGGCGTGACCGATGGCAGGAGGTCCCAGGGCACCGGGAACGACACCGGCACGCCGGGCCGTAGCCGCGGACTGTAGGCGGACACCACCGTCGCCCCACCAGCTCGGGTGGAGTCGATGAAGACCTTCCCACTCCGGTCCTCCCGGATGAAGGCGGTCGTCGCCAGGTCCGGTCGGTCGCCGCAGCGGGCGTACGAGATCTCGCGGCGCGACGCTGCCGCCCACACCCTCGTACGGGGAATCCAGTCCGGGGTGTACTTCGGCAGGTTCTTCTGCATGAACGGGGGCCGCCCGGGGCGTACCCGCATGACCGACAGCGGCCGTTCCCGCAGGTGCGGCAGGATTCGGTCGCGCACCACGTCCAGGTAGTTCACCAGGTCGCGCTTTGTCGCGCCCGCACCGTCGAACAGCGGCTGACTCAGGTTGGTCAGCGCGACCCCGTCCCGGGTCTCCTCGACCTTGCCCATCTGGTCACCCTGCCGACAGCCGAGGCGGTGGTCAACACACCAGGCCGCCAACGCGAACAAGTCGGCCAGCCACGGTCCGGCACCGGACGGCCACCGCCAGAGCATCGCCCAAAGTTCCCTCGACACGGCCAAACGGACCCACCTGGGTGTGGCGAACGCCACTGGATCCCCCATCAGTCGGCATCTGACCGATCGGTCAGGCATGCTGTTCGAGGAGGTGGGACCGACATGACACGGGCAGCGCCCGAGCGGCACGACGATATTCTCGCAGCGGCGGGGCGACGGTTTGCGCAATCCGGCTACCGGGGCACGTCGTTGCAGGACATCGCGGCAGACGTGGGCTGTTCGAAGGCGGCGGTGCTCTACCACTTCGCCGACAAGAGGGCCATTCTCGCCGAACTGGTAGCCGGGCCGATCGACCAGCTACGGGAGCTCGACGAGCGCATCGCCGCCGCGGGCAGCCCGGCGGAGGCGCAACGGGTCGCGGCCGAGGGCTACGTCGACCTGGCCGTCCAGTTCCGCCGCGAGACCGCGTTCCTCCGCGGTGAGTTCCCCGGCCTGTTCCAGCAACCCCCCTTCAGCCACCTACAACACATCCCGGATCGGCTCGTCCGCGCCTTTGCCGGACATTCCGACCGCCCGGCTGCCCGGGTCTCGGCGCTGGTGATCCTCGCCGGCATCGCCGAGACGTGCGGCGAATTCATCGATCTCCCCGAGGCGGAACTACGTCCGGCGCTGCTCGCGCTGGTCCGCCGGGCACTCGAACCGGTCAACTGACCCACCAATAACGACGGAGGACATCGACCCATGTCGACCCTGCTCTACCGGCTCGGCCGCGGCGCGATGCGCAGACGGCGCTTCGTCGCCGCGATCTGGCTAGTCGTGCTCGTCGGTCTCGGCCTGGCGGCCCTGAACCTACGCGGCCCGACGGCGAGCGACTTCAGCATGCCCGGCACCGAGTCGCAGCAGGCGCGGGATCTGCTCGATGAACAGTTCCCGGCGGCCAGCGGCGCCACCGGCACGATCGCGCTCAAAGCTCCACAGCCGGGCCTGCTCGGCACGCCGCAGGGCCAGGCGGTGGCCACCGAGGTCGCCCAGGAGGCCGCGACGCTGCCCGGCGTGCTCAGCGCGGTGGATCCACTCACGGCCCAGGCCATCAGCCCGGACGGCCAGTACGGGCTGATCCAGGTCCAGTTCGCCGAGGGCGCGGACAAGGTCACCGACGAGGAGCGGGAGGCGTACGAGCAGGTCGGCGCCGCGGCCAAGGCGCAGGGCTGGCAGGTGGCCCCCGGCGGTGAGGTGCTCAATGCCGAGCCGCAGGCCGGCTCCTCCGAGGTGATCGGCGTCGCCGTCGCGGCGATCGTCCTGGTCATCACCTTCGGCTCGCTGGTAGCGGCGGGAATGACCATGCTGAACGCGCTGATCGGGGTCGGCGTCGGCATGGCCGGTCTCTACGCGCTCAGCGGCACGGTCGAGTTGACCAGCACTGCCCCGATCCTCGCCCTGATGCTCGGTCTCGCGGTCGGCATCGACTACTCGCTCTTCATCACCTCCCGCTACCGACAGAACCTGCTCGAGGGGCTGCCGCCGGACGAGGCGGTCGGCCGGGCGGTCGGCACCGCCGGCTCGGCCGTGCTCTTCGCCGGCGCCACCGTGGTCATCGCGCTCTCCGGTCTGGCGGTGGTGAACATCCCGTTCCTGACCGTGATGGGTCTGGCCGCCGCCGGCACGGTCGTCGTCGCCGTGCTGGTCGCCCTCACCCTGCAGCCGGCGCTGCTCGGCTTCGCCGGCCGCCGGGTGCTCCGCCGCAAGCAACGGCACCAGTACCGGGCCACTCCGGCCGAGCCGAAGACGGACGCACCCGAGCCGGCCGAGGACCGCTCCACGTTCGGCTTCCGCTGGGCCCGGCTGGTCATCCGGTTCCGGGTGCCGGTGATCCTGGTCGCCCTGCTCGGGCTGGGCGCGCTCGCGCTGCCCACCTCCGACATGCGGCTGGCCCTCCCGGACCAGGGGACCGCACCGGTCGGCTCACCGGCCCGGGTCTCCAACGACCTGATCAGCGAGGGCTTCGGACCGGGCTTCACCGGTCGACTGGCGATCGTGGTGGCCGGGGACAGCCCGCAGGCGACGGCGGCAGCCGTACCCCAGGTCGCGGCCCTGGTTCAGGACACCAACAACGTCCTGGCCGTGACGCCACCGCAGCTGAGTCCGGACGGGCGGACCGCCCTGCTCGCGGTGATCCCGGAGACCGGGCCCACCGACCCGGCGACCGAGCAGGTGGTGGACGACATCCGCGGCTCGGTCGGCGGCATCCAGGGCGCCGACGTGCTGCTCACCGGGGTAACCGCGATCGGTATCGACGTCTCGGAGAAGCTCACCGACGCCCTGCCGATCTATCTACTCCTGGTCGTCGGGCTGTCGATCGTGCTGTTGATGCTGGTGTTCCGCTCGCTGCTGGTGCCGGTGAAGGCCGCGCTGGGCTTCCTGCTGACCGTGGCGGCCACCTTCGGACTCACCGTCGCGGTCTTCCAGCAGGGCCACCTCGCCGACCTGGTCGGTCTGGACACACCGGGGCCGCTGATCAGCTTCCTGCCGATCCTGCTCATCGGTATCCTCTTCGGACTGGCGATGGACTACGAGGTCTTCCTCGTCTCCCGGATGCGGGAGGACTTCGTCCACGGCGACACCGCCCGGCAGGCCACCATCAACGGGATGGGGCACGGTGCCCGGGTGGTCACCGCGGCCGCGCTCATCATGATCTCCGTCTTCGGTGGCTTCATCTTCATGGAGGACCCGGTCATCAAGTCGATGGGCTTCGCGCTGGCGGTCGGCGTCGCCATCGATGCGTTCGTGGTCCGGATGACGATCGTGCCGGCGGTCATGTCCCTGCTCGGCGACGCCGGCTGGTGGCTGCCGCGCTGGCTGAACCGGGTCCTGCCCAACGTGGACGTGGAGGGTGAGGGACTGCGGAACCACCTGGCGGAGCAGGAGCCCGCCCGCACCTGAGGTCGGCGAGGGACCCCTGCTCCGGTACGCGTGACGTGCCGGAGCAGGGGTCCCTCCCGTGGTACGTGGCCCCGGGCCTCCCCCTGGCGGGCCCGCTACACCCCGGCCGGGTACGTCTCCAACTCACCGCGGGTGCCCCGAGCGGGGAGTGGTTCCAGCGCGGTCGCCTCGTCACACCAGACGAACCCGTCGTACCGCTCCCCCAGCCGGGTCGGCTGATAGTTACCCCAGGACTCGAACGAGGGGTTGTAGACCACCCCGATCGCCCGGTGGTCCAGCGGCTCGGTCACCCAGCCGGGCTGGTCGGCGCCGCCGAAGACCAGCACCGCCTGTTCCGGTAGCAGCTCGTGTAGCCGCCGTTCCACCGATCCCTCCCGGGCCGGCGGAACGTTCATCCTCTCGGCGGGCGAGCCCCACTGCGGGGCGGCGACCACCGTGCCCCGATGGCTACCGAACCCGACCAGGACGACCTCGTCCCGGCCGTGCCGCTCCCGGGCCAGCTGGCCGAGGCTCACCATGCCGTCGGCGACCATGTCGGTTGCCCGCGCGTCCCCGACGTGGGTGTTGTGGGCCCACACCACCCCACGTGCCCCCGGGCCGTAGCGCTCCAGCAGCCGGTCCAGCGTGTCGGCCATGTGGTTGTCCCGGATGTTCCACGACTCCGGTCCACCGCCGATCATGGCCCGGTAGTACCGCTCCGCGCCGGAGACGACCTCCGCGTTCTGCCAGGCCGAGAAGGCGCCCGCACCGTCGGTCGCCGCGTGTTCGCGAATCCGCGCCAGTAGGCAGACCACCTCGTCCTCACAGCGCGCGGAGACGAACCGGCTCGCTGTGCCGTACTCCTCGATCCGCCGTCCGTACGGCTCGAAGCACCGGTAGGCGTCCTGCGCGGCGTCCAGCGCCCCCGGCGCCTCCTCCCCCAGGTAGTCGAAGATGGCCTGCATCGACTCCCACAGGCTGTAGACGTCCAGTCCGTGGAAACCGACCCGTTCCGGCTCGGGCCGCTGCCCGTTCCACTCCCGCAGCCAGCGGCAGAAGCGGGCCACCTCCGCGTTCGCCCACATCCAGGTGGGCCACCGTTCGAACCGTTCGAGGGCGGCCTGCGGCTCGACGGCGGCATCGGGGGCGGCCGTGACCGAGCGGTGTACCCGGTCGCAGTCCGGCCAGTCCCCCTCCACCGCGACGAACGAGAAGCCGCCCTCGGCGATCAGCCGCCGGGTCAGCTCCCCGCGCAGCCGGTAGTAGTCGTGGCTGCCGTGGGTCGCCTCCCCGAGCAGCACGATCCGAGCGTCCCGGGCGCGCTCCAGCAACGGGTCGAAATCACTCGGGGCGCCGAGCCGCCGCACCAGCATGCCGGGCGGCTACCCTGCCCACCGGGTGGGCAAACATGCGCTAAGCCCCCAGCAGGCGGAACAGGACCAGCCACTGCTCCGGCCAGACCTGACCGACCGGGGTCGCCGGATCGAGTCGGGTCGCTCGCAGCGCCGCGGCCAGCCGCGCCCGCGGGTGGTGGCGGGCCAGCGACGCCGCGAGCGAGCCGCCGACGCCGTCGAAGCCCAACTCCACCATCCGGCGGTACGCGGGCAGCGCCGCCACCGGCAGCAGCGGCTCCCGGCGGCGCTCGACCCGCAGGATGCCGGCGTCCACCCGCGGGACCGGACGGAACGCCGTCCGGGGCACCCGCCCGGCCAGCCGCCAGCTGAACTCCGGCCAGCTGCGCACGGTCAACCGCGTCCACCACCCGTAGTCACCGCTGCGCTTGCGGGCGTACTCGAGTTGGGTGAGGAGGGTGGCCGCGCGCAGGCCCGGCGCGGCCAGGCACCAGCGGACCACGGCGGAGGTGAGCGACCACGGAATGTTGCCGACCACGTCGAAGGGTGACCGCGGCGCCGGGGCGGTCAGGAAGTCGGCCTGCCGACAGGTCACAGTGGGCAGATCCGCGCAGCTTCGGAGCAGCTCGGCGGCGGCGACCGGGTCCACCTCGTAGGCGATGAGGCGACGGCTGCGGGCGGCGAGCAGCCGGGTCAGCTGGCCACGCCCGGCACCCACCTCCAGCAGGAGGCGGTCCGGGTCGGGCCGGGCCGCCCGGGTCAGCCGGCTGATCGCGGCCGGGTCAACGAGAAAGTTCTGGGAGAGTACGCGACGGGACCGGTCGCGTTCGGTTGCTCGGGTACGGCGGGGCGCCATGGATCGTCGTCCTGTCTGTCGCCCGGTGGCGACGCTGGACAGGCAGCCGGAATCGGGGCCTGTCCGGGTGGGTCGGGACTCGGACGGCCCTCGGCGCTGGCGCGCGGTGCGCGGTGGGTCAGGCGCGGCGGGCGCCGGCCGGGGCCGGACGCCGAACGCGCGGGCGGGCCACCAACAGCGGCCCGTGGGCAGCCGGTGCGGCAGCCCACTCAGTCAGGGGGTACGCGAACATGGCCCGGACTGTAGTCGCCCCGGTCGCCGCACACGACAGGTTTTCGCCGTACCGGCGCTAGTGCGGCTACGCGGGCACCTCAACGGTGCGGGCCTCGGCGCGGGCCGTCTCCGCCGCCGCCAGGATGGCCACCACGTCACGACCGAACCGGACGTCGAGGCGGTGATCCCGGGTCCCCGAGTCGATCTCCGCCAGGAGCTGGTCGATCGCCGTCCCGAACGCCCCGGCCAGGGTGCCGTTGCCGTGGGGAGCAGCCTCGATGCCGCTCTCGCCGTAGAAGACGACGTCCTGACGGACCACTCCGCTGGGAGCGTCCAGGGTGAGCGACAGCCTGCTGGTGGCGCCGTTGTCGTGGTTGAGCAGCAGGTGTACCAGCCCTCGGGGGCCGTTCATCGCCGCGACCCGGGTGACCCGCCCCATGACCGGCAGGATCAGGGACAGCGCGTGCGGACCGATGTCCCAGAGCCCGCCGTGCTCACGCCGCCAGGTGGAGCCCGCGTACGGGCTGCCCGGCTGGAAGATCGAGCTGAAGAGGGTCGCCTCGGCGTGCTGCCAGCCGCCGTCCGCGGCGGTGGCGGCGAGGAAGTTGGTGACGTTCTGGTGATAGCGCTGGGTGAAGAAAACCAGCGAGGCGACGTCGGCGGCCCGGGCCGTGGCGACCAGGCGGTCGGCCTCGGCAAGGGTCAACGCGAGCGGCTTGTCGAGCAGCAGGTGCCGCCCCGCGGCGGCGGCCCGGGTCGCCAGCTCGACCTGCACATCAGGTGGCAGGGCGATCGCCACGGCGTCGCAGGCCTCAATCAGCGCGTCGGCGTCGTCGAACGCCGGCACGCCGTACCGCTCGGCGAGTGCGGCGGCCTTCGCCGGATCCCGCCCCCAGACACCGACCAACTCGGTACGGGGATGGGCGGCCAGGCCCGCTCCGTGCGCCTCGCCCGCCCAGTGCCCGGTACCGAACAACCCAAACCGCACCACGAACCTCCAACCAGTCGGCGCCGCGACCCACCGCGGTGTCGCAGACAACGCTATCCGGCGGGGCAGGGACGCCACCGGCAGGTGTACTACCCGGATTAGTAGAGTGTGCCGGTGACCGACGCGAGCGCGACCACCAGCGCTGCCGGCGATCTTCCAGTCGACGGGCTCCTCGCCGCCGTCCCGATCGCGCTCTCCCTCCTCGTCGCGGGTTGGGCCCTCGTGGCGACCCTGCGGCACCGCGCCCCGGACCGGGCACAGTTCGCCGGCCTGGCAGTGCTGGAAGCGGCGCTGCTCGTGCTCACCGTCGTCACCCTGGTCGCCCTCGGTGGGGGCCAGCGGCCGGATGAGCCGGGATCCTTCTTCGGCTACCTGGCCACCCTGGTCTGCCTACCCCCGCTGGCCTGGGTGCTGGCCCGAATGGAACCCACCCGGTGGGGGTCGGCCATCGTCTGCACGATCTGCCTGGTCACCCCGGTGGTTCTGGTCCGACTCCAACAGACCTGGACGGTGCTCGGTGGCTGACCCGCAACCCACCGAGCGCCCGGGACCTGCCGAGCGTCCGCCCGCCGGGCGCCCGCAACCCGCCGGGCGCCCGCCCGCCGATCGGACCCGGACCAATTCCGGCCCCGGTCGCCTCCTGATCGCGGTCTACCTGCTCTTCGCCATCGCCGCCACCAGCCGGGCCGGCCTCCAGATCGCCACCCGGTTCGAGGCGGCGCCGATGGCGTACCTCCTCTCCGCCTTCGCCGCCGCGGTCTACATCGTGGCGGCGGTGGGGCTGGGCCGGGCCGGTCGCACCGGCCGCCTGATCGCACTGGCCTGCTGCACGGTCGAATTGGTCGGGGTGGTGGGTGTCGGCGCGGTCAGCCAGGCCCGGCCGGAGTTGTTCCCGGACGAGACGGTCTGGTCCGGCTTCGGCAGCGGGTACGGCTACATCCCGCTGGTGCTGCCGGTGCTCGGGCTGCTCTGGCTCTGGCGTACCCGCCACGACCTCGACCTGGCCGCGGCCAGCCGGCCGAGGCCGTCCCGGGTCGCGCCGGATCAGTCCTTCGGTCCGCCGGCGACGTAGAGGACCTGCCCGGAGAGGAAGGACGCGCCCGCACTGGCCAGGAACGAGATGGTGTGCGCGATGTCCTCCGGGCGGCCCACCCGGCGGACCGGGATCTCCGCCTCCGCGTGTTTCTGCAGCGCCTCGAAGTCGACCTTCATGCGGGCGGCGGTCGCCGCGGTCATGTCGGTGACGATGAAGCCCGGAGCGACGGCGTTGACCGTCACCCCGAACGGGCCCAACTCGATCGCGAGGGTCTTCGTGAAGCCCTGCAGACCGGCCTTGGCCGCGGCGTAGTTCGCCTGCCCCCGGTTACCGAGCGCGGAGGTGCTGGAGAGGTTGACGATCCGGCCCCACCGCTGCTCGACCATGTGCTGCTGGGTGGCCTGACTGAACAGGAAGGCACCCCGCAGGTGCACGCCCAGCACCGTGTCCCAGTCCGCGTCGGACATCTTGAACAGCAGATTGTCCCGCAGCACACCGGCGTTGTTCACCAGGACGGTGGGTGCGCCGAGATCGGCGGCGACCCGCTCGACGGCCGCCTCCACCTGGGCCCGGTCCGACACGTCCGCACCGACGCCGAGCGCCCGACCACCCGCCTCGGCGATGGCGGCGACGGTCGCACCGGTCGCGGACTCGTCGATGTCCACCACCGCTACGGCCAACCCGTCGGCGGCCAACCGCCGGGCGGTGGCCGCTCCGATGCCCCGCGCCGCGCCGGTCACGATCGCGACCCGCTGCTCCGACATGCTACCTCCCAGTAACGTCGATCGATCCGAGGAGCTTAGCCCACTCGAGTCGACTCGTTGCCCGCCCAGGACGCGGTCGCCGCTCGGGTGCGCGACCGGCTGCCCACGGCGCTGCCGAGGGGGAGCAGCCGGCGAGCGGCCCTGGTTGACACCGGCGGGAAGCCGACCAGGGCCGCTCGCACCGCTAGCGGCGGAAGGTGAACCAGTTGACGTTGACGAAGTCGTTCGGCTGGCCGCTGGTGAAGGTCAGGTAGACCGTGTGGCGACCGGTGGGGCCGGCGACGTTGCCGGGCACCGAACGCCAGCTCTGCCAGCCGCCGGTGCTGCCGATCGCGAAGCTGCCGATCGGCGGGCTGGTCGGGCTGTCCAGGCGCACCTCGACCAACCCGCTCACCCCACCACCGGCGCCGGAGGCGACCCGGGCGACGAAGTCCCGTGGCGGGCTGGCGCCGAACTCGACGTTGTCGTACCGGGCCCAGTCACCGTTGCGCAGGTAGCCGATGTTCTCCCCGCCCTCGGTGGCGCCCTCCACCTGAACGCCGTACTGGCCGTCGAACGACTCGGCCTCGATCGTCGCGTACGCGTCCCGCGCCCCACCCGGCGGTGGGGTGGTCGGTGGCGCGGTGGTGGGCGGGGCGGTGGTCGGTGGCGCGGTGGTGGGCGGGGCGGTGCCGGCGCCCCGGCTGTAGACCGCGACGTAGTCCACAAGCATCGGCCGACCCGGCACCGTGGCGGCGGTCGGGGTGGTCCCCCCGGCGACACCGTTCGGGAAGGCGCCACCCATCGCCACGTTGAGCAGCAGGAAGTAGCCGTCGTGACTGGTCATCTGCGACCAGGCCGGCTCACCGACCCGGGTCTGCGTCACCGTGTGGTATTGCTCGCCGTCGACGTACCAGCGCAGTTCCTGCGGGCTGACCGAGGCGTCCCACTCGAACCGGTAGGTGTGGAACGCCGACTGACAGGTGGCTCCCGGGCAGGTTCGGGCGGCACCGATGCCGTTGAACTCGTCGCACGGCCCGCCCGGCGCATAGCCGCAGTGCAGCACGCCCCACACCGAGTTGATCCCGTTGACGTTCTCCATCACGTCGAACTCGCCGACGCTCGGCCAGTTCTGGAAGTTGCCCCGGTACGGCGACCCGAGTGCCCAGAACGCCGGCCAGTAGCCGGCCGCCGGAGCCCCGGTCACATTCGGCACCTGGAGCCGGCCCTCGATCGCGAGGACGCCGCCGGCCGGCGGCTTGAAGTCGGTCCGTACGGTCTCGATCCGGGCCGAGGTCCACCCGCCGGCCGAGTCGCGCAGGGGGGTGATTCGTAGGTTGCCCGCACCATCGTGACTGAGGTTGGCGGTGCTGTCGGTGTACGTCTGGATCTCGCCGGTGCCCCAGTTGGGCGGGCCGCCGGGGTAGCTGGTGCCGAGATCGATGATCCAGTTGGCCGAGGAGGGCAGGGTGCCGGCGGCGCCGTCGAAGTCGTCGCTCCAGACCAGGCTCCAGCCGGGGGCGGGCGTGGGCACGGCGGCGCTCGCGGTGACCGCGACACCGGCCAGGGCGGTGGTGGTGAGGGCAGTGAACAGCGCCAACGCCAGTCGCTTCCGGCGTCTCGCGGGCAGGGCGGCAGGCGCCCCGGGTGGGGTGTCCATGAACGTGCCTCTCTGGGGGACGGGTCGAGAGAGCGCTCTCTCCGAGTTGTACGTGCCCGCCACGTAGTTGTCAATGTCGATCTCTTCCACCTCCGCTCAGCACCCCCGGACCCGGGTCGATCCGTGACAGGATGAGCTGGTGGCAGAACGGTTGATCGTCATCGGCGGCGATGCCGCCGGGATGGCGGCGGCGTCCCAGGCCCGCCGCCGCCGCGGCCCGGACGACCTCGAGATCATCGCCTTCGAGCGGGGCCAGTTCACGTCCTACTCGGCCTGCGGCATCCCGTACTGGATCAGCGGCCTGGTGCCGCAACGCGACCAACTGGTCGCCCGCGATCCGACGACCTTCCGCGAGCGGTTCAACATCGGAGTCCGGCTACGGCACGAGGTCACCGCGGTCGACCTCGACCGGCGCGAGGTGGTCGCCCGGGACCTGGCCAACGGCGGCGAGGTTCGGGAGCGATTCGACACCCTGGTCTACGCCACCGGCGCCCACCCACTGCGGCCCGACTGGGCGCGCACCGGGGTGAAGGGCGTCTTCGGCGTGCAGACCCTCGACGACGGCGCCGCCCT
Source organism: Salinispora sp. H7-4 (assembly GCF_013416675.1). Taxonomy (NCBI): domain Bacteria; kingdom Bacillati; phylum Actinomycetota; class Actinomycetes; order Micromonosporales; family Micromonosporaceae; genus Salinispora; species Salinispora sp. H7-4. Next base: position 274,944 of record NZ_JABZED010000003.1, read on the forward strand.
CCGGGACTGGCTGGACACCGATCCGCGACCCCGCCAGGCGGTCGTGGTCGGCGGGGGCTACATCGGAGTCGAGATGGCCGAGGCGCTGATTCAGCGTGGACTGGAGGTCACCCTGGTCGAGAAGGCCAGTCAGCCGATGTCGACCGTGGACCCGGACATGGCCAAGCTGGTCAATGACGCCATGCACGGAGTGGGGGTGCAGATCCGCACCGGCCTGGAGGTGACCGGCCTACAGGAGCGAGACGGGCGGGTCTGCACGGTGCTCACCTCCGACGGACCGATCCCCGCCGACCTGGTCGTACTCGGCCTCGGTGTCCGCCCCAACGTCGCGCTCGCCGAGGCCGCCGGGCTGCCGGTCGGGCCCAGCGGGGCGCTGCGGGTGGACCGGCGCATGCGGGTACCCGGAGTTGACGACGTATGGGCCGCCGGTGACTGCGTGGAGTGCCTGCACCGGGTCAGCGGAATGCCCGTACACATCCCGCTGGGCACGCACGCCAACAAGCAGGGCCGGGTCGCCGGCGTCAACATCGGTGGCGGGTACGCGACCTTCCCCGGGGTGATCGGCACCGCGGTGATCAAGGTCTGCGACCTGGAGGTCGGCCGCACCGGGCTCCGGGAGCAGGACGCCGCGGCAGCGGGTTTCGAGTTCGTCTCGGTGATCACCGAGTCCACCAACCGCGCCGGCTACTTCCCCGGCTCCCGCCCGATGACCGTCAAACTCATCGCCGAACGGCCCACCGGGCGGCTCCTCGGCGCCCAGATCGTGGGTTGGTCGGAGGCGGCGAAGCGGATCGACGCCCTGGCCGTGGCGCTCTGGAACGGCATGACGGTGGATGACATGACCGCCCTGGACCTCGGGTACGCCCCGCCGTACTCCCCGGTCTGGGATCCGGTGCTGATCGCCGCGCGGAAGGCCGTCGACGCCCTCGGACGGTGACGCCGGTCCACCTCCCCGTCCGGCCGGAGCAGTCGGGGCTCCTCCGGAGGCGCACCTGCAATGAAACGCTGCTGACGAGGCGTCACACGCAATGATCCGACGGCCAAAGCAACTTCCTACGGTGGATCCCGCAGGCCGGCGCCGCATACCGTGGAGCAACGGCGCCAGCCCACGGGCCACGGTGGCCAGGGCGCGCCCGACCCTGGGAGCAGGACAATGCCGATGGACGCCACCCGCCAGCGCTTCCTCATGTGCCGGCCGACATACTTCGCCGTCGACTACGCGATCAATCCGTGGATGGATCCGACCGCGCCGGTCGACGTCGACCTGGCGAACCGGCAGTGGGAACAGCTACGCCAGACCTACCGGGACCTCGGCCACACCGTCGAGGAGATCACCCCGCTGCCGGGCCTACCCGACATGGTCTTCGCCGCCAACGGCGGCACGGTCCTCGGCGGCCGGGCCATGGCGGTGCAGTTCCGGGACCCGCAGCGCGCCGACGAGGCGCCCGCCTACCGTGCCTGGTTCGACGCCGCCGGCCTCGAGGTGCACGACCCGAAGCACGTCAACGAGGGAGAAGGCGACATCCTGCTCGCCGGTGGCTACCTCCTCGCCGGCACCGGGTTCCGGACCGCGCACCCCGCCCACGCGCAGCTGCAGGAGGTCTTCGGCTACCCGGTCCTCACCATGCAGCTGGTGGACCCCCGCTTCTACCACCTGGACACCGCGTTGACCGTGCTGGACGAGCACACCATCGCCTACCTCCCCGAGGCCTTCTCCCCCGGCAGCCAGGCGGTACTGCGCCGGCTCTTCCCGGACGCCGTACTCGCCAGCATGGCCGACGCCGCGGTCCTGGGCCTCAACGCGGTCAGCGACGGCCAGCACGTCGTCCTGCCGGCGCAGGCCACCGGCTTGGCGGCGCAGCTGCGGGAGCGGGGCTACCAGACGATCGGGATCGACCTGTCCGAGCTGCGTAAGGCCGGCGGGGGCCCGAAGTGCTGCACGTTGCGACTCCGGCAGGGAGGCGAGTAGATGATCAAAAACGAGGTACGGACACCCGCGGCCGTACGCGACGCACAACGGTGGACAGCGCACAACTACCATCCGCTACCGGTGGTCATCTCCTCGGCCGAGGGTGCCTGGGTGACCGACGTGGACGGCCGCCGCTACCTGGACTGCCTGGCCGGCTACTCGGCGCTCAACTTCGGGCACCGCCACCCGCGGCTGGTCGAAGCCGCCCACGCCCAGCTGGACCGGCTCACCCTGACCAGCCGCGCCTTCATCCACGACCAGTTCGCCGACTTCTGTCGGGAGCTGTCCCAGCTCTGCGGCAAAGAGCTGGTGCTGCCGATGAACACCGGGGCCGAGGCCGTCGAGACCGGCATCAAGGTGGCCCGCAAATGGGGCTACCGGGTCAAGGGGGTCGCGGCGGAGCAGGCGAACATTGTGGTGGCCGAGGGCAACTTCCACGGTCGTACCACCACCATCGTCAGCTTCTCCACCGACGAGGACGCCCGCGCCGACTTCGGGCCGTACACGCCGGGCTTCCGCATCGTCGCCTACGGCGACCTGGCGGCGCTGAGCGCCGCCATCGACGAGAACACCGTCGCGGTGCTGCTCGAACCGATCCAGGGCGAGCAGGGGGTGATCGTGCCGCCGACCGGCTACCTGCCGGGCGTACGACGGGTCTGCACCGACCGGAACGTGCTCCTGATCGCCGACGAGATCCAGTCCGGCCTCGGCCGCACCGGCACCACGTTCGCCTGCGAGCACGACGCTGTGGTGCCGGACATGTACCTGCTCGGTAAGGCTCTCGGTGGCGGCATCGTGCCGGTCTCGGCCGTCGCGGCGGATGCCGACGTGCTCGGCGTGCTCCAACCGGGCCAGCACGGTTCCACCTTCGGTGGGAACCCGCTCGCCGCCGCGGTCGCCACCGAGGTTGTCCGGCTCCTGGCCACCGGCGAGTTCCAGCGCCGCTCCGCCGCGCTCGGCGCCCGGCTACACGCCGGGCTTCAGGCGCTGGTCGGCAAGGGCCTGCTCGCGGTCCGGGGCCGCGGGCTCTGGGCCGGCCTGGACATCGACCCGGCCCTGATGAGCGGGCGGGAGGCGAGCGAACGGCTGATGCGCCGCGGCGTCCTCGCCAAGGACACCCACGGCTCCACCCTCCGCCTGGCCCCGCCCCTGGTCATCACCGAGGACGAGACCGACCACGCGGTGGCACAGCTCGCCGCGATCCTCACCGAATAGCCCGCGTACCGCGGCGGGGGTGCCGGGCCGGGTGACCCGGCACCCCCGCCGGGGCCGGTCAACGCGGCAGGCGCATCGCCATCGTCGGCGCCTCGGCCATCACCGAGGTCGGGGTGTACGGCGCGCCAGCCGGCAGTTCGTCCGGGCGCCCGACCTGCACGCCCGGGTACAGCTCCACCATCTCCCCCTCGGCCAGCACCCGAGACTGCTGCGGCGCCAGCGGGACCCGCTCCGCCTCCACCATCGACCCGTTCGGCCGGATCCCCGAGCCGTTGGTACTCACGTCGGTGACGACGATCTCGCCGACCCGCAACTCCAGTCGCAGGTGGCTGCGGCTGATCCACCGGCGGGCCTCATCGTTGAGCCACTGACCGAGAATGATCCCGCCGTCAGCCTCCGGAGCCCGCCCGACCAGCACCGGTTCGGAGTCGGTGAGCACGAACCGACGCCGGATCAGGCCACCGACCCGGACCGCCAACACCGCCGACCGCGGACGCGGACCCGCGTCGCTGAGCCGAGCGCCGTGCCGGGGGCAGGTCGGCACTCCCCCGCGCAGGCTGGGCGGCGGCTGCGTCACCGGGCTGCGATCGCTGACCGCGGCCAGATCGGCGAAGGCCCCACCCCCACCGCCCTGGCCGAAGAGCGCGCACGGGGACTCGGGGCAGCGCCAGTGCCGCGCCAACAGGTTGGCGCCGGCCACGGACCGTTCCCCGGCGGAGAGGGCGTCCCCGCCCCCGACGTGCGCGACGAAGGTCGGCCCACTCTGGGCGGGGACCGGGGCGACCACCCGGCCGGGCTGGTCGGCCACCCAGGGGTAGCTGCCCCGCAACCCGTCGAACCGGGCCCGGCTCAGCACCGGAAGCCCGAGCAGGTCGGCGACCTCCAGCATTCGACCACCGGGATTGTCCAGCACCTCCACCAGGCCGTCATCGGCCCAGCGCCGCACCACCATCCGCTCGTTCGAGGTCAGGTCGGCGTCCGAGAGCACGCCCCGGTGCACCACCGCGTAGACCGGGACGCTGTCCTCCTCCAGGTGACGCGCCAGGGCGTCAATCACCATGCCGAGGCGGAGCAGACTGGCCGGCCGACCACCGTCAATATCCTGGTACCGAATCACCTCGGCCAGGTCGAGCACCGCGCGGGTCAGCCAGGGGTCGGTGGACACCCGGCCCTCAATGGCGTCGAGCACCTTACTGATCTCGAATCTCATCGGATCTCCCCCACGAGGGTCGCCCTCCGCCCGGTGCGCACGGCTGCCACGAGCCGACCCTACCGGCACCGCTGGTAGGGAGCTGACCAGCGGTGTCGACGCCAGCTCGCCACCGCTGGAGCGCTACTCGCTCAGCGCAACGGTCGGCCAACCGCGTGCAGGTGCGCGAGCGCCTGCCGGTACGACTCCACCAGTCCCACCTCGACGTACGGGACGCCCCGCTGCGCACAGTAGGCCCGGACGATCGGTTGGGCCCGGCGCAGGTTGCCGCGCGGCATGCTCGGAAACAGGTGGTGTTCGATCTGCTGGTTCAACCCACCCAACGCGACATCGACAAACCGACCACCTCGTACGTTCCGTGCGGTGATCACCTGCTTCCGCAGGAAGTCCAGCCGGTCACCGGTGGTCGGCATCGGCATGCCCTTGTGATTCGGAGCGAACGCGCACCCCATGTACAGCCCCCACAGCCCCTGGTGCACCACCGCGAAGACCAACGCCTTCCCCGGTGACATCACCAGCAGCAGGCCACCAGCGTAGAGGACAGTGTGCGCGGCGAGCAGGAACGCCTCCGCAACCCGGTGCCGCATCGGCGTCTGGAACCGCCCGTCCGGCCCCCGCCCAACGATGGCTCGCAGGCTCGACAGATGCAGGTTCAGCCCTTCCAGCAACAGCATCGGGAAGAAGAGGAACGCCTGCCGGCGAGCCAGCCACCGAGCGAACCCCCGGGTTGCCCGGGCCTGCTCCACCGACCAGACCAACGCGCCCGCCCCCACGTCCGGGTCCTCGTCGGCGTGGTTGGGGTTGGCGTGGTGCCGATTGTGCTTCTCCACCCACCACCCGTAGCTGAGCCCGACCGCCAGGTTCCCGGCGAACAGACCGACCAGTTCGCTCGGCCCGCGCCGCCGGAACATCTGTCGGTGCCCGGCGTCGTGGCCGAGGAAGGCCACCTGGGTGCTGGCCACCGCCATCAGCACCGCGACCGCGGCTTGTCCCCAGGAGTCGCCGACGAGGATGACCAGCGCCCAGGCCGCGCCGAAAAACGCGCTGGTTGCCGCGATCCGCACCGCATACCAGCCGGGCCGGCGCTCCAGAAGTCCCGCCGCCCGAATCCGCCGGGACAACTCGGCGTAGTCACTGCCCCGTACCGGCGGATCCGACACCAGCTGCCGCATCATCGCCCACCCCCTCCTCGACTCCGGCCGGGCCGGTCAGCTCGACCATCGACACCGAGTCTGCCGAGGGCAGTTGCGCCGAGTAAGCCGGTACGCCCCCGACTGGAGGTGGGATTACGCCCCCGGCCGACGGTGGTGGTACGCCCCCGGCCGACGGTGGGGTACGCCCTACCGGGGCGGGCCACGGACGGGTTTGCTCGTGGACCCAGGCGGCGTAGTCGGGGTTGCTCTCCATCCGGTTCACCAGGATCTCCGGTACGTCGTAGGGGTGGTTGGCCCGGATCTGCTCGACCAGCGCGCCGACCCGACCCGGGGCGGTCTTGAACTGCACGGACCATTCGGAGTTGGTCTCGACGCGCTGTTGCCACCAGTACGTGCTGTCCACCTGGCCGCCCACCTGCGCGCAGGCCGCCAGGTGATCGGCCACCGCCGCGTCCGCGAGCCCCGCCGCGACCGCGCGCTCGTCCACCACCGTCGTCACCACACAGATCTCCTCCACCCGGTCACCCTACGTGGACCGGCACAGAACAGACGTGCGTCACGATCCACGCGACCGCGTCCCGCACCGCCACCGGGGTGGTGGTGGCGTCAGCGGTCCAACTGGGCCAGGTAGTGCCGCGAGGCCGTGTAGGCCCGACTGATCCGCCGCCCCACCGCCGCCGTGTCCCGGTACGCCCACGGCGAGTCCTCCCGGGGCTGTATTCCTCCGGTCGGCAGCACATGCACCTGAACCCCGTCGGGCACGGCGGCCAACTCGCGGGCAAACCGGTGCCGGCGGGCGATCTCGAGCGCGACCTGGGCGATCTCCCAGGGCCGCCGTGGTGGGCTGAGCTCGCGTTCGATTCGCCCCACCTGCAGCACGAAGATCCGGGTGGCGCCAGCCGCCACCGCCTCGCCGATCGGGATCGAGTTGACCACACCGCCGTCGATGTAGTGCTGGCCGTCGATCTGGGCTGGGGGGAGAAGACCCGGCACGGAGGCGCTGGCGAGGACGGCCGGCACCACCGGCCCGGTGTCGAACCAGTGCTCGGCGGCCCGCTCGATGTTCGCCGCGCAGCAGCGGAAGGGCACCCGCAGGTCCGCGAAGGTGGTGTCGGCGCCGAGTTCCCGCTCCAACAGTTTGCGCAGTGGCCGCGGCGAGTGCAGATGGGTACGCGCGGCGAACCGGCGTAGCTGCCGGGCCACCGAGTCGCCGTACACCTCGCTCGCCTCGGGGGAGGCCCAGAGCCGGACCAGCCGGTCGGTGACCGTAGTGGACGGATCGGCGGCCACCAGCACCCCGTTGACCGCACCAATCGATGTGCCGAACACCAGGTCGGGCCGAATATTGGCGCGGAACAGAGCGCGCAGCATGCCGACCTCGACCGCACCGAGAACGCCGCCGCCTCCGAGCACGAACGCCACCGGACCCCCAGCCATAGCTGCCATCCTGGCATGGGCTGCGCCGCCGCCCCCGCGGCCCGTCACCCGCCGCCCCCGCGCGGACTGATCCGGCCGCCGCCCTCAGCGGAACGTGGTGGGGGCGGGTTCGCGCGCGGGGACCACCGCCGCGACGAACCGCTGCAGCACCGTCTCGTAGCCGTCAACCAGCCGGGCGATGGAGAAGTTCTCCGCCACGTGCGCGACGCAGACCGCCGGGTCCAGGCCGCCCACATTCCGCAGCGCCCCCGGCAACTCGTCGCCGCTCTCGCAGATCAGACCGGTGCGGCCCGGCACGATCAACTCCGACACGGCACCTCGACGGAGCGCCACCACCGGCGTCCCGGTGGCCATCGCCTCCAGCATGACGACGCCGAACGGCTCCTCCCACTGGATTGGCAGCACCAGGCAGCGGGCGTCGAGGAGCAGGCGGAATGAGTCCCGCCGGTCGGCGTCGAGGATAACGGTGACATCGTCGCCCAGCATCGGCCGGACCACCTCGTCGAAGTAACGACGTTCGGCCGGTTCGTTGCACTTGCCGGCGAGGATCAGTGGCAGGCCGGCCGCTCGGCAGGCACGGATGGCGAGATCGGGTCCCTTGTCCGGACTGAACCGGGCCAGCCAGAGCACCGGCCCCCGACCCGGAGTCAGCTTGTGCGGGATTTCTTCGATGTCCAGCCCGTTGTGCACGGTGCCGACCCAGGGCAGCCGCGGGTTGAGCCGCCGTTGGGCGTGGGAGATGGCCACCAGACCGACGCCCCGGTCGATATCCCCGAGTACGGTGCCGTACTCCCCGACCGGGTTGCCGTGCACGGTGGCGACGGTGGGCACGGACCGGCGTCCGGCCAACAGGGGTCCGATCGTGGTGTGGTCGTGGACCACGTCGAAGTGTTCCGGAGTGACGAACTGATTCACCTGAACGAGGTGGGCCAGCTCCGGCAGCGCCTCACCCATCCGGTGAAACTTCAGCTCGGCGTCGGTCGAGACGTAACGGGCGGTGGTCCCGCTCTGCTCGCCCGTCCCGAAGAGGGTCACCAGGTGGCCCCGGGCGGTCAGCCCGTCCACCAGGCCAGCGACGACGTGCTCCAGGCCGCCGTAGCCGGCCGGCGGCACCGACAGCCACGGCGGGACCACCATCGCGATCCGTAGTGGCCGCCCGGCCACGCTGCCGTCCTCGCGGTTGCGCGCCACGAGTCCCCCTCCGGGGCCGCTGGTGGACACCGCCATGCCCGCCCCCAGCACGGCTGCCAGTCGGGGGCGATTTCCCGGTTGCCACCCGACTAAACCGGACAAGCCGGGCGCACCCCCACCGCTCCGGCCGGCCCTGGTTCGCCCGCCGACACGCCGAAAGCCGAGGTGACGGTGGTTCACCCGCTCCGGGGTGAACCACCGTCACCAAAGGACGCGGCGGGTGGTGGAGCCAACCCCCTTGGCTCCACCACCCGCCGCAGGAGGGAGGAGGAAAGTCCCGATCACAGTGACGCCCTGGGTGGGCATCACTTCTTAGGACGCTTCGGCGAGCGTCACGGTTGCCGTCGCTTCAACATTGTTTCGCTTGTAGGTCACATCCACCCGGTCGCCCACCTTCCCGGCCTGGACCACGGCGACCAGATCTTCGGAGTCGCTGATCACCTTCTCGCCGAACCGGGTGATGACGTCGCCTTGCTGGAAACCCGCCCGCTCGGCAGCGCTGCCGGGGAGGACCTCGGCCACCAGGGCGCCGCCGCCCTCGGCTGCGGTGACGCTGACACCGAGGGTGGGGTGGCTGACCTTCTCGCCCCGTTGCAGCTTCTCGGCGACGTCCCCGGCCTTGTTGCTGGGGATGGCGAAGCCGACCCCGATGTTGCCGGTGCTGCCCTGGCCGCTGGTGGCGATCGCGGTGTTGATCCCGATCACCTCACCTCGGGTGTTGACCAGCGCCCCACCGGAGTTGCCCGGGTTGATCGGCGCATCGGTCTGCAACAGCCCCGAGATCGAGGTGACTCCCGCCGCCGGGTCCTGCTCCGAACCGCCGGCCTGGATGGTGCGGTCCCGCGCGCTGAGGATGCCGGCGGTCACCGACCCCTGCAGACCCAGTGGACTACCGAGGGCGAGGACCTGATCGCCGACCTGCATCGCGTCGCTGTCGCCGAACTCCGCCGGCGTCAGGTCGCTGACCCCGGCGGCCTTGACCACCGCCAGGTCGGTCTTGGGATCGGTGCCTTTGATCTGCGCCGACACCGTCTCGCCGTCAGCGAAGGTAACCAGCACGGTGCCGCCACTGGCGGTGGCGATCACGTGGTTGTTGGTCAGCACGTATCCGTCGGCGGTGAGGATCACGCCCGAGCCCCCGCCAGTGTCGGTGCCGATCGACACCACGCTGGGCTGCACCGCGGCGGCGATCCGCGGCAGGTCGGCGCTGTCGATGATCGGGGCCGCAGAGTAGGTGCGCGTGACGCCGGAGCCGTCACTCAGGGCGAGTGCGAGTGCACCGCCGGCGACACCGGAGCCGAACATCAGGGCGAGCACCGCGACGCCCGCACCGATGAACTTCGCGACCCGGCTGCCCGGATTCGGAGCGGTTCGCGGTGCCAACCACGGTGGTGTGGGCTGCCCGGTCAGCTGCGCTGGTTGACCCGGGTAGAACGGGGCTCCGTACCCGCCCGGCTGCCCCCCGCTCCACGCGGTGGACTGCGGCCCGTACCAGGGAACGCCGGGGTGTTGTGGCGAGTAGCCGGGTGGATAGGGGTGCCCGCCGGGCGGCCCGGTGACGGGCGCGGCGCCGAGCCGGGGGGCGAGCGGCACCGCGGGGTCGGGCGACGGCGGGGTGTCCGGGGCCGAAGGCGGGGTGTCCGGGGCCGGGGACGGCAACACCTCCGTACGGTCGGCCGACAGCGGGGTGTCCGGGGCCGGGGACGGCAACACCTCCGTACGGTCGGCCGGGGCGTCGGCGGGCAGCGCGACGCCACGGTCCGCACCGGGGGTAGCGGCCGAAGAGTCGGACTGGGTGCCCTCGAGGCGGGACAGATCGACAGTGGGGTGCGGCGCCTCGGCCTCCCCGGGGGTCTGCCGACGCTGCGGGTCGGACTCGTAGTCGGTCATGGAACCACCTTCTCCGCTACCACTTCGATCAGCCTGAAACCCAGCTGTGGATTGGCTGAAATTACACCTCGTCACCGGTCGGTGCCGGCGCCAGGGGCAGCCGGACCCGGAACGTCGCGCCTCCGCCCGGAGTCTGCGCCACCTCCACCGTGCCCTGGTGGGCGGCGACCAGCGCGGCGACGATCGCCAGCCCCAGCCCGGTCCCGGTGTTGCCACCGGCCCGGCGGGTCCGGGCCGCGTCCACCCGGTAGAAGCGCTCGAACACCCGCTCGGCCTGCTCACCGGAGAGCCCCGGCCCGGTGTCGGCGACCTCCACCACCGCCAGCGCACCGGGCTCGGACCGCAGCCGTAGCGTCACCGACGCCCCTGGTGGGGTATGCGTCAGGGCGTTGGTCATCAGGTTGCCGATCACCTGCCGCAGTCGCGCGTCGTCGCCGTACACCACCAGCGGCCCGGAGCCCGCGACGATGTCCAGGTCGATCTGCCGGTCCGGGGCCACCGCCCGGGCCGCCGCCACCGCGTCGGCGGCCAGCACCGGCAGCTCCACCGGGGCCGGCTGCAGCGGACGCTCCCGGTCCAGCCGGGCGAGCAGCAGCAGATCCTCCACCAGCAGCCCCATCCGGGCCGCCTCGTCCTCGATCCGACGCAGCAGGTCGCCGGTCTGCTCAGGATCCCGCGCAGCGCCCTGCCGGTACAGCTCGGCGAAGCCCCGGATGGTGGTCAGTGGGGTACGCAGTTCGTGCGAGGCGTCCGCGACGAACTGCCGCATCCGCTCCTCAGAGCTCCGAGCGCGGGACTCGGACGCCTGCGCGTGCGCGGCGGCGTCCCGAGCTGTCGCTTCGGCAGCGCGGGCGGCGGTCTCCGAGGTGGCTCGGGCGGCGAAGGCCGCCTCGATCTGGGCGAGCATCATGTTGAGCGCCCGGGACAGCCGCCCCAGCTCCGAGGTCGGCTGCGGGTTACCCGCCTCGGGGTCCGGCACCCGGCGGGTCAGGTCGCCGCCGGCGATCGCGGCGGCGGTCTGCTCGATCTCGTCGAGGGGCTTCAGGCTGGCGCGGACGATGCCCGCGCCGATCGAGGCGAGCAGGAGCAACACCGATGTGCCCACCAGCAGGTCGATCCAGACCAGCTGCTTGACGGCCTGATCCACCTCGGTCAGGTGCTGCCCGACGGCCAGCCACTCTCCGGTCGGCAGCTCCGTGTAGAGCATTCGCCAGTGCACATCGTTGCCCTCCGCGCGGACGGTGAACGGCTCACCGGCCAGGCGCCGAAACCCCGCGGCGTCCGCCGGCGCCGGGGGCAGGTCTCGCTCCTCGAACCGGTTCGAGTCGTACATCCCGGCGCCCAACCCAGCTCTGGGGCTCGTCACAATGATCAAGTAATCCGTCGGAATGCCGTTCGCTGCGAGCCAAGGCCCGCCGGATTCGAAGTTTCCGGTCGTGAACTTCAGCTCCTCGTCCACCTGGTTGATCAGGTGGCTCCGGAGGAAGACCGTGGTCAACGTGCTGATCACCAGGAGCGCGACCGCCACCAGGCTGAGGACCGCGGCGATCAGCTTGACCCGGAGCGGGATCCGGCGCAGTCCGGCCTTCGCCTGCGAAACGGCGTTCACGCTGCCGGCTTGCGGAGCACGTACCCGACCCCGCGGAGAGTGTGGATCAACCGGGGCTGGGTGTTGTCGACCTTGCGCCGAAGATACGAGATGTACGACTCGACGATGTTGTCGTCGCCCCGGAAGTCGTAGTTCCAGACGTGATCGAGGATCTGCGCCTTGGAGAGCACCCGGTTGGCGTTCAGCATCAGGTACCGCAGCAGCTTGAACTCCGTCGGGGAGAGCTGCACCCGCTGCCCCGCCCGGTGCACCTCGTGGGCCTCCTCGTCGAGTTCGAGGTCGGCGAAGGTGAGCCGGGCCGGGGCCTGCTCACCGCTGGCGCTGCGGCGCAGTACCGCCCGGATCCGGGCGGTCAACTCCTCCAGGCTGAACGGCTTGGTCACGTAGTCGTCGCCACCCAGGGTCAGGCCGCGGATCTTGTCGTCGGTGGCGTCCCGCGCGGTCAGGAAGACGACCGGAGTGCGGGTGCCCCCCTCGCGCAACAACCGGATGACCTCGAACCCGTCCAGGTCCGGCAGCATGATGTCCAGCACGACCAGATCGGGGCGGTGCGTCTTCGCCGTGCTCAACGCGGCGCTACCGCTGGTCGCGGTCGCCACGTCGAAACCAGCGAAGCGCAGGCTCGCGGAGAGCAACTCGAGAATGTTCGGGTCGTCCTCGACGACGAGCAGTCGGGCCTCGGTCTGGGTAGCCGCCATGCAGCCATCATCCGCGCCCCGGCTGCGACGCGCCTGGGTGGTTCCTGAAAGAACTCTGTGAACGGAGGAGCCGGCCGCCCCTGGGCAGCTGCGGCAGGGCCATGGGAGGCTGCCCGGCGGACCGGCGACCGGGCCGGCGCCGACCGGAGGAGGACAGCGTGATCATCGACTCGCGGCACAACGGCCCGCCGGGCTCGGGAAACGGCGGGTGGAGCGCGGGCACGTTCGCGGTGGCCGCCCAGAACGCTCCGCTACCGACGCCCGGCGGTCGGCACCCCCGACCCGACCCGGATCCGGTGCAGGTGACCCTGCGCCGGCCGCCGCCGCTGGAGACGCCGTTGACCCTCGACGCGGGCGAGGTCCGCGATCCGGCCGGCCACCTCATCGCCGAGATCGCGACGGTTGCCGCCTTCGACCCGGTGGCGGAACCGGTGGATCTGGCGACCGCCCGGGCCGCCGCAGCCGACTACCCCGGGCTGGTCAACCACCCGTTTCCCAGCTGCTATGTGTGCGGCCCGGAGCGCGCCGACGGGCTGCGGATCTTCCCCGGCCCGCTCTCCGCCGGGCGCACCGCCGCCCCGTTCCGGGTGCCGGCGGGAGCAGACGTGGTCACCACGTGGGCGGCGCTGGACTGTCCCGGGGGCTGGTCGGTGATCGCCCCCGGCCGGCCGTACCTGCTGGGCCGGATCTCCGCGGTCGTGCTGGCCGCGCCGCGCCCTGGCGACGAGTGCGTGGTCACCGGGGTGCTGACCCGCGCCCAGGGCCGCAAAGCCGAGGTGCACAGCAGCTTGTTCGCCCCGGACGGCAACCTTCTGGGCTACGCCCGCGCCACCTGGATCGCGGGGTAGCCGACCGGCATCTGTCCGGGCAGAATCCCAGGCCGCGGTGAGTTTGCACCGCGCGGTCAAACTGGCCACGGTGATCCCGACACAACCTGGGAGAAGAATGACGGACGGACGGTCGAGCCCCGACACCACCGGCGAGATCCTGGTCTCCGGGCTGACAAAGATCTACGGCAGTGTTCGCGCGGTCAACGGCCTCTCCTTCCGGGTGGAGCCGGGGCGGGTCACCGGGTTCCTGGGCCCGAACGGTGCCGGCAAGACCACCACCCTGCGCATGCTGCTGAGCCTGGTCACCCCGACGGCTGGCCACGCCACCATCGGCGGGCGGCGGTATGCCGCCCTGACCGACCCGCTGCGGCACGTCGGCGCGGTGCTGGAGGCGTCCAGCGCGCACAAGGGGCGCACCGGCATCAACCACCTGCGGATGATCTGCACCGCCGCCGGGCTGCCCCGCTCCCGGGCTGACGAGGTGCTGGCCCAGGTCGGTCTGGCGCCGGCGGCCCGGCGCAGGTTCAAGGGCTACTCGCTGGGCATGAAGCAGCGCCTGGGCATCGCCGCGGCGATGCTCGGCGACCCCCGGGTGCTGATTCTGGACGAGCCGGCCAACGGGCTCGACCCGGAGGGCATCCGGTGGATGCGCGGCTTCCTGAAGAGCCTGGCCGCCGAGGGGCGCACCGTGCTGGTCTCCAGCCACCTGCTGTCAGAGATGCAGCTCCTGGCGGACGATGTCGTCATCATCGCCGCGGGCCAACTGGTCCGGCAGGGCCCGGTGGATCGGGTCATCGGCTCGATGGCGCAGACCGCCCGGGTCCGGGTGCGCACCCCGCAGGCCGAGACACTGCGCGCCGCGCTGGAGCGGGCGTCGGCGACGGTGGAGGTGGACGACCAGGGAGCGCTGCTGGTCGTCGGCGCGGACGGGCCGACGGTCGGCCGGGCCGCCCTGGCCGCCGGCGTGGAACTACACGAGCTCACCACCGAACGCCCCGACCTGGAGGGCGTCTTCCTGGAGCTGACGGCCGGAAGGGCAGGCATCCGATGAGCAACCTGATCCGCGCCGAGCTGTTCAAGGTCCGCACGACCAAGACGTGGTGGATCATGGCTCTGATCTACCTGCCGCTGTGGGGCATCACGTTGCTTTTCAACTGGGGGCAGACCGAGCTGGTCGCCCGGGACCGGTTCGGCGACGTGCCGGCGGAACAGGCCGAGGCGGTGAGGGCGGTGTCCCAGCCGGATGCGCTGGCGGCCAACCTCTACACGAACGGCCAGTTCCTCGCCCTGCTGATGGTGATGCTGCTCGGCATCATCGTGGTAACCGGTGAGTTCTTCCACCAGACCGTGACCACCACCTTCCTGACCACTCCGCGGCGCAGCGCGGTCGTCCTGGCCAAGCTCGCCGCGACGGCCTGCCTGGCGCTGATTTTCTGGCTGGGGACGACCGGCGCGAACCTGCTCGCCGGGACGGCGATCCTGGAGCAGGTCGGGGTGGGCGCCCAGTGGGGCGGCGCCGTCTGGGAGGCCGTTGCGCTCAACGGGCTGGCCTACCTGCTCTGGGCGTTCTTCGGGGTCGGCCTGGGGACGCTCATCCGCAGCCAGATCGGCGCCACCGTCACCGGGATTCTGCTGTATCTCGGGGGCACGATCGGGGCGCTGACCGTGCTCGCCATGGCGGCCATCAAATTCGGCGACTGGGTCAACAACCTGCAACTACTGGTGCCGTCGCTGGCCTCCGCACTCATGATCACCGGGGTCGACATCCCGGGGGAGCCGCCGCGCTGGGCCGGAGCCGCCGTACTGATCGGTTATGGGCTGGTCTCCGGGCTGATCGGCATCCTCATCATGCGTCGGCGGGACATCTCCTGACGGAATCCATCAGGTGGACGGCGTACCTGCTCTTCGGGCAGGTACGCCGTCCGCAGCCAACGGGCTGCTCGGGCCGGGTTACCAGGAGCTGACGGGAGACACCGCGACTGGCAGACTTCTGGCATTTTCTGTGAAACCCCCCACGGAGCCGAGTCGGCAACTCCTATCGGTTTGGTACGGCGTAGCCTGGAACCTGACTCGTGTGTCCGGGGGCCCCCGGCGTTCGGCGTAACCCACAAAACTTGCGTGAAAGAGGCGATTACCGGCCGTGTCGACCCAGCAGACCTCGCAGGAGAACCCACTGGCGGGTTTCGGCCCGAACGAGTGGATCGTCGAAGAGATGTACCAGCGGTTCCTCACCGACCCCACCAGCGTCGACCCGGCCTGGCACGACTTCTTCGCCGACTACCGGCCCGCCCCGGGCGCGGGAGAGACGCGGGATGGCGAACCGGCCGCGAAGCCGGAGCCCGACGGCCGGTCGGCGTCCTCGGCCACCCCGCCCGCTGCCACCCCGGAGCGCAAATCCGAGTCGACCCGGGCCGCCCCCAGCAGGCCCGCTCCCAGCAAGCCCGCTCCCAGCAAGCCCGCCGCGAAGCCGGCTGCCGCGAAGCCGGCCGCCACGCCCGCCCCCACGAAGCCGGCCGCCACGCCCACCTCGTCCGGCCCGCAGACCGCACCGCTACGCGGGGTCGCCGCCAAGATCGTCCAGAACATGGACGCCTCGTTGAGCGTGCCGACCGCGACCAGCGTGCGCGCCGTCCCGGCCAAGCTGCTGGTGGACAACCGCATCGTGATCAACAACCATCTCGCCCGGGGCCGCGGCGGGAAGGTCAGCTTCACCCACCTGGTCGGGTACGCGCTGGTCCGCGCGCTGGCGATGCACCCGGAGATGAACAACTCCTTCGCCGTCGTGGACGGCAAACCGACGCTGGTCCGCCCCGAGCACATCAACCTCGGAATCGCGATCGACCTGGTCAAGCCGGACGGCAGCCGCAACCTGGTGGTGCCCTCCATCAAGGCCTGCGAGCAGCTGGACTTCCGGCAGTTCTGGCAGGCGTACGAGGACGTGGTCCGACGGGCTCGGAAGAACGAGCTGACCATGGAGGACTACGGCGGCACCACCATCTCGCTGACCAACCCCGGCGGCATCGGCACCGTGCACTCGATGCCACGGCTCATGACCGGCCAGAGCGCGATCATCGGGGTCGGCGCAATGGAGTACCCGGCGCCCTACCAGGGCATGAGCGAGGGCACCCTCGCCGAGTTGGCGGTCAGCAAGGTCATCACCCTGACCAGCACCTACGACCACCGGATCATCCAGGGCGCGCAGTCCGGCGAGTTCCTCAAGGTGATGCACGAGGTACTCCTCGGCGAGCACGGCTTCTACGACGAGATCTTCACCTCGCTCCGCATCCCGTACGAGCCGGTGCGCTGGATGCGCGACGTCGCGATCGACGGCGAGGGGCAGATCAACAAGACTGCCCGGGTCCACGAGCTGATCCACGCCTACCGGGTGCGGGGCCATCTGATGGCCGACACCGACCCGCTGGAGTTCAAGATCCGCAAGCACCCGGACCTGGACGTCCTTCAGCACGGGCTCACCCTCTGGGATCTGGACCGCCAGTTCCCGGTGAACGGATTCGCCAATCGGCAGCGGATGAAGTTGCGCAGTGTCCTCGGCGTACTCCGGGACACCTACTGCCGCCGGGTCGGCATCGAGTACATGCACATCCAGGACCCGGAGGAGCGGCGCTGGATCCAGCAGCGGGTCGAGCGCAAGTACGAGAAGCCGGCGGTCAACGAGCAGAAGCACGTCCTCAACCGGCTGAACGCCGCGGAGGCCTTCGAAACCTTCCTGCAGACCAAGTACGTCGGCCAGAAGCGCTTCTCGTTGGAGGGGGGCGAGTCGCTGATTCCGCTGCTCGGCGAGGTGTTGGAGGCCTCCGCCGAAGGTGGGCTGGACGAGGTCGTCATCGGCATGGCGCACCGGGGCCGGCTGAACGTGTTGGCCAACATCGTCGGCAAGCCGTACGAGAAGATCTTCTCCGAGTTCGAGGGACACCTGGACCCGCGCTCCACGCAGGGCTCCGGCGACGTGAAGTACCACCTCGGGCAGAACGGCAAGTTCACCACCCCGGACGGCAAGAACTCGGTCAAGGTCTCGGTGGTGGCGAACCCGTCGCACCTGGAGGCCGTTGACCCGGTGCTGGAGGGCATCGTCCGGGCCAAGCAGGACCGGATCGACCTCAAGCTGGAGGGCTACACCGTACTGCCGCTGGCGGTGCACGGGGATGCGGCCTTCGCCGGCCAGGGAGTCGTCGCCGAGACGCTGAACCTGTCCCAGCTCCGCGGCTACCGCACCGGCGGCACGGTGCACGTGGTGGTCAACAACCAGGTCGGCTTCACCACCGCACCGGAGTACAGCCGCTCCAGCCTCTACAGCACCGATGTGGCCCGGATGATCCAGGCGCCGATCTTCCACGTCAACGGTGACGACCCGGAGGCCGTGGTGCGGGTCGCCCAGCTGGCCTTCGAGTACCGGCAGACGTTCAACAAGGATGTCGTCATCGACCTGGTCTGCTACCGGCGCCGCGGGCACAACGAGGGCGACGACCCGTCGATGTCGAACCCGGAGATGTACCGGATCATCGACTCGAAGCGATCGGTTCGCAAGCTCTACACCGAGGAACTGATCGGGCGGGGCGACATCACCGTGGAGGACGCGGAGGAGCTGCTGCGCGACTACCAGGCGCAGCTGGAGCGGGTCTTCAAGGCCACCCGGGACGCCGCCACCGCACCCCGTCAGCTCAGCCGCCCGCAGCGCAAGGACGAGCCCGAGCCACCGGTGGAGACCGCCACCGATGCCGATGTGATCCGGACGATCGGCGACGCACACCTCAACCTGCCGGAGGGCTTCACCCCGCACAAGCGGATCCAGCAGCTGCTCGACCGGCGGGCCAAGATGGCCAGCGAGGGCAACATTGACTGGGGCTTCGGCGAGATCATCGCCTTCGGCGCGTTGCTGCACGACGGGGTCACCATCCGGCTCGCCGGGCAGGACTCCCGCCGCGGCACGTTCGTGCAGCGGCACGCCTCCGTCGTTGACGCCGAGACCGGCGACGACCACCTGCCCCTGGCGGCACTCACCGTCGGCGGTGAGCGGTCCCGGTTCTTCGTGCACGACTCGCTCCTGTCCGAGTACGCGGCGATGGGCTTCGAGTACGGCTACTCGGTGGAGAACGTCAACGCGCTGGTCTGCTGGGAGGCCCAGTTCGGTGACTTCGTCAACGGCGCCCAGTCGGTGATCGACGAGTTCATCTCCTCCGGCGAGGTGAAGTGGGGTCAACGCTCCGCGGTCACGCTGCTGTTGCCGCACGGCCACGAGGGCCAGGGCCCGGACCACACCTCCGGCCGCCCGGAACGGTTCCTCCAGCTCTGCGCCGAGGACAACATGCGGGTGGCGATCCCGACGACGCCGGCGAACTACTTCCACCTGCTGCGTCGCCAGGCCCTGTCGCCGAAGCGCAAGCCCCTCATCGTCTTCACGCCGAAGTCCCTGCTGCGGCACCGGCTCTGCGTCTCGCAGGTCGAGGACTTCACCAACGGCACCTTCCAGCCGGTGCTGCCCGACGGGGGTGCCCCCGCCCCGGAGCAGGTGCAGCGGGTGTTGCTCTGCTCAGGCAAGGTCTACTACGACCTGTTCCAGGCCCGGCAGGATCGCGGTATCACCGACACTGCGATCATCCGGGTCGAGCAGCTCTACCCGATGCCGATCGAGGAGATTCGGGCCGCGCTCGCGGCATACCCGAACGCGGTGGACTTCGCCTGGGTCCAGGAGGAGCCGGCCAACCAGGGCGCCTGGTCGTTCGTCGCGCTCAACATGCTGGAGCACCTGGACGGGGTACGGCTGCGCCGCATCTCCCGCCCAGCGGCGGCCGCCCCGGCGGTCGGCTCGGCCAAGATGCACGACGTCGAGCTCTCCGCCCTGCTCGACGCCGCACTCCCCCGCCCGTAGGCACCACCCCACCCGTACCTGTGGGGGGCCGGGACAACCGTCCCGGCCCCCCCCTTCACGACGTGACCGAGGAACGCATGTACTTCACCGACCGAGGGATCGAGGAACTGACCGAGCGCCGCGGCGACGAGCAGGTCAGCATCGAGTGGCTCGCCGAGCGCCTACGCGACTTCGTCGACCAGAACCCCGACTTCGAGACCCCGATCGAGCGCTTCGCCACCTACCTGGCTCGGCTGGACGACGAGGACGACGAGTAGGGCCGCAAGCTCTCCCGAGAGCCGCGCCACAACTCCCCAGGAAACGGCACGATTCCCCGGGAACGGCACGAAACTCCCCCGAGGAATCGTGGGCAGGACGAAGACCCGGGTCCCCCGGGCCGGATGACCGGGCCGAAGGACCCGGGCGGACAGCCCACTGAGCTCCTAGAGTGGATCTCGTGGCCCGGAGTGTGTATCTGACCAGCGTGAGTTCCGGTGGCGGCAAGTCCACCGTCGCCCTGGGACTGGCGGAACTGTTGTCCCGACAGGTTGGCCGAGTCGGAATCTTCCGACCGTTGGTCCGAGGCCACCAGCCGGACCCGATCCTCGCCCTACTGAGCGAACGGTATCGGGTCGACCTGCCGATCGAGGACCTCACCGGCACCACCTACACCGAGGCCACCGGGATGGTCGCCGAAGGCCGGCGGGAACAGCTCGTCTCCCGCATCGTCGAGCGGTACCGCGCGGTCGAGCGGCAGTTCCCGGCAGTGGTCGTGGTGGGCAGCGACTTCGCCGACGACGGCGACGGCGCCGGCCCCCGGGAACTGGCCTTCAATGCCCGGCTCGCGACCGAGTTCGGCAGCGTCGTGGTCCCCGTGGTGGACGGGTACGAGCAGGAGACCGCCACCATCGCGGCGGCGGCCCGGGGGGCGTACCACGACCTGGCGGACCTCGGCGCGACGGTGCTGGCGGTCGTCGCGAACCGGGTGACCGGTCCGCTCACCCTGCCCGAGCTGCCGGTGCCCGCGTACCTGATCCCCGAGGTGCCCAGCGTGTCGGCGCCGACCGTTGCCGAGGTGGCGACGGCGCTCGGCGCCACCCAGCTCGGCGGGGACGATGCCACCCTCAGCCGCGACGTACTCGACTACGTCGTCGGCGCGGCCCACGTGCCCACGCTGCTCGACCACCTGACCGAAGGCGCCCTGGTGATCATGCCGGGGGATCGGGA
Source organism: Salinispora sp. H7-4 (assembly GCF_013416675.1). Classification (NCBI taxonomy): domain Bacteria; kingdom Bacillati; phylum Actinomycetota; class Actinomycetes; order Micromonosporales; family Micromonosporaceae; genus Salinispora; species Salinispora sp. H7-4. The sequence goes on from NZ_JABZED010000003.1 coordinate 295,240, forward strand.
CGATCTCCTGGTCGCCACCAACGCCGCGCACGTCGCGGGACAGGTCGCGCTCTCCGGGCTGGTCCTCACCCTCGGTGAAACGCCCGATCCGCGCACCATGCGGCTGGTCGAGCGGCTACGGCCGGGCCTCGCCGTGCTTGCCGTGCCCAGCGACAGCTACGACACGGTGGCCGCCTGCAACCGGATCGAGGGCCGGCTCAGCGCCAGCAACCCGCGCAAGGTGGAGGCCGCGCTGGGCGCCTTCGAACGCTGCGTGGACACCGACGACCTGTCCCGCCGACTGCGGGTCACCCGGTCGCAGCGGGTCACCCCGCTGATGTTCGAGTACGACCTGATCGACCGGGCCCGGGCACAGCGCCGGCATGTGGTGCTGCCGGAGGGGAACGAGGAGCGGATCCTGCGGGCAGCAGAAATCCTGCTACGCCGGGATGTGGCCGAGCTGACCCTGCTCGGCCGGCCCGACGATATCGCCCGGCGGACCCGGGAGCTGGGCGTCGACATCGCCGGCGCACGGGTGATCGATCCATTCACCAGCGAGTGGCGCGACGAGTTCGCCGACGGGTACGCCCGGCTCCGCGCCCACCGGGGCATCACCCCGGACCTCGCCCACGACATCGTGCCCCAGCCGAACTACTTCGGCACGATGATGGTGTGGGCCGGGTACGCCGACGGCATGGTCTCAGGCGCCACCCACACCACCGCCGCCACCATCCGCCCCGCCTTCGAGATCATCCGCAACCTGCCCGGCGTCTCCATCGCCTCCAGTGTCTTCTTCATGCTGCTCGCCGACCGGGTACTCGTCTACGGCGACTGCGCGGTCAATCCCGACCCGGACGCCGCGCAACTCGCCGACATCGCGATCTCGTCCGCCGACACCGCCGTCCGGTTCGGCATCGAGCCGCGGGTGGCGATGCTGTCGTACTCGACCGGCAGCTCGGGCGCCGGCGCCGACGTGGAGAAGGTCGCGGAGGCCACCCAACGGGTTCGGGAGCGCCGACCGGATCTGCTGGTCGAGGGGCCGATCCAGTACGACGCGGCGATCGACCCGACGGTCGCGGCGACGAAGCTGCCCGGCAGCACGGTCGCCGGGCGGGCGACGGTTTTCGTCTTCCCGGACCTGAACACGGGCAACAACACGTACAAGGCGGTGCAGCGGTCTGCCCGGGCGGTCGCGGTCGGGCCGGTCATGCAGGGGCTCCGCCGGCCGGTGAACGACCTTTCCCGGGGTGCGACCGTCCCGGACATCGTCAACACGGTGGCGATCACCGCGATCCAGGCCGGGGAGGCAGGCAAATGAGCCGGGTGCTGGTACTCAACTCTGGGTCGTCGTCGGTCAAGTGGCGGCTCTACGACGGCGACGACGTCCTGGACCGGGGCGCCGTCGCGCGGATCGGTGAACCCGGGGGCGGGCCGGCGGACCACGGCACCGCCATCCGGGGGATCCTCACCGAACTCGACCTGACCGGGCTCGCCGCCGTTGGCCACCGGGTGGTGCACGGTGGCCGCCGCTTCGGCGAGCCGGTCCTGATCGACGACGCGGTGCTCACCGCGATCCGAGAGTTGGTGCCACTCGCCCCGTTACACAACCCGGCCAACCTGGCCGGCATCGAGGTCGCCCGGGCGGCGCTGCCCGGTGTCCCCCAGGTCGCCGTCTTCGACACCGCCTTCCACACCACGCTGCCCGAGTCCGCCGCCACGTACGCGATCGACCGGGCGACAGCCGACCGGTACGGTATCCGGCGGTACGGCTTCCACGGCACCTCCCACGCGTACGTCTCCCGGCGTACGGCGGAGTTGCTGGGTCGTCCGTACGCCGACACCAACACCATCACCCTGCACCTGGGCAATGGCGCGAGCGCCGCCGCGGTGGCCGGCGGGCGCAGCGTGGCCACCTCGATGGGGATGTCCCCGCTCGAGGGGCTGGTCATGGGCACCCGGAGCGGCGACCTGGACCCAGCGGTGATCTTTCACCTGCGGCGGGAGGGCGGGCTGGGCGTCGACGAGATCGACGACCTGCTCAACCACCGCAGCGGCCTGTACGGGCTCACCGGCGACAATGACATGCGCGAGGTGCTCGCCCGCCGGGCGGACGGCGACCCGGCCGCCCGGCTCGCCTTCGACGTGTACTGCCGCCGGATCACCAGCTACGTCGGGGCGTACTACGCGCTGCTCGGCCGGGTCGACGCGGTGACCTTCACCGCCGGCGTCGGCGAGCACACCGCCGAACTCCGCACGGTGGCCCTGGCCGGACTGGAGCGCCTCGGGATCGCGGTCGATCCGGAGCGCAACGCCGGCAGTGGCGACCGGGTCATCTCGCCGGACGGGAGCGAGGTGGCGGTCTTCGTCATCGGCACCGACGAGGAGCGGGAGATCGCCCGTTCCGCCCGGGAGGTGGCGGGCCGACGCTGACGTCGCTCAGGCGGTGTGGTCGACGACCACCTTGCCGAAGACGTCGCCGGAGTGCAGGCGGGCGAAGGCCTCCTCGACCGCGGTGAACGGCACCACCCGGTCCACCACCGGGCGCAGCCCCCGCTCGGCGCAGAAGGCCAGCAGCGCGGCCAGCTCGTCCGGGGTGCCCATGGAGGTGCCGAGGATCTCCAGCTGCATGGCGAAGACCCGGCGCAGGTTGACGGTGGGTTCGTGTCCGGCGGTAGCGCCGGAGACCACGATCCGGGCCATCGGCGCGGCTGACTTCAGCGAGTGGTCGAAGGTCGCGGCACCGACTGTCTCGATCACCAGGTCCACCCGCTCCGGCAGCCGGGCGCCCGGTTCGACGGCGATGGCGCCGAGCGCCGCGACCCGCTCCCGCTTGGCGGCGTCCCGGCTGGTCGCGTAGACCCGCTTCCCCATCGCGGCGGCGAGCGCGACGGCTGCGGTGGCCACGCCTCCTCCCGCCCCCTGCACCAGCACGGCGGCGGCCTCGTCCACCCGGCCCCGGGTGGTGAGCATCCGCCACGCGGTCAGCCAGGCGGTGGGCAGGCAGGCGGCATCGGTCGCCGCCAGGCCCGCCGGCAGCGGCAGCAGATTCGCCCGGGGTACGGCGACCCGTTCGGCCAGCGTGCCCGGGAAGTGCTCGGAGAGGATCGAGATCCGGCGGGGGTCGCTCGGGGTGGGGAGCACCGGGTAGACAACCACCGGGTTGCCGTCCGGGCCAACGCCGGCCCCGTCGCAGCCCAGGATCATCGGCAGCTGCTCCGCGCGTAGTCCGACGCCGCGCAGCGACCAGAGATCGTGGTGATTGAGCGAGCTGGCGGTGACCTGGATGGTCACCCAGTCGTCGCCGTGGTGGGCGGGTTCCGGCCGCTCGCCCACGGTGAGCGCGGCGAGCGGGTTGGCGTCGTCGAAGCGGGAGGCGAAGGCGGCACGCATGATCGGCACGGTAACAACCCGGGCGGGCGACCAGAAGGCCCATTGGCGTGTGCGAGGCCACACGTCGGGGCTACGCCGTCGCGCCGCACGGATCCCGCGCCGCACGAACCGCGCGCCATACGAACCCCGCGCCGCACGGATCCCGCGCCGCACGGATCCCGCGCCGCCGCGGCTACCGGGTTACGCCTCCGCGCCGTGCGGCCTCCGCGACCGCCTCGGCCACCGCGGGGGCGACCCGCGGGTCGAGTGGTGACGGGACGATCGCCTCGGGTGTGAGCGAGTCGGCCACCACCCCGGCAATCGCGTCCGCCGCTGCCACCTTCATGCCATCGGTGACCCGGGTGGCCCGGGCGTCCAGCGCGCCGCGGAAGACACCGGGGAAGGCGAGCACATTGTTGATCTGGTTGGGGTGGTCGCTTCGACCGGTGGCGACCACCGCGACGTGCCGGGCGGCCACCTCCGGCTGCACCTCCGGGGTGGGGTTGGCCAGCGCGAAGACGATCCCGCCCGGAGCCATGCCGGCCACCGCCGCCTCGGGGATCTGGCCACCGGAGACCCCGATCAGCACGTCGGCGCCGCGCAGCGCCTCGGCCACGTCGCCCCGCCGGCCGTCACCGTTGGTCAACTCCGCCAGCTCGGCCTTGGCACTGGTGAGACCTTCGCGGTGCGGTCCGATGATGCCCCGGGAGTCACAGACCACCACCTGGTCCGGGTTGACTCCGCCGGCGACGAGCATCTTGGTCACCGCCACTCCGGCGGCACCCGCGCCACTGATCGCCACCCGAAGATCGCCGAGCTTTCGGCTGAGCAGCACCGCCGCATTGCGGAGCGCGGCGAGCACGACGATCGCGGTGCCGTGTTGGTCATCGTGGAAGACCGGGATGTCCAGCGCCCCGTCGAGGCGCCGCTCGACCTCGAAGCAGCGCGGCGCGCTGATGTCCTCCAGGTTGATGCCGCCGAAGGAGGGGGCGAGGGCCCGTACCGCCGCCACGATCTCGTCCACGTCCTGCGTGTTCAGACAGATCGGCACCGCGTCCACCCCACCGAACTGCTTGAAGAGCACGGCCTTGCCCTCCATGACCGGCAGCGCGGCGCGTGGGCCGATGTTGCCGAGCCCCAGCACGGCGGAGCCGTCGGTGACGACCGCGACCGTGTGCCCGACCCAGGTGTAGTCATCAGCGTGCCGCGGGTCGGCGGCGATGGCCGCACAGACCCGGGCCACCCCTGGGGTGTACGCCAGGGAGAGGTCTTCCCGGCTGTGCAGCGGGACGGTCGAGGCGACGGCCAGCTTCCCGCCCTGATGCAGTCGGAAGACCGGGTCCGCGGGGTCCACAGTGGACGATGACATTGGTGACTCCAGGATCTGTCGATACAGCTGGACCGGCCGGTCCGGGCGCGAGGTGGGCGCTGACCGGCGGCGCGAGGCATGGGGGTCACCCGGGACACCTGCCGAGCATAGTGTGACGCACGCCGCCCGGATGTGAGTAGGGTCATACTCCACGGCGGCGCAGCAGCCGAGGCCGCGGCCAGTAGCGCGCCACCACCCGCCCCCAGATGTCCGCCCCACCGTACGCCCGTGAGTCGTCAGTGATCAACGGGTTGTCGCCCGTGAGCCACCAGCCCTCCGCGGTCGGACTGACCGCCCGCTTGACCACCAGCAGGTCGGGGCGACTCCGAAAGACCGCGACCACCACGTCACCGGCCCGGACACCCCGTTCCCCACGGCGCACCAGTACCGCGTCGCCGTGCCGCAGGGTCGGCGCCATCGAGGGGCCCGTCACCAGGACGGCGGAGAGCGCCCACCGGGCACCCGGCGCCGGGCACGGCGGGGACGGGGGCATGCCGTTCACCTCCACCGGGTACGGCCTCCAAGTAATGTCGTGCTCGATCATCGCAAACTTCCCAGGAGGCTCCTGATGCGACTTCCACGCATCCTCACCCCCCGAGTGACCGCCAGCGCCCACTGCGACCTGCCCTGCGGCGTCTACGACCCGGCACAGGCCCGGATCGAGGCCGAGTCGGTGAAAATGATCTGCGAGAAGTACCAGGCCAACACCGACCCGGAGTTCCGCACCCGGGCCATCCTGATCAAGGAGCAGCGGGCCGAGCTGGTGAAGCACCACCTGTGGGTGCTGTGGACCGACTACTTCAAGCCGGCTCACTTCGAGAAGTACTCGCACCTGCACCAGCTCTTCAACGAGGCCACCAAGCTGGCCGGCGCGGCCGGCGCCAAGGGCGCGACCGACCCGGCGAAGGCCGACGAGTTGCTGCAGAAGATCGACGAGATCTCGAAGATCTTCTGGGAGACCAAGAAGGCGTAGGTGAAGGCCCGGCGACGGCCGGCGCGTCCGCGGAGGCGCCGGCCGTCGCCGTGGTGGCTGCGTCGGGGTACCGGGTAGAGTTTCCGGGCGGGCCGCCATCCCCGATCCGGGTAACGGGCGTCCCGGGGGGATGACGCGTGACTCCGACGACCAGCCAATCCGCCAGCGATGACGTGGTGCACCTGACCGTGCCCGCGGACGGCGGCTACCTGAGCGTGCTCCGCACAGCCACGGCCGGGCTCGCGGCCCGGCTGCAGTTCGCCCTCGACGAGATCGAGGATCTCCGGATCGCGGTCGACGAGGCGTGCGCCATGCTGCTTTCGATCGCCACCCAGCACGCCGAGTTGGAGTGCCGGTTCTCCGTAACCGACGATGCCCTCGCCGTTGACGTCACGGTGCCAACCTCCCGCGGTGCGCGGCTGCCGGCCGAGTCCTCCTTTGCCTGGAAGGTGCTCACCGCACTGACCACCTCGGCCGCCGCTACCACTGACAACGACCGCGCAACCATCTCCCTGCTGACCCGTCGCGTCGCCGGCTAGGTCGCGCCGCACCCGCCAGGACCGACGGCTGCCAGCGCCCGCACTCGAAAACGCCCTTACTCGAAGCCGAGGGCACGGGTCGTCGGGGTACTGAGCAGCAGGGCGGTGACGCCGAGGCCCAACGCCATCAGTGGCCCGCCGAGCCAACCAAGCCCGCCCTGGATCATGAACCATCCGATCGGCAACAGCATGAGCTGAAGCACGATCGCCGGAGCTCGGGCGCCCGCCCGACACCGGGCGAGCGCGCCGCCCAGCGCCCAGAGCACGGCTGCCGCACCAGCGGCGAACACCGTCAACAGCAGCGCCGATGCCAGGTCAACGCTGGGCGCCGTGAGGTTTGCCCAGAGCAGCCAGCCAACGATCAGACCGACGGCGCCCGCCTCACCACGCAGCGTCAGGACGGCCCACCGGAGCGGGCCGGGTATCTGGTTGGAGGCGATCGTCACGCGACCACGATACCGATGCCGCCACGCGGTACAGTGCCGCCCATGCGGGCCGTCCTGGTGGTCAACCCCAAGGCCACCACCACCAGCGAGCGCAGCCGGGATGTCCTGGTCCGGGCGCTACGCAGTGAAGTCGACCTGTCGGTGCGCTACACCCGACACCGGGGGCACGCCACAACCCTGGCCCGCCAGGCGGCCGAGGAGGGCGTCGACCTGGTCGTCACGCTCGGTGGCGACGGCACGGTCAACGAGGTCGTCAACGGGCTGATGTCCGCGCTGCCGACGGCGGGGCCGACCGGGAGAGCACCGGCCGAGCAGTTGCCCGCCCTGGCAACCGTGCCGGGCGGTTCGACGAACGTCTTCGCCCGCGCTCTCGGCCTACCCCGGGAGTGGCCGGACAGCACCAGCATGATCCTGGAAGGGCTGCGGCTGAACCGGCACCGCACCATCGGCCTGGGTCGGGCGGATGAGCGTTACTTCACCTTCTGCGCCGGCTTCGGAGTTGACGCCGCGGTGATCCACCGGGTGGAACGGTCCCGTCGGCGCGGAGAGGTCTCCACGCCCAGTCTGTACTTCCGATCAACCCTTGCCCAGTACTTCCTCGCCTCGGACCGCCGGCACCCCGCTATCGCCCTCCAGCGGCCGGACCAACCCACCGAGGAGCAGCTCGCCACAGTGATCGTCCAGAACACCGCACCCTGGACGTACCTCGGCGACCGGGAGGTGAACCCAAATCCGGAGGCGTCGTTCGACCTCGGCCTGGACGCTTTCGCACTGCGGCAGCTCCGAGTGACCAGCACAACACGGACGATCACTCAATTCTTCGGCCGAACACCGGGTCCGCGCGGCAAACAGGTACTCCGCCTCCACGATCTGACCGAGTTCACCTTGATCGCCCGTCACCCACAGGCGTTCCAGCTCGACGGTGAGTACCTGGGCGAGTGCGAAAAAGTCGAATTCACCGCCGCACCCGCAGCAGTACGAGTAATCTGCTAGCCCTCGGGTACTCCCCTCGGTTGAGCCAGCCCGTCCGATGACGATTGGCGCCACGTTGGGGTGAGTGACGGAAATGTCAGCGAAATCAGTGCCGCCGTACTATATTGATCCCCGACTGTGGTACTCCGAGTATCCGGAGCCTCGGGCAAATCAGGACAACTGGTTGTGGGCTTGCTCACCGCGTGAAGTTTTCCGGAGCGTCACCCTTGACATCGCGAGCGTTCGTGAAAGTATTCACAAGCGACTTGAGTTTCCGGGACGTCACTTGGATTCGCTCAGCAGAATGAGCGGATCCAGTAGGTCGACGGAGCCAACAGCCTGCTCACGCACTGCCAGCAAGCCGGGCGCGAACCGTTACGGCCGGCGCTGCGGATGCATATAGCAAGCCATCTGCCACCCATCCAGAATGAGGAGTGTTGCCGCCATGGACTGGCGTCACCATGCTATCTGCCGCGACGAGGACCCCGAGCTGTTCTTCCCGATCGGGACGTCCGGTCCGGCCCTCCTGCAGGTGGAGCAGGCCAAAGCCGTCTGCCGGCGCTGCCCGGTGACGGACCAGTGCCTGCAGTGGGCCCTCGAATCCGGCCAGGACGCAGGCGTCTGGGGCGGGATGAGCGAGGAGGAGCGGCGCGCCGTCAAGCGTCGCGGCGGCCTCCGGGTGCTGCGCGCTCACACCGCCTGACCACCAGCCGAAAGCGGAACGCCCCGGTCGGCTCGACCACCGGGGTGTTTCGCTGCCCGGCCGGTGTCAACCGAGACCCCGCTACCACCGAGACCCCGCCACCAGCGCGGTGACACCACAACAGGGCCTAGTCCGACACCGCGTCAACCCGACGAAGGACCAGGTCAACCAACTCGGGAGCATCGGCGAGCGGAGCCGCCACCGCCACCGCACCGGCCTGCCGGGCCGAGACGGTCACCGCGTCATGGAACAACCCGGGCGCCAGAAAGTACGCGGCCACCGCCACCCGTCGTGCGCCCCGTACGCGCAGGCGGGTCACCGCCACGCCAGCGGCGGGCGGGGCAGCCGAGGCATAGGAAACCCGGGTCGGAACGGCCAGGTCCGCCCGCAGCGATGCCGCCACCCGCCCCACCGAGGCGCGCGAGACCGGATCCCGGGTACCCGCAGCGGCCAGCACCAGCCCGTCGTAGCCCCCCGGCTCGGCCTCGGCCAGCCGACGGCACAGCCCGGCCAGCAACGCCGGATCGGCCCCCCGGACGGCGGGACCGAGCACGTCGGTCACCCGTACCACCAGCTCGGGAACCGTCTGACGGACCGCCGCAACGGCCGCCGGGATGTCCACCCGCCGGTGATACGCGGCGGTCAGCAGCAGCGGCACCAGCACCACCCGGGGGAAACCAGCACCAGCCAACTCCCGTAACGCCTCCGTGGGGCCGGGCCGGGTGTGGTCCAGCCAGCTCGGCACCACCCGTCGGCCAGGCCGAGCGGCGGACACCGCCGCAGCCAGCGCCCGCGTCGCCGCAGCGGCCCGCGGGTCCCGACTGCCATGCGCGACCAGGAGCACCGGGTCTCCGTCGCCCCCGGTCCCGCTCAACCGTGCAGGCCGCACTCGGCCTTCTCGAACATCGCCCACCGGCCAGCCCGCGGATCCTCCCCAGCCTTCGTCCGTCCGGTACAGGGCCAGCAGCCGACCGAGCTGTAGGACCGGCCGAACAGCTCGTTGACCGGCACATCCCAACGGGAGATGTACCGCTCCACATCGGCCTGCGTCCACGCCACGATCGGGTTGATCTTCACCTTGCCCCGCCCCGCGTCGAAGGTCACCACCGGGGTGTTCGCCCGGGACGGCGACTCGTCCCGGCGCAGCCCCGCGGCCCACGCGTCGTACCCCACCAGGGCCCGCTCCAGCGACTCCACCTTGCGCAGCTGGCAGCAGTCATCCGGGGAGCGGTGGAACAGCCGCGGCCCGTACTCGCCGTCCTGCTGGCCGACGGTCAGCCGGGGTCGGATCGAACGGACGTTCACCGGCATCGTGCGGGCGACCTGGTCCCGAACCTTGAGCGTCTCCGGGAAGTGCAGCCCGGTGTCCAGGAAGACCACGTCGACGCCGGGTGCGACCCGAGAGAACAGGTGGACGAGCACCGCGTCGGCCATCGAACTGGTGACACAGAGCCGGTCCCCGAACGTCTCGACCGCCCACCGGGCCACCTCCAGCGCGGGGGCACCCGCCAGGTCCCGGCCGGCCTCCTCCGCCAAGGTGCGCAGCTCCCGCCGGTTCGGTTCGGCGGGGGCCGGTTCACCGGCCCCGACCAGGCCGAGATCGGCCGCCCAACGCAGACCACTCACCGGAGCACCGCCTTCGCCAACAGGCCGTGCAGCCGTACGGTGAAGACCCGGGCGCAGGCGTGGCACTCCCAACCGCCGTGCCCCGCCTCGTTCGGCCGCAGGTCCTCCTCCCCGCAGTACGGGCAGTACAGCGGGGCGGAACGGGTGTCACTCATCGCAGCTCCCCCTCGTCCGCCCGGATCGCCCAGCTGGCGAACGTCTCGCCGTCGGTACGGCCAGCCAGGTAGCGCCGAGCCAGCTGCTCCACGTACTCCGGAAGCTCCGCCGCCGTGACCTTCAGGCCCCGCGGCTTGCGGCCGAACCCCGCGGCCCGGTCCTGCGCCATGCCCAGACCACCGCCGAGATGCACCTGGAAGCCCTCCACCTGGCGGCCGTCCGCGCCGACCATCAGCTGGCCGCGGAGGCCGATGTCGGCGACCTGGGTACGGGCGCACGCGTTCGGGCAGCCGTTGAGGTGGATGGTGATGTCGGCGTCGAAGTCCCGCAGCCGCTCCTCCAGCCGCGCCACCAACTCCGCGCCCCGCGCCTTGGTCTCGACGATGGCCAGCTTGCAGAACTCGAGGCCGGTGCAGGCCATGGCGCCCCGCCGCCACGCCGATGGCCGAGCCGACAGGCCGATCTCACCCAGGGCCTCGACCAGGGACTCCGTCCGGTCCGGCGGCACGTCCAGCACCAACAGCTTCTGGTACGGGGTCAGCCGGACGCGATCGCTGCCGTGCGCCTCGGCCACGTCGGCGAGCCGGGTGAGCTGGCTACCCGAGACCCGGCCGACCGTCGCAGCGGCCCCCACGTAGTTACGCCCGTCGCGCTGCTCGTGCACCCCAATGTGGTCGATCTGTTGCGCCGGCAGCTCGGCCGACGGTCCGTCCAGCAGGGCCCGGCCCAGATACTCCTGCTCCAGCACCTCCCGAAACTTTGCCACCCCCCAGTCGGCGACCAGGAACTTCAGCCGGGCCCGGTGGCGCAGCCGCCGGTACCCGTAGTCGCGGAAGATGCCCACCACCCCCGCCCAGACGTCCGGCACCTCGTGCAGCGGCACCCAGACACCCAGCCGCTGGGCGAGCATCGGGTTCGTGGAGAGGCCGCCACCGACCCAGAGATCGAAGCCGGGTCCGTGGTCGGGGTGTACCACCCCGAGGAGGGCGATGTCATTCGTCTCGTACGGCGTGTCCACCAGCCAGGAGATCGAGGACTTGAACTTGCGGGGCAGGTTGGCGTACTGCTTGTCGCCGACGTAGCGGCGGACGATCTCGTCGATCGCCGGCGTCGGATCGATCACCTCGTCCCGGGCCACGCCGGCGACCGGGCTACCGAGCACGATCCGGGGGCAGTCCCCGCAGGCCTCGGTGGTCTGCAGGCCGACCGACTCCAGTCGGCGCCAGATCTCCGGCATGTCCTCGACCCGGATCCAGTGGTACTGGATGTTCTGCCGGTCGGTGAGGTCGGCGGTGTCGCGGGCGAACTCGCGGGAGATCTCGGCCACCACCCGGAGCTGGGCCACGGAGAGCTGCCCGCCGTCGATCCGCACCCGGAGCATGAAGAACTCGTCCTCAAGCTCGTGCGGCTCCAGCACGGCGGTACGCCCACCGTCGATGCCGGCCTTGCGTTGCGTGTACAGCCCCCACCAACGGAACCGACCCCGCAGATCCTGTGGGTCGATCGAGGCGAAGCCCTGGTGGGCGTAGATGTTCTCGATCCGGGCCCGGACGTTGAGTGGGTCGTCGTCCTTCTTGATCCGCTCGTTGGCGTTGAGCGGCTCGTGGTGACCGAGGGCCCACTGGCCCTCCCCGCGGGGGCGGCGGGGGGCCCGGGCCGATTGGGGCGTCAAATCCCCGGGCCGGGCCGGGTTGCGCAGCGCCATCGTGGCGTCCTCCATTGTCTGCGGTGCCTCGTGGCCGTAGCGCCGAGCGCGGTGGCCGGCCCCGGCACGACGGTTGGGCTGGGGCGGAGCAGCCGGCGCAGAGTGCCCGAGACAGCTGGGTCGGGCGTCGTCAGTGGGCCGGACAGATCGCGCTGCGCATGCGGCCGAAGTCGACGTGGCGACGGGCCACGAAGTAGCGAACGACGGCGGCAGCCATGACATTATGCTGCCACGACGTCACCGGAGCAGCCAAGGTTCGGGTGCGGCATCCCACATCACGGTCGGCGGTGTTCCGGTCCGGCCCCGGTCGGCCCGGCGCTGTGCGAGGCTCAGCGGCATGGGCACGCGAACCGTGCCGCAGCTGCCGGTGTGGCTGCCGCCGGCGCTGCTGACGCTCGCGGTCACCCTCACCGACGTGGCCGGGGCACAGCTCTGGCGAGATGAGTTGGCGACGTGGAGCGCCGCCACCCGCCCGCTCGGCGACCTGGTCCGGCTCGCCGGCACGATCGACGCCGCTACCGGGCCGTACTACCTACTGATGCACCTCTGGGTGGCCGGAGCGGGCGATTCGGTGGCCGCCCTGCGGCTGCCGGCCGTACTCGCCATGACCGCCACCGCGGCCCTGACCGCACTCCTCGGCGCCCGGCTGTACGGTCGGCCGGCCGGACTGCTCGCCGGCCTCCTCTTCGCGGTTCTTCCCAGCACCTCCCGGTACGGGCAGGAGGCCCGCCCGTACGCGCTGGCCACCGCCCTCGCGGTCCTGGCGACGCTGCTGCTGGTCACCGCCGTGAACTCGCGGGCGACGGGACAACCGGCCCGTCGTCGGCTCCGCTGGGCCGGGTACGCCGCGGCGCTGGCCGCGCTGGGCCTGACCCACCTGGTCGCCCTCACCCTGCTCCCGGCGCACGCGGTGGCGGTGCTCGCCGCCGGGCGCCGGCACCCCGACCGGCACCTCGTCGGGTCCTGGCTGCTGGCGCTCGTTCCTGTGGTGCTGGTGGCCGGTCCGCTGCTCTGGGTCGCCCACGGCCAGCACGCCCGCCAACTCGACTGGGTGGACCCGGCCCGCCCCGCCGATCTCGCCACGCTGGCCGGCGGGGTGACGCAGAGCGGGATGGTCGGCGGCCTGCTGGTCGGGCTCGCCGCACTCGGCGCCGCAGCGCTGGGGCGGTCGGCACTGCTGCCCGGGTTGGCCGTGCTCCTGCCGGTGCTGCTGGTCTTCGCCGTCGGCGCGGTTGTCCCACTCTGGGTACCCCGATACCTGGTCTTCGTGGTGCCGTTCGGCTGTCTGCTGGCGGGTGTCGCGCTGGCCCGGGTGCCGTTGCTACCGGCGCTGACCGTCGTGGCCCTGGCCGGGGCGCTCGGCCTGCCGGCCCAGGCGGCGCTCCGGCGGACCCACGAGTGGCCCCGTTCGGCGCCGGTCGACTACGCCGGGGCGGCCCAGATCGTGGCGGCTGGTCAGCGCCCCACCGACGCGGTCGTCTACTCACCCCGGGAGGGCTGGCTCTTCCTCGACCTGGGCCTGGCCTACCACCTGGGCGACCACCGTCCCCAGGACGTGCTGCTCACCGCCAGCGGGGCCCGCCGGGGTGGCCTGTGGGCGGCCGAGTGCGCCCGCCCGGCCCGGTGCCTGGCCGACGCGGACCGGGTCTGGCTGGTCCTGGCCGGTCGGCACCACGACCCGCTGGCCGCCGTACCCGGCCCGAAGGGGACGGCGCTACGCGACGGGCGGATGGTCGAGCAGGTCTGGCACCCCCCTGGCCTGACCGTCGCCCTGGTACGCCGTTAGCCGGCGCCGATCTCCCGGGTGGTCACAGCCGGTTGAGGGGCAGGACGAGCAGCGCCTCGGTGCCTCCGCTGGCGCTCGTCCGCAGTTCGATCGTGCCGCGCAGCTCCCCGGTGACCAGCGCCCGGACGATCTGCAGGCCGAGGCTGCCGCCGCGCTCGGCGTCGAAGCCCGGCGGCAGCCCAGCACCGTTGTCGGCCACCGACACATGCAGGATCTTGCGAAACCGGTGCGTCGAGACCACCACCTCGGGGGAGAAGCCGGCGGCTCCGGACTGCTCACCAGCCTCGTCGTCGGCGGGGAACCCGTGCTCGACGGCGTTCAGCAGGAGCTCGTTGAGGACCATCACCAGCGACGTGGCGAGTTCGGCGGTGAGCACTCCGAAGCTGCCCTGACGGCGCATCCGGACGGTCGACTCGGTCGCTGCCACCTCGGTCGCCGCGCTCGCCACCCGGTCCACGATCCCGTCGAACTCGACCACCTCATCGTTGGACATGGAGAGCGTCTCGTGTACCAGCGCGATCGAGGCGACCCGGCGCACCGACTCCTCCAGCGCGATCCGCGCCTCCGGCATGGCTACCCGGCGGGCCTGCAGCCGCAACAGGGCGGCGACCGTCTGGAGGTTGTTCTTCACCCGGTGATGGATCTCCCGAATGGTGGCGTCCTTGGTCATCAACGCCCGGTCCCGACGCCGGACCTCGGTGACATCGCGGACCAGCACCAGCGCGCCGATCGGCACTCCGGCGGGGATCAGCGGCAGCGCCCGGGTCAGCATGGTCGCCCCGCGCGCGTTGATCTCACGGCGGGGCGGCGCCTCGCCCCGCAGCGCGGCAAGCGCCGCGTTGGCCGCGTCGGTCCCCTCCAACGGGTCGTCGGCGAGGCGCCGGTGCAGCGCCGCGAGGTCCTCCCCCACCAGGTCCGAGGCGTAGCCGACCCGCCGGTACGCCGACTGCGCGTTCGGGCTCGAATACGTCACCCTGCCGCCCGCGTCCAGCCGGACCAACCCGTCGCCGACCCGGGGAGCCGAGGTGGTCTCCCCCGGGTGCCGGGGCGGCGGGAAGGTGCCGTCGGCGAGCATCTGCGCCAGGTCGTCCGCCGTGGTCAGGTAGTTCAGCTCCAGCTGGCTGGGGGTCCGGGCGGTCGACAGGTTGGTGTCCCGGCCGACCACGGCGATCACCTCGGCCTGCTCACCGTCGCCGGTCCGCAGCCGTACCGGGATCGCCTCGTGCCGCGCGGGCACGTCCCCGTACCAGACCGGATCGCCCTCCCGCCAGATCCGGCCTCGCCGGTAGGCGACCTCCAGGTGGTCCACCTCCGGCCCACCGGTGATCCGACCTACCTGATCATGCTGGTATGCGGTGGGCGCGGTGGTCGGTCGAACCTGGGCCACGCAGAGGAACGTTCCGTCCTCGCCCACCGGCACCCAGAGCAGCAGGTCGGCGAAGGACATGTCAGAGAGCAACTGCCAGTCGCCCGCGATCCGGTGCAGGTGGTCGATGTCAGCGGGACGCAGCTGGGTGTGCTCGTCGGCGAGGTCGCGCAGCGTGGACACGCCGCCCAGCCTGCCACGCCGGGGCTTACATCGTCGCGGTGACCTTCTTCAGGCCCCGGGGCGCGTCCGGGTCCTCGCCCCGGGCCAACGCGAGCGACAGGGCCAGCCGCTGCAGCGGCAGGATGTCCAGCAGCGGCGCGTACCGCTCGTCAACCTCGGGAACGGCGATCCGCGTCGTGGTGGGCACCTCCGCCGAGCCGACCACCACCACATCGGCGCGGCGCTCGCCGAGCCGTGGCAGCACCTCCCCCATCGCCTGACCGCCGGGGCCGGAGCCAACCACCGCGAGCACCGGCACGTCCGGATCGGTCATGGCGAGCGGACCGTGCAGCAGATCGGCACCGGAGAAGGCGAGCGTCGGTAGGTACGAGGTTTCCATCAGCTTCAGCGCGGCCTCGCGCGCGGTCGGGTACGCGTACCCCCGGCCGGTCGTGACCAGCTGCGCGGCGAAGCGGTAGCGGGGGGCGAGCTGGGCCGGCGTCGGATCGGCGAGGGTACGCGCGGCGAGTTCGGGCAGCGTGTTGAGGGCGGTCTGTTCGGCGGCCGGCAGCACGCCGTCGCCGGCCCGGATGCCCTCCACCAGCATGAGCAGGGCGAGCAGCTCAGCCGTGTACGTCTTGGTGGCGGCCACGGCCCGTTCGTGCCCGGCGGCGATGTCCACGCTCAGCTCCGCCGCCCGGGCCAGCGGTGAGTCGGGCGCATTGGTGACCGCGAGGGTGAGCGCGCCGGAGTTCCGGGCGGCCTGCAGCACCGCGGTGAGGTCCGGGGAGCCGCCGCTCTGGCTCACCCCGACCACGAGCGCGGCGGAGAGGTCCGGCTGGGCGCCGTACGCGGTGATGGAGCTGGGTGAGGCGAGCCCGGCGGGCAGACCCAACCGGATCTCGGTCAGGTAGGTGCCGTAGAGCGCGGCGTGGTCTGAGGTGCCGCGGGCGGTGAACACCACGTGCCGCGGTCGGTGCGCGGCGATGGCGGCGGCGACCCGGGCGATCGGCCCGGCGTGCTCGGCGGAGAGCAGGCGGGCGTACGCCGCCGGCTGCTCGTCAATGTCGGCGGCCATGCCGGCCCCTGGACGCGTCACAGAAACTCCTCCTGGTGCGCGATTCCCGCGCGCTTTTGTTCAGTCTTGCACTTTTCAGCGCCAAAGCGCAACACAACGAACAGCAACCCGCGACCATCGCTAAAAATCCTCACTATCACCTACGCTGACCGACCGGAGCGCATACCACCACGGCGGGAGAAAAGGTGTCCCCGGACAAGCGAGACCTGCCGGCGGCGGAAGAACTGATCCTGGCCCGACTAGCCCTCACCGAGGGCGATCTGGCGCACGCCGCCGCCCACATCGCGGGGGCGCTGGCGCAGGCGCCGACCCTCCCCGAGGCCCACGAGCTACTCGCCCGGCTCGCTGCCGTTTCTGGCAACGGACTCGACCTCTTTCCCCTGCACCAGAACGTCTTCGTCGGGACCGTCGTCGCCCGGGCCCACCTACTCGCCGCCGCCGGCCGGCCCGCCGAGGGATTGGACCTGCTCGCTGCGGCCACGGGCTACGCGCCGGCCGAGCCGTGGGCGGAGGTGCCCTGGGTGACCGCGCCCGACCTGGCCGAACGCCTCGGGCCCGAGCGCACCGCCCAGATTCTCATGCAGATCTGCGCCGCGACCGCCGACCCGGTTCCCCGAGCCGGTCGAGCCGCCCTCGCTCCATACCTCGCCCTGGCCCGCAACGCGGTGACCGCCCACCACGGGCACGCGCTGCTGTTCGGGGCCGCCTCCGCACTGGCCCGCCGGCTCGGCGAGGTAGCGCTCGCCGTCCGGTGGGCCTCCCAGGGGTTACGCACCACGCCATCGAAGATCGGCGAGGTATGGCTCGGGTACGCCTATCGAAGCGCGGGGCGGATCCCAGAAGCCCTCGCGGCGCTGGAACGTGCCGTTGCGCACGACCCCGATGACCTGGCCGTCTATGCCGACATCGCCGGCACCCTCGGTGACCACGGACGGCTGGACGAAGCCCTGGACTGGATCAACCGGGCCCTCGCCCGGGACCCGACGTTCGACTGCGCGGTGCACACCGCCCAGCGGCTGCGCTTCCGGCGCGACGGCGATGTCGCCCACCTGGTCGCCCTGGCGGATTTCATCCGGGAGCACCCCGAGGATTCCCACGAGCACACCGACCTCGCCGAATCCTGCGCCGGCCAACCCTGGCTCGGGCAGATCACGCCGGCCGCCGGCCCCGCCGTTGACGCGCTCCGGGCCAACCATGCCGGCGGTCAGCTGGGAGCCACCGTCCGGCTCGGGTCGCCGGTGCCGCCCAGCGCCCTACATACCCTCACCCGGGCCGCACCCGGCCTGCGCGTCCAGCTGACACAGGGTCCGGGACCGGACCCCCGGGAGCCCCGCCGAGCGGTGGACTGGCGCCTGTGGCGGCACGACGGCACACCCGCCATCGAAGCCCCCTCGCCACTGGCCGCGGACCACCTCCGGCAGTTCGTGCATCCGGCGTGGCCCCACCCACCGGCGG
Source organism: Salinispora sp. H7-4 (assembly GCF_013416675.1). NCBI lineage: Bacteria > Bacillati > Actinomycetota > Actinomycetes > Micromonosporales > Micromonosporaceae > Salinispora > Salinispora sp. H7-4. Next base: position 312,924 of record NZ_JABZED010000003.1, read on the forward strand.
CGTACGACGCCGGCGTGGCCCTGGCCACCCTGGACCTGACCGACCTGCTCGGTCTGCTGGCCCACCCGCCGGCGACCCCGCCGACCATGCTGGGCCGGGTCCTCGACGAGCAGGACCCGTCCCTCTGGGTCCGCAGCGTTCAGGTGTGGGCCTGCCTCGGGCTGCTGCACCACCGCACCGACGAGCCGTGGCCGACCTCCACCCGCCGGTCGGTCCTGCTGGACCTGGCCTGGGGCGTCGAGGACTGGGCCACCGAAGCCGCACTCTTCGCCCTGGTCACCGTCGCCTGGGTCGACCCGACGGTCCGCCCCGAGGTCGCCGCGGTGGTCGCCGAACGACTCGCCGATGCGGTGGAGGTGACGCGAACCCGCCCGGTCCCGATCGCCCGGTCCCTGGCGCACCTGGCCCTGGCCACCCCGGACCTGGACCCGGAGTCCCGAGCGCTGGCCCAGACCCTGGCCGGTGGCCGGCTACCAACGCCAGCACCGCCCGGACGGCTTCGCCGCCTCTGGCGCGGCCTGACGACGATCTTCCGCCGCCGCTGACCACGTCGGCCCGAGGCCGGGTCAGCGGTGGGTGTCCGGGCGCTGGCGCTCCGCCTCGCCGGCCGGCACCGGGATGTTCTCGGTACGCAGCGGAATCTCCCTGATGAGCCAGGCGAGCATCGGTACGACGACGGTGAACAGCAGGGCCCACAGGAACACGTGCGAGATCGCGTCGGCGAGGTTACCGAGGACCAGTTCCCGGACCGTCTCCGGTAGCTCCCGAAGCGTCGCGAGGTCCATCGCCGCCCCGGCCTCACCGCCACCGAACATCCCGCCGGCGGGGGAGCTGGCCAACCGGCTGGCGAAGACGGCCCCGAAGAGCGAGATGCCGAATGAGCCGCCGATCGACCGGAAGAAGGTCGCCGCGCCGCTGGCCGCACCCAGATCGCGGTGATCAACGCTGTTCTGCGCAATCAGCATCGTCGTCTGCATGAGAAAGCCCATGCCGACGCCGAGCACGAGTAGGTAGAGCGAGGACTCCGCCACCTCGGTCTGCGCGTCGAGCCGCGTCAGCAGGACCATGCCGACACTCATCACCACACCGCCGATGATCGGGAAGACCCGGTACCGACCGGTCCTGGTGATCGTCCGCCCCACCACCAACGAGACCACCAGCATGCCGAACATCAGCGGCAGCAGCAGCAACCCGGATTCGGTGGCTGAGGCGCCCTGCACGGTCTGCTGGTAGAGCGGCAGAAAGCTCATCGCCCCGTACATCGCGAAGCCGAGCAGGAAGCCGATCACCGAGATCAGCGCGAAGTTGCGGTTGGCGAAGAGGGACAGCGGCAGGACCGGCTCAGCCGCCCGCCGCTCGACGACCACGAAGGCGGCGAGCGACGCCACCGCGAGAACGCACAGGCCAACGATCTGTGGCGAACGCCAGGCGTACTCGTTGCCACCCCAGGTGGTGATCAGCACGATCGCGGTGATCCCGGCCGCGAGCAGCGCGGCACCGAGCCAGTCGATTCGGTGCGCGGTGCGGTGCCGGGGCAGCCGCAGGGTGGCGACGAGCAGTACCAGCGCGGCCCCGCCGAGGGGCAGGTTGACATAGAAGGCCCAGCGCCAGGAGAGATGGTCGGTGATGAAGCCGCCGACCAGCGGGCCGGCAACCAGGGCGATGGCCATGATCCCGGCGATCATCCCCTGGTAGCGGCCCCGCTCGCGGGGCGGCACCAGATCGCCAATGATCGCCAACACACCGACCATCAGGCCACCCGCACCGAGGCCCTGCACCGCGCGGAAGGCGATCAGCTCCGTCATCCCGTCATCCGGCCCGCCGAGCAGGTCGGAGCCCGCCATGCCGCAGAGCGCGGACCCGACCAGGAAGATGACCACCGAGGTGAGGAAGATCGGCTTCCGGCCGAAGAGGTCACCGAGCTTGCCCCAGATCGGCGTGGAGACGGTGGTCCCGAGGACATAGGCGGTTACGACCCAGGTGAAGTGGTCCAGCCCGCCGAACTCACCCACGATCCTCGGCAGGGCGGTGCTGACGATCATGTTGTCCAACATCGCCAGCATCATGGCGATCATCAGGCCGAAGAGCACGACCCGGATATTCGGTCGCCTCAGTGCCGGGGCTGCCTGGGTTGCCTGGGTCATACGTCGTTCCCCTCGGGGTGGTGAGCTTACTTGCCGACCGGCTAGCCAGCTTACTAGCCGTACGGTAAGTTGGGGTGCCGACGACAGTCAAGCGGGTCAGGTGATGACAGTGCGGGAGAGCACCAGCAGCACACGGGAACGGATCAAGACCGTCGCCCTGGAGCTCTTCACCGAGCAGGGCTACGAGAAGACCTCGCTCCGCGAGATCGCCGAACGGCTCGATGTGACGAAGGCCGCGCTCTACTACCACTTCAAGAGCAAAGACGAGATCGTCAACAGCTTCGTCGAGGACCGCCTCGATCAACTGGACGACCTCGTCGCCTGGGCCAAGGCGCAACCCGCCACGTTGACCACCCGACGGAGCATCATCGGTCGGTACGCGGACACCATGTGCGCCGGGCAACACTCGTCGGTGATGCGCTTCTTCGAGCAGAACCAGACCGCGCTACGGAGTCTCACCGCCGGCCAGCGGATCCGGGAGCGGATGCTCCAGCTGGCCGACCTGCTCTGCGGCGACGACTCCTCCCCCGAGGCCCAACTCCGGGCCACCCTCGCGCTCTTCTCCGTACACAGCAGTTGGTTCGGGGTACGGGCGCCCGGCCTGACCGACCAGGAGCGACGGGAGGTCGCCCTGAAGGTGGCCGACGAACTCATCACCGCCATCGGCCCACCCCCGGCCGACGACCCCCGCTAACCCCACGCCAGCTCAGGCGGGAAGCGAGAGCCGCATTCCGCGCAGGAGCACATCGGCCACCGGCGACCAGTCCAACTCCGGTGCCCGAATGAACCCCCGCCGCAGATAGAGCCGCTGCGCCGAGGCGGCGAGGCCATCCCGAATGCAGATCACCAGCGCGGAGCAGCCCAACTCGGTCGCCCGCGCCACGCACGCCTCCACCAGAGCCGCGCCAACCCCCCGCCCCTGCGCTGCCGGGTCCACGGCGAGCATCCGGAACTCTGCCTCACCGGCTCCGGAGAGCTCGGCAAAACGCGTACCGGGCAGCACGAAGAGGACCGAACCGAGTACGGCGTCGGTGCCGGCGTCCACGGCAACCAGCACCTCACCGTGCTCCACCCGAGCCGGGACGTCGGCGAGCACCGCCGCGTACCCGTGCTCCCCCTTGAGCTGTCCGTCCGCCTCGTAGGCGGCGACGGTCAGCCGGGCGACCGCGGCATGGTCGGCCGGCGCGACGGGACGGACCCGGACAATCAACCGATCACCGCGATCAGGTCGCCGTCCTGCACCACGTCCCCCTCGTTGACCGCCAGCTCCTGCACGACACCGTCGGACTCGCTGACGACCGGGATCTCCATCTTCATCGACTCCAGGATCACCAGCGTGTCCCCCTCGGACACGGTGTCCCCGGCCGACGCGACGACCTTCCAGACGTTCGCCACCATCTCGGCGCGGATCTCCTCAGCCATCTCCACAGCCCTTTCTCTCGCGACCGTCCTGCCGACGTATCCAATCATGAGCCAGGCCAAGGCGGGTGGCCACGCCAAGACCCGATCCACCGCCAGAACCGCCCGAGCACGCTTCCAAGAAGCAGCGCGCACCCCTCGCCGGAGCGACGCCGCAGGCCGGGCCCGCCGGCCGGCGGCAGCAGCACTAGGGTCGGACGCGTCCGGTTTCCCGTCACGGCGGTCATGCTGCCGCGACGCCCACGAACCACGAGGAGGTCACCATGGCCAAGAGGGCCCGGAAGAAGAAAGCCCGTAAGAAGGGCGCGGCCAACCACGGCAAGCGCCCCAACTCCTGAACCACCACCGCGACCAGGCCCAGCCGGCTCGGCCAGCGGGGACAACGGTGGCCCGGACCGAGGTCGGTCCGGGCCACCGCGGTGTCACCCGCGGTCAGTCAGCCAACTCGCGCGACTCGCTACCGCCGAAGACCACGAGTTCGGCGAGCTTGCTGCGGAGCCGCTCACGAAGCTGGTCCGGAGCAGTCTCGTTACCGCAGCAACGGGCCACGAGCGCCTGGACCTCCTGCTCGATACCGTATTCGCGCAGGCACGGCCCGCACTCGTCGAGATGGTGTCGGATCAGCTTCCGCCGTTCCTCGGCACACTCCAGGTCCAGGTACAGATAGACCTCCGCCAACACCTCGCGGCAGTCCGTCTCGTGCGGCTCTCCACAGCTCACGTCACACCCCCCGGCCGGTCGAGCCCTTGGCCGACGACGCGGAGCTGAAGCCCCGCTCCGCCGCGTACTGCTCCAGCAGCTTGCGCAGATTACGACGGCCGCGGTGCAGGCGTGACATCACCGTGCCGATCGGCGTACCCATAATCTCGGCAACCTCCTTGTAGGAGAAGCCCTCGACGTCGGTGAGGTAGACCGCCAGCCGGAACTCCTCGGGTAGCTGCTGGAGGGCCTGCTTGATGTCGCTGTCCGGCAACCGATCCAGCGCCTCCGTCTCCGCGGAGCGCAGCCCGCTGGAGGTGTGCGACTCGGCCTCGGCAAGCTGCCAGTCGGTGATCTCGTCGGTCGGCGCCTGAATCGGCTGCCGCTGCCGTCGCCGGTAGGAGTTGATATAGGTATTGGTCAGGATTCGATACAGCCAGGCCTTCAGGTTGGTGCCCTGCTCGAACTGGTGAAAGGCCGCGTACGCCTTCAGATACGTCTCCTGGACCAGGTCCTCGGCATCTGCCGGGTTGCGGGTCATCCGTAGGCCGGCTGCGTAGAGCTGGTCAACGAAGGGCATCGCATCCCGCTCGAAGCGGGCCCTGCGCTCGTCCGTCTTCTCGGTGGTCAACCGCACATCCCCTCGCGTCGGCTGTTTCCCCGCCGAGGATACGTGTACCCGCTCGACGACAGATTCACTTCCGCCCAGGTGCCCGACCGGGACCCGGGCTACCGATGCCACGGCGGGCCAGCTCGGCCCCTCCAACACCCGGTGTAGCCGCCGCGTGTCCCGATCGCCCAACTCCCCGGCCTGCGTCTCGACCGGCATCGGCCACCCCCCTCGTCGGAAAAGTCGTCCGCGGGGTGTAACGCGGGTCGGCGGGGCGGGAATTCCAGCCATCGGCCCCCTTTCCTGGTCCCGGCCCGACCTCGGCGGGGACCGGAACTGGGACCAGGAAGGGCCCGGGAGGACCGGCGCCGCCGCCGGGCTGAGGCGGGCGGCACCATCCAGAGCAACGAGAGTCTCGCACCGCGGTCACGCCTCATCGGTGCGGTCAGACGATGCGGCCCGACGCAACCACCGATCCGGGGGGCGGGTCCAGCCACCGGCGCGCAGCCAGTCGAGGACGACCGCCGCCGTGCCCAGCGGATCCTTGCGCAGCTCATGCCGCTCCCCCGGCCGGGTGACGACGCGCACCGTCGACACCGCGGCCGCCGGTATCCCGAACGGATCCCGGTCGCCGTTCACCACCACCGTTGGCACGCTGGCCGGCAACTCGGCGGCGCGAGACCGCTCCGGTCGGCCCGGTGGGTGCAACGGAAACGCCAGCGCCACCACGCCGGCTGCCCCCACCGCGTCGGCGGTACGGCAGGCCACTCGGGCACCACTGGAGCGGCCGCCCACCACCAGCGGAACTTTGGGACACCGCGCCCGAAGCACGGACAACACCGCCGCCCAGGCCGCGTCGAGCTGCCGCGCGGGCGCGGGCGCGCGGCGGCCCGCGAGCCGGTAGGGCTGAGTCACCCGGGCAACGACCAGACCGGCGGCCAGCGCGGCGTCCCGCAGCGCGAGCAGGTCCGGCGCATCCACCCCGCCGCCCGCCCCATGCCCGAGCACCAGCAGTGCGGACGGCGAACCGACCGGCCGGTCGAGGTCCACCCCGGCCGGCCCGTGCGGGGTGTTGATCTCCTCGGTCGGCGACACACCACCATTCTGACCGTCGCTACGCTGCTCCGGCCACGCGGCCGCGCCGACCCTCAACTGCCGAGCGGCACCGGGGTCAGCCGCCGGCCCCGGACCAGCGGCCGGGCAGCGTCCGTTAGTGCGGGCTGGCCGTCGCCGCGCCAGGCGACGAGCATGGCCCGGCGTTCGCGCGGGGTGGTGCCACCCCACACGCCGTAGCAGTCGCCGACCTCCAGCGCCCAGGCGAGACAAGCCCCCTGGACATCGCAGGTGTGACAGAGTGCGATAGCGGCGTCCGCCGGCTCGTTGGGCGCCGGAAAGAAAGTTTCCGGATCAACGCTCTGACACAGACCTCTGGTGCGCCAGGCTTCGTCTCGCTGACGCTCGTGCAGTGCCCGCAACAGGCGCGTGTCACGTCGTGCCGCAGCAACCTCGTGTGGACGGGGCAGTCGTGCCCTGGTCATCCACCCACCTCCCCCGTGGGACCGGAAATTTAGGGCGTGACTCGCCGCATGCGAATCGATGCCCACCACCGGCGATCTGGTGTATCGCACTTTTTGAAGTCGATACAAGGGGTAGCGGGAAAAAGTTAAATTTACCAGGAAAGTTTTACTCTTAAAACCGACAAATCACCTGACCCCTGAGCGGATACGTCAGAAAAGTGTCTCCTCTCCGAGCCCGCTGCCACGCCGGTGCGGCGCCGACGCGGTGACCCGTTCGACAAGGCCCGGGCCGTCGTTTCGGACATTGCCGACCGCCGGCCCAACCGGACGAATCTCCAGCCCGGCCAGCCACGTCAGCGACGGCGGGGCGAGCAGGTCCACCGGCCGGTCCGTGGGCCCCAGCCAGGCGCCCCACCGCTCGGTGGGCAACAACAGCGGCATCCGGTCATGCACATCGGCCAGGTCACCGCGGGCGGGGGTGGTCACGATGCCGCAGGTGAGCAACGGACCGTCGGGGCCCTCCCACACCGACCAGATGCCGGCGAAGACAACCACCGAGCCATCCCGGGGAGTCAGGTAGTACGCCTGCTTGCCACCCGGGTGACGGACCCACTCGTACCAACCGTCCGCCGGCAGCAGACAACGGTGGCGGGCGAAGGCACGGGCGTACGCCCGACTGGTGGCCACCGTCTCAGCCCGAGCATTGATCATGCGGGCAGCGCCGGCCGGGGAGCGCGACCACGCCGGGACAAAGCCCCAGCGCCCCAGGGAGAGTGTCCGCTGGCCGGCCGCGGTGGCCTGAACCAACGGCACCGGATCGGTGGGGGCGACGTTGTAGGCTGCGCTGAGCCGACCGTCCGTTTCGTCGTACGACTCGAACATCGCGCTCAGGTCCCCCGCGGACCGGGTCGTCGCGTATCTCCCGCACACACCGGACACGCTAGCGCCCCCACCGGTCGTCTGCCGTCCCACGGACCGAGCAACAACCGGGGGTAGCCGTCAGTAACGGTTGGTGAAGACGGCAGAATGTAACCGTGGGACATCTGACCGCTACCCGGCCGCTGCGGCCGTGGACCGCGCCGACCGCCTCGGATCCGGTCTCGACGGCGCTGCGCCTACCCGGCTCCAAGTCACTGACCGCGCGTGCCCTGGTGCTCAGCGGCCTGGCTACCGGCCCATCGACGCTCGCCCGGCCCCTACGGGCCAGGGACACCGAGTTGATGGCCAACGGATTACGGGCGATGGGTGCGCACGTCTCGATCAGCGACGACGAACGCTGGCTGGTCCGGCCGCACCCGCTGGCCGGACCGGCACACATCGATGTCGGCCTCGCCGGCACGGTGATGCGCTTCCTGCCCCCGGTGGCCGGCCTCGCCGACGGTCGAATCACCCTCGACGGCGACCCACAGGCCCGCCAACGTCCGCTCGGACCGCTCCTGGACGCGCTGCGCCACCTCGGCGTCCGGATCACCTCGCCGGCCTCCGGGAGTCTGCCGCTGACCGTGCTCGGTGCCGGCAACATTCGCGGCGGCGAGGTCGTGATCGACGCCAGCGCCTCCAGCCAGCTCGTCTCCGGGCTGCTACTGGCGGCTCCCCGCTTCGACCGAGGTGTGGTCGTTCGACACGTCGGCCCACCGGTGCCCTCCGCGCCCCACCTCCGGATGACGGTGCAGATGCTGCGAGCCGCCGGTGCCGCCATCGACGACACCACCCCCGATGTCTGGACGGTCGAACCGGGCCCACTGACCGGCCGGGGCTGGGAGATCGAACCGGACCTCTCCGGTGCGGTCCCCTTCTTCGCCGCCGCGCTGGTCACCGGCGGAGAGGTAACCGTGACCGGCTGGCCGGGCGGCAGCGTCCAGCCAGTCGAACGGCTCCGCGGGCTGTTACAGGGGATGGGGGGCGAAGTATCCCTCTCCACCGCCGGGCTGACCGTGCGGGGCACCGGCAACGTGCACGGCCTGACTGCCGACCTGTCCGACGTGAGTGAGCTGACCCCGGCGTTGACCGCGCTGGCGATGCTCGCCGACTCCCCCTCCCGGTTTACCGGCATCGCCCACATCCGGGGGCACGAGACCGATCGGATCTCGGCGCTCGCCCGCGAGTTCACCGCGCTCGGCGCCGACCTCACCGAATCCCAGGACGGGCTGGCGATCCGACCCCGGCCGCTTCGCGGCGGAGTGTTCGAGACCTATCACGACCATCGGATGGCGCACGCCGCCGCGATCGCCGGGCTGGCCGTGCCCGGCATCGAGCTGAGCGACGTTTCCTGCACCTCGAAGACGATGCCGGAATTCCCGGCGCTATGGTCGGCGATGGTAACCGGCAAGAGCTGAGGGGAGCTGTCCTGGCGACGAGGCGGCGGGAGTACGACGAGGACGACGTCCGGATTCGGCCCGGCAGATCCTCACGCCCGCGTACCCGAAAGCGTCCGCGCCACGCGGACGCGGTCGAGGGGTTCGTCATCGCCGTGGACCGCGGCCGCTACACCTGCGTGCTGGCGAACGCCGACCCGAAGCAGGCACCGGTGACCGCGATGCGGGCCCGGGAGTTGGGTCGCAAGTCCGTCGTGGTGGGCGACCGGGTCGGGCTGGTCGGCGACACGTCCGGCACACCCGGGGCGCTGGCCCGGATCGTACGCATCGCCGACCGCAGTTCGGTGCTGCGACGTACCGCCGAGGATGACGCGACCACCGCCGAAGGGCGACTGGAACGGGTCGTCGTCGCCAACGCCGACCAGCTCGTGATCGTCAGCGCACTGGCCGATCCGCCGCCCCGGACCGGCTTCATCGACCGGTGCCTGGTGGCCGCGTACGACGCCGGCATCGAGCCGCTGCTCTGCCTCACCAAGGCCGACCTCGCCGGACCGGAGGAGGTGCTCGGGTACTACGCCGAGTTGGCGCTGCCCTCCGTCCTGATCTGCCCCGAGGCGACCCTGGATGCGCTACGCGGCCTCCTGGCCGGACGGATCTCGGTACTGGTGGGGCACTCCGGGGTCGGCAAGTCGACGCTGGTCAACCGCCTGGTTCCCGCGGCCACCCGGGCAGTCGGCCAGGTCAGCGCGATCGGTCGGGGCCGGCACACGTCAACCAGTGTGGTGGCGCTCCGGCTGCCGCCGGTCGCCGACGCCGCCGAGGGCTGGATCATCGACACCCCGGGAATCCGCAGCTTCGGGTTGGCCCACGTCTCCGCCGAGAGCCTCCTGCACGGCTTCCCCGACCTCACCGAGGGGGCGGCCGACTGCCCGGCGAACTGCCCACACACCGCCGGTACGCCGCGCTGCGGGCTGAGCGCCCGGGTCGGCGCCGGCCAGGCCGACCCGCGCCGGCTGGCCTCGTACCGACGGCTCCTCGCCTCCCGCACGGGTGAGAACGAGCCACGCACCAAGCCCAGTTCCCGAGACCCGAGTAGCCCGTCGGCGGAGAGTTGACCAGACCGGCACTACTGTTCCCTGGATGAAGGGTTACGCCGCCGACATCGCCCTCGCCCATCGCCTCGCGGACGCCGCCGACGTGGTCTCCACCGCCCGGTTTCGCGCCGTGGACCTGCGGGTGGACACGAAGCCGGATCTCACCCCGGTCTCCGACGCCGACACCGCGGTCGAACAGGAGATTCGGGCTCTGCTCGGCGCCGAGCGCCCCCACGACGGCCTACTCGGTGAGGAGTACGGCGAGCAGTCCGCCGCCCGCCCGGGCGGGCGGCAGTGGGTGATCGACCCGATCGACGGGACGAAGAACTTCGTTCGCGGCGTACCGGTGTGGGCCACGCTCATCGCCCTACTCGAGGGGGACCAACCGGTCGCCGGCCTGGTCTCCGCACCGGCCCTGGGGCGGCGCTGGTGGGGGGCGCTCGGCGCGGGGGCGTACGCGGGGCCGGACCAGGCGTCCGGCGCGCCGATCCAGGTATCGGCGGTGGCCGAGCTGACCGATGCCAGCTTCTGCTACTCCTCGCTCGACGGCTGGGAGGAGCGCGGACGGCTGCCGGCGGTCCTCCAGATCATGCGGGACGCGTGGCGCAGCCGGGCGTACGGCGACTTCTACGGTTACATGCTGCTGGCCGAGGGCGCGCTGGACATCATGGTGGAGCCCGAGCTGTCGCTGTGGGACATCGCCGCGCTGGTACCGATCGTGACCGAGGCGGGCGGCGCCTTCACCGACCTGACCGGCCAGCCTGCCCCGGGGGCCGCCGCCCCCGGCGGGATCAGCGCGGTCGCCACGAACGGTCCACTGCACACCGACGTCCTCGCCCGCCTGGGGCTGGCACCTGCGCGCTGATCTCGGTCAGCCTCTATCCTCGCGCTGTGGTTTCCTCCGGTTGGTGCTTCCTCGCGGCAATGATCATCGCGTACGGGATCGCCAACCTACTCCAGTCGGTCGCGGCGGCCCGGACCACCGTGCACCACTCGTTCGACCCGGGGTTGCTGCTGCGACTGGCCGGGCACCGCACCTACCTGCTCGGTCTGGGCTGCCAGGTCGGCGGTTTCGTGCTGGCCTTCCTGGCGCGACGGGACCTGCCACTCTTCCTGGTGCAGGCCAGCATGGCGGCGGGGCTCGGCGTGACCGCCCTGCTCGGGGTACTCCTGCTGAGGTGGCGACTACCCAGGGCGGAGGTCGTTCTGCTGGTACTGCTCGTCGCCGGGATCGCCGGGCTGGTGCTCTCGGCCCGGCCGGCACCCTCACGGCAGCTCGGCACCGCCGGCCTGGTAGCCCTGGCGGCCACCCTGGGCGTGATCGCCCTCCTGGGCCTCTTCGCGGTACGGCTGCACGGCGCGCCCGGATCGGTCGCGCTCGGCTCCCTCGCCGGCCTGGCCTTCTCCGCCGCGGCGGTGGCGGCCCGGCCACTTGCCTCAACCCACTCGGCGGAGGAGTTCCTCGGCAATCCGCTGTTCTACCTGCTGGTGGCCCACTCGGTCATCGGCCAGCTGCTACTCGGCCTGGCGATGCAACGCGGGTCGACCACGGCAGCCGTGGCCGCGATGGACGCGGCCGGTGCAGTGCCGGCAGCTGTCATCGGGCTGCTGCTGCTCGGCGACCAGATCTGGCCGGGACGGGAGTGGCTGGCCACAGCCGGCTTCCTGGTCACCCTCGCCGCCGTGCTGGGGCTGACCCGGTACGCGGAGCCGCAGCACCAGCACGCCGCGACCGGTAGGCGGGAACAGGTCGTGGTCAGCGTTGGCCGGGCCAGCTCGGCGCCGTCGGGGCGGCTGAGCGCTCAGGCGGCCTCAACCGGGGCGCGCCAACGGACCACCCGCTCGTAGAGCCGCTCCAGGGCAGCGCCGGTCCGCTCCCACGTGTAGCTACACCGCACCCGGTCCACGGCGGCGTGCCCGTACGCGAACCGCCCGGCGCTGTCGGCCATCAGCTGACGCAGCGTCACCCCCAACCCTCGTACATCACCCGGCGGAACCAGCCGTCCGGTGACCTCGTCCACGACGGCGTCGGCGACCCCACCCGTCGCGTACCCGACGACCGGCACGCCGCAGGCCATCGCCTCCAACGACACCCGACCGGCCGACAGGTAGCCCGACGTACAGGCCACCACGTCCGCCGAGCGGTACCAGGTGGCCAGTTGCTCGTGCGGCACCGCCCCCACCAGAGTCACCTGGTCGGCCACCCCGTTGCGTTCGGCCAGTTCCAGGAGCTGGCGCGCCTCGGCGTGCCCGGCGAGCCGCTCGCCCGGCGGGCCGCCGACGATCACCAGTTCCGCGTCGCCGATCATTCGGATCACCCGGATCAGATCCTCCTGGCCATGGCCGGGGTCGAGGGTCGTCACGGAGAGGATCCGTGGTCGCGCCTCGCGCGGCGCCGCCTCCCCGTCCGGGTGGAACAGCTCCGCGTCCACTCCCGGTGGGACCAGCGCCACGGAGGCACGTTGCAGACCCATCCGGGCCAGCTCGTCCACCTCGTCGTTGGACTGAGCCACCGCGATGTCCACCACGCGAATGAGTGCCCGCTCCAACGGAATTCGCTCCGGTGGCGCACCGTAGCGCGTACCGAGGCGGCGCAGCTGTTCGAACCCGAGCGAGTGGAACGTCTGCACGATCGGGATGTCGGTCTCACGAACGGCGTTCGCGGCGGCGAGCCCACCGAGCCAGTAGTGCCCGTGCACCAGCTCCGGCACCCAGTCGTCCGCCCACCGACCGGTCAGCCAACGGCCGTACTCGGCGACGTAGCCAACCAACTCGCCGGTGGGCGCCGCAGCGGCGGGACCGACCGGAACCCGCTCGACCAGGTAGCCGTCCGCCGTCGCGGTCGCCGCCTGGTCCGGGGCGTCGTGGCGCTCGTAGAGCCGGACGTCGTGCCCCCGCCCGGCGAGTTCGGCGGCGACCCGGGCGATGTGCTGATGGGTCCCGACAGACCGGCCGCCGGCAGCCCGGGACGGGTCGGCGTGCGCGCAGACGAGACCGACGCGCATGGTCACCTCCAGGCATCGTCACAGTGGCAGGGTCCTTCCGGTCAGAGGGTCCCATTACCCCGGGGCTGGGGAGCCGAAACCTGGCAGATCGGCGGTGGAGCGCCACCAGCACCAGCACCCACGGACTGGCAACAGCGGCCGGAGCGACGGTTATGAGACGTGGGGCAGCGGGTAGAGCACCGGCATGCGCGACGACGAGTACCCGACTCCGGTGTCCGACCCGGAGGCGATGGGCCTGCCCGACACCGCCGACGACGACTCGACGGCGAAGGACAATGTCCGGACTGGGCGGGAGGCGGACGGCCCGGACCCGGCTCAGCTGCCCGGAGACCGGATGCCGGTCGCAGTCGACCGGTTCGGGACCACCGCCGACGAACAGCTCGACGGCGAGTCGTTGGATGCCAAACTCGGCCGGGAGCGGTACGAGCGGCCGGCGGATGATCCGTTGGCCGGCCCGGTGGACCCGGACATCGCCGCCGAGGCGAACAGCCCAGAGCAGGCTGCCCAAGCCCAGCTCGACGCGGACGTGTTCGAACCGGGGCCCTCCTCCGATCCGAACTCCCCGGTCTCCCTCTACGATCACGGCCTGCTCGGTAGCGGGGCCGACACCCAGGTGGGTCGGCTGGTTGAGCCGGACGAGGGCGTCCATCCCGACCAGGAGACCGACTCGGTCGCGTACGACGCGGGTTCGGCGGGAGGCGGTGCGAGTGCGGAGGAACTGGCGGTCCACGAGACCCGCCCGCCGCCGGCGGTCTAACCCTCGGCGGTCGGCCTTCGATCCGGGTAGCGGCCCTGGCGTACGGTGAAAATTGCCACTATTCCGCACCGTGACCCCCTGCCGGGAAGGGCCATGACGAACGCAGACCCGGACCTACCGCGCACGGCTGCGCCTCCGGAACCCTGCCTGTTGATCGCCACCACCTTCGACCAGGGAGAGGTGACCCAGCTCCGGCACGCGGCCGCCGCGGGCGCGCACGCGGCGGGCCTACGCGGCCAGCGGCTCAACGACTTCGTGTTGGCGCTCAACGAGCTGACCACCAACGCGGTTCGCCACGGCGGCGGCCGCGGGTCGCTACGGATGTGGCGGCAGGCCGGGAGCCTGGTCTGCGAGGTCTCCGATCATGGGCATGGAGTCAGCAGCCGGCTACTCGGAGACCACCGCCGCCCGGCCCCGGAATCGGTCGGTGGCTGGGGGCTCTGGCTGGCCCGCGAGCTGAGCGACACCATGGATGTGGCGTCCGGCCGGGCCGGCACGGTCGTCCGCATCACGACCCTCCTGCCGATCCCACACGCCACCCCCGACTAGCTGGGGGCGGGGGCGGTTCAGCCGAAGAGCGCGCTCACCGACTCGCCGTTGTGAATCCGGCGCATCGCCTCAGCCAATGCAGGGGCCACCGACAGTACGGTCAGCTTGGGGACCCGCTTCTCGGTGGGGATGGGAACCGTGTTGGTGCAGACGATCTCCCGCACCTCCTCCTGCTCGCACAACCGCTGCACGGCTCCGTCCACGAGGAGGCCGTGGGTGCAGGCCAGCCGGATCGAGCGGACCCCCAACTCACGCAGATGGCCCATCAGCTCGACCACCGTGCTGCCCTTGACGATCTCGTCGTCCACCACGATCACGTCTCGGCCCTGGACCTCGCCGATGATCGTGCTGATCTCCACCCGGTCGCCCCCGAAGCGCTGCTTGGCACCGGCGGCGACGGGCGTGCCCAGCTGCCGGGCGAAGACCGCCGCCTCCTTGACGTAGCCCAGATCGGGCGAGACCACCACGGTGTTGCTCAGGTCATGCGACTGGAAGTGGGCGGCTAGTTCGCGTAACGCGTGCAGGTGATCGACCGGGATGCCGAAGAAGCCGTAGACCTGCGGCGAGTGCAGGGTCATCGTGAGCACCCGATCGGCACCGGCCGCGGTGAGCAGGTCCGCGACCAACCGGCCACCGATCGAGATGCGCGGCGCGTCCTTCTTGTCGGAGCGGGCGTACGCGTAGTGCGGTAGCACCACGCTGATCCGACCGGCGGAGGCTCCCCGGGCCGCGTTGACCATGAACAGCAGCTCGACCAGGTGCTCCTGCACCGGTGGGACCAGTGGCTGGATCAGAAAGACGTCCCGTTCCCGGCAGTTGGCCTGTAACTGCACTTCCAGGCAGTCGTTGGCGAACCGGGACACCCGAGTTGGGTACAGGGGCACCCCCAGGTGGGTGCAGATCTCCGCACCGAGCTCAGGATGGGCGCTTCCACTGAAAACGGCGAGCTGGCGCACAGCTACCGATTCTACGACCCGATCAGCTCCAGCGCTGGCCGGTGAGTTTCTCGTAGACATCGACGTAGCGGGCCCGGGTGGCGGCAACGACCTCACCTGGCACCTCCGGCGCCGGGCTCTGCTTGTCCCACCCGCTCCTGGTGGCCCAATCCCGCACATACTGCTTGTCGTACGAGAACTGGGCGCGCCCCGGCTGGTACGACTCGGCCGGCCAGAACCGGGACGAGTCCGAGGTCAGCAGCTCGTCGCCGACCGTCAGCGTGCCATCGGCGGCCCAACCCAACTCGATCTTGGTATCGGCGATCAGAATTCCCCGGTCGGCGGCGAGTTCGGCTCCCCGTCGGTACACGTCCAGGGTGAGCTGGCGCAGTCGCTCGGCGGTCTCCGCGCCAACCTTGTCCACCACCTCACCGAAGGTCATCGGCTGGTCGTGCTCTCCTACCGGCGCCTTGGTGGAGGGGGTGAAGATCGGCTCCGGCAGGGCGGCCGCCTCGACCATTCCGCGCGGCAGTTCGATCCCGGAGACCGCTCCGGTGCGCTGGTACTCGGCGAAGCCGCCACCGACCAGATAGCCCCGGGCGACGCACTCCACCGGAACCATCTCCAGTCGCCGGCACCGAATCGCCCGGCCGGCGAACTCCGGCGGCACGTCGGTCGCCGACAGCACGTGGTTCGGCACCAGCTCGGCGAGCTGGTCGAACCACCACAGCGAGAGCGCCGTGAGAAGTTTGCCCTTCTCCGGGATCGGCGTCGGCAGCACGACGTCGTAGACAGAGACGCGGTCCGAGGCGACCAGGATCAGGTCGTCGCCGTCAGCGTAGACATCCCGGACCTTGCCCGAGTGCAGAAGTTCCACGCAAGCTAGTACATCACGCGGCCCAGATCGGCCCGCGCCGGCAGAGCACGGTCCGGATGACTGACCGAAACGCGCGCCGGGAGCCCGCAGCCGACGGTGGACTCAACGCCGGGAGCCGCAGCCGCCGGTCGACTCAGCGCCGGGGGCCGCGCCGGCCACGGAGGACCCGCAGGGCGAGCAACACGATCACGACGACCACGACCAGGCAACAGAAGAACCCGAGGAAGCCGAAGCCCCCGCGGCGGCGCCGGGCGGCCTCGACCACCAACTCGCCCGGGCCACTGGCCGCCCAGGCCGCCACCGGGACAAAAACCGCCAGTACCACCGCACCGAAGACCGTGCTGAGCCGGCTCCACCACTTCGCGAATGCAGACATGACCCCATCCTGGCCGAACCGTGCAAGCCGGGTACGACGAAGGCCCTGGAGGAAACCTCCAGGGCCTTCTAACAAGTAGCGGGGACAGGATTTGAACCTGCGACCTCTGGGTTATGAGCCCAGCGAGCTACCGAGCTGCTCCACCCCGCGTCGGCTTCACTACTCTACCCCATCAGATCCGACCATGATCCGCCCGTTACCTTATTGATCGTCCCCAGCCGGGGACCCGGGGATACGGGTGGTGGTGGTCGGCTCGGGACGTCCCGCCGGACCGGTCCACCAATGCGCGAAAGCCCCGGAGGATTCCTCCGGGGCTTTCTAAC
>NZ_JABZED010000003.1:329617-330529 GCF_013416675.1 Salinispora sp. H7-4
AAGTAGCGGGGACAGGATTTGAACCTGCGACCTCTGGGTTATGAGCCCAGCGAGCTACCGAGCTGCTCCACCCCGCGTCGGCTTCACTAGTCTACCCCATCAGATCCGACCATGATCCGCCCCCCCCGCCCAGTATTTACCCAGTACATCCACGATCCATGTTGTAGATTCGCGCCGATCCACGACCACCTCTGTGGACCGCCCGAACATCGGAGTCGCTTTGCGTAAGCTCGCCTACTTCGTCGCCGCCACGCTCGACGGCTTCATCGCCGCGCCCGACGGATCGTTCGACTTCTTCCCCCTGGGGCCCGATCTAGCGTCCTACCTGGTGGCCGAATGGCCCCAGACGCTGCCCACCTTCGCCCACGCCCAACTCGGTGTGGCATCCCCGGCCACCGGTCGTTTCGACGCCGTGCTGATGGGCCGCGTCACCTACGAGCTGGGCCTCAAGCTCGGACACACCAGCCCCTACGACCACCTGAAGCAGTACGTCTTCAGCCGTTCGCTGGCCCCGGCCAGCTACCCGGACGTAGAGATCGTCTCCGGCGACCCGAGCTCCTTTGTCCGCCAGCTCAAGGCACGGCCCGGCCGGGACATCTGGCTCTGCGGTGGCGGACAGCTCGCCGGTCAGCTCCTCGACGAACTCGACGAACTGGTGCTCAAACTCAACCCGGTCGTCGCCGGCAGCGGTATCCCGCTGGTTGACCGGGGCTTCGACCCGCACCGCTTCGCGCTCACCTCGACGCGGACCTTGGCCAGTGGTGTGATCGTTGCGCACTACACCCGCCAAACCGGCGACCCCGCCTGACACCCCAGCGGGGATGCGGGCGGTGGTGGTCGGCTCGGGACGTCCCGCCGGACCGGTCCACCAATGCGCGAAAGCCCCGGAGGATTCCTCCGGGGCTTTCTAAC
>NZ_JABZED010000003.1:330603-605023 GCF_013416675.1 Salinispora sp. H7-4
AAGTAGCGGGGACAGGATTTGAACCTGCGACCTCTGGGTTATGAGCCCAGCGAGCTACCGAGCTGCTCCACCCCGCGTCGGCTCGTAAACGTTAGCGCACTACCCCGGGCCAACGCAAAACGTCCTCCGCCGAGCCCCCACAACAACGCCCCCGGGGAATCCCGGAGGGCGTCGTTGATCGTACGTGCTGGGGTCAGCCGCCCGGCGACGGTGAGCCCGACGGTGCCGTGGTCGGCGTGGCAGCGGGTGGCGACCCCGCTGCCTGCTCGAAGGCCGCGGTCGCCTCATCCAACGCCTGCAGCGCCCGGCCGTAGCGCTCGAAGTCGCCGGACTCCTGCGCGGCCCGGAGCTCCACGATCGCCTCCTGAACCCGCTGGGCCGCCGCCGCCACGTCGCCCGTGAGCGGGGGTGGGGTAGCGCTCGGAGTCGTCGGTGTCGGGGTCGGACCCGGGCTTGGGGGCGTCTCGTCGTCGGAGGGTGGCGGCGATGGTGCGCCGGCCTCTTCGCCCTGCTCGACGAGCTGTTTGATGCCGTCGGTGAGGTTGTCGGCCAGGACGACGAACGACCCACCGTCGCCGTAGGAGAGAAGCACCTTCTGCAACAGGGGATAGGCCTGCTGTTGGTTGCTCTTCACATAAACCGGCTCGACGTAGAGCATGCCGTTGCCGAACGGCAGGGAGAGCAGGTTGCCGTACTGGACCTGTGCCTGGTTCGACGAGAGCAGGTTCAGCTGCTGCCGAATCTGGGCGTTGTTGGTCATCTGCTGGTGCACCTGCACCGGGCCGGAGATCCGCGTGTCTTCCGGCAACTCGTACACCTCAAGCCGCGGCTTGCCGTCCACGTACGAGCCAGACATCAGCGCCGCGAGGTTCTGCCGTCGGTTCGGCGTCACCGCCGAGGTTAGCTGGAACCGCGGCTCCTCCTGCCCCGGCATCTGGGTGAAGAGGTAGTACGGGGGCTGCTTCTGACCGCTGTCCGGCGCGTCCGGCACGTTCGGCACCTGCCAGAAGTCCTGCCCGGAGTAGAAGTCACCAGGGCTGGTCACGTGGAACCGGGTGTACACGTTTCGCTGCACCTTGAACAGGTCAGCCGGGTAGCGGAAGTGGGCGCTCAGCTCGGTCGGAATCTCCGTCTTCGGCTTGATCAGGTCGCCGCCGAAGGCCTTGTTCCACGCCCGGAGTACCGGGTCACCGTCGTCGAACTCGTAGAGGGTGACCGTGCCGTCGTACGCGTCGACCGTCGCCTTGACCGAGTTCCGGATGTAGTTGATGTTTTCCCGGGCCTGCTGGAAGGTGCCCCGGTTGGTGAGCTCGTCGGTGGTCTCGGTCTGGAGGTTGATCCGCTCGGCGTAGGGGTAGGTCGCGGCGGTGGTGTAGCCGTCGATGATCCAGGTCACCCGGCCATCGATCACCGCCGGATACGGGTCGCCGTCCACGGTGAGGAACGGGGCGACCTTCTCCACCCGCTCCCGGGGGTTACGAACGTAGAGCAGCTTCGAGTTCTCGTTGACCGCCTCGGAGAGCAGGAAGTTCGACTCCTGCTCCTTGATCGCGTAGAGCAGCCGGCGACCGAACGAGCCGACGTCCACACCGCCCGAGCCGGTGTAGGTGTAGTAGGACTCGGATCCGTCCTCGCCGACCGGCCGGTCGAACTCGGCGGGGCTGGCCTCCGGGTTCGTCTTACCGACGATGGCGTAGTCGCCGGCCTCCATCCGCTCGCCGTAGTAGATCCGCGGCTGGCTGGCCGGGATCTGGTCGACCTGGGCCGCGCACCCCTCCTGCGACCGCTCCCCGAGGAAGCCGGAGACGAAGTACGGCTGGCCACCGCAGACCACCCGGTTCGCCGGGGCCGCGACCAACCCGTAACCGTGGGTGTAGACGGTGTGCCGGTTGATCCAGTTGCTCTGCTGCGTGGTCAGCTCGCCATAGTTGATCTCACGGACCCCGACCACGTAGTCCTGGGTCGCCCCATCGACGGTGTAGCGGTCGATGTCGAGCTTGGGGCCGAAATCGTAGAAGCCGCGGACCTGTTGAAGCTGCGTGTACGTCTCGCTGACCAGCTGTGGATCCAACAGCCGGGCATTTGGCACCACCGCGGTGTCGGTGGCGAGACTCGCCGGTGGTTGCAGGTTACTCGCCGCGTATCGCGTGGTATCGGCCTCGCCCAGACTGAAGGCCGCCCGAGTCGCCTCGATGCTGCGCTCGATGTACCGCGCCTCCTTGTCCCGGGCACTCGGCTTGACCTCGAAGGTCTGCACCGCCCACGGATAGATGCCGCCGATGGCGACCGCGGAGACCCCGAGCAGGGCCAGCGAGATGCCCGGCCAGACCAGGTTCCGCATCCAGGCGTTGGAGAAGACGAGGACCGCGATCGCCACGACGACCGAGATGTAGGCGAGGATCTCCTTCGCCGGAAGCAACGCGTTGACGTCGGCGTAACCGGCACCGTAGACGTTGGCGCCGTCGTTGTACTCCAGCAGCATCGTCCGCCGGTCGAGCACGTACGCGACGGCCTTGAGCAGCACGAAGAGCGCGATCAAACTGCTCAGGTGCGCCCGCGCCGCGGTGCTCATCCGGTCCCCCACGCCCTGGAGCCGGATCCCGCCGAAGACATAGTGCACCGCGAGCGCCCCGAGCAGGGCCAACACCACGGCGGTGAAGGCGGCCCCGAGCAGATAACGCCAGAACGGCAGGTCGAAGATGTAGAAGCCGATGTCCACCCCGAACTCCGGGTCCTTGACTCCGAAGTCCCCACCGTTGCGGAACAGCAGCCACTCGCTCCACCTGCCCTGCGCGGACAGCCCCGCGAAGAGGCCGACCACGACGGCGACCGTCGTGAACCAGATGCCGAGCCGAGGGCTGAGCAGCATCCGGTACCGCTCCAGGGTGGCCTGCTCCGGCGACTGCGGTCGCAGCCGGGGCCGCAGGCGATGCGCCAGCCAGAGGTTGCCACCGACGATGGCCGCCATGGCCAGGCCGACCACGAGGAAGAGCAGCAGCCGGGTGACGAGCACCCCGCTGAAGACCGCGGTGTAGTCGACCTCGCCGAACCAGAGCCAGTCGGTCCAGGCCTGCACCCCCCAGCCGAGCAGGGTGAAGAGCACGAACACCCCGACCAGGACACCAATCGTGACGCGTCCGCGTCGGCTCATCCTCGGCATGGGGGCGCTGCTACGCATAACCACTGTTGGCTCCGCACGTTCGATTGATCGGCTCCGACCAGGCCACCAGAGTACGGGGTCTTCCCAAACCTGTCGTCCGCGGTCACGCCGAGTGCCGGCGGTTGGGTCAGCAGCGGGTCGGTTCGCCCCCTGCTCGCAGCTCCTCGAGGGCGGTCAACGCGTCATCCAGCGTCGCCACCCTGAGCAGCGGCAGGTCCGGCTGGCGGTTGCGGACCGCCTCGGCGCAGTTCTCGGCCGGGACCAGGAAGGCGGTGGCGCCGGCGTCCTTGGCGCCGACCAGTTTCTGGGGGATGCCGCCAATCGGGCCGACCCGGCCCAGGTCATCGATCGTGCCGGTGCCCGCGATGATCTGCCCACCGGTCAGATCCTCCGGGGTCAGCTTGTCGATGATGCCGAGGGCGAACATGAGCCCGGCGCTCGGGCCACCGATGTCCGTGAGGTCGATCGTCAGCGTGAACGGGTGCGGTTGCTGCTGCTCGATCCCGATCCCGATCCGGGGCTTGCCGTCCCGCTCCTGGGTCGTGATCCGCGCCGTCGCGGGGGTCCCGTCGCGGGTGTAGCCGACCTCCAGGACGGTGCCGGCCGGCTCGGCCTGGATCAACTCGGTCAGCCGGACGGCCACCGGGACCGGCTGACCGTCAACGGAGGTCACCACGTCGCCCGGACGGAGCAGACCGGCCGCGGGCCCGTCCACGGCCACCGTCTTGACCTGGACCGTCACCGGGAATCCGAGCTCGCGCAGCGCGACCGTCTCCGCGCTGGACTGGGAGGCCTCGAAGTCCTCCGCGTTGCGTTCCTCGACCTCCTCGCGGCTCTCCCCCGGCGGGTACACCAGTTCCCGCGGTACCACCGCCTCGTCGTCGGAGAACCAACCCTGGATCGCCCCGCGCAGCTTGACCGAGGGCTGCACCCCCACCGTGGTCAACCGCAGCTCTCCCGCCGAGGTGAAGGTCTCCCGGTCCTTGACCTGAATGACCTCCTTGTCGTCCTCGACGCCCAGCGTGTTGACGGTGGGGCCGGGACCCAGCACCACGTACGGAATGGGCGCCGCGAGCACACCGATGCCGAGCAGGGCAACAAAGATGGCACCGAGCAGGACGGTCATGCCGCGACGTCTCATGCGGCAGAGCGTACCGACCGGGTGCGCTGGCACCGGCGGACCTTCCAGGACTTCACCGTTGACGCGATGCCAGCCGACGCGACCTGGGGCGCGGCGCGCGTACCGTAGACCCCGTGCCTGATATTCCGTTCGGTTTCGCGCTCCCCGGTGGCCAGCCACCCGACCCCAACGACCCCGCGCAGATGCAGCAGTTCATGTCCCAGCTGCAGCACCTGCTCGCCGCGCCCGGCAGTGGACCGGTGAACTGGGACCTGGCCCGCCAGGTGGCGGCGAGCCAGCTCAGCGCCGGTGGTGATCCGGCTGTCTCGCCGTACGAGCGCAACGCGGTGGAGGAGGCGCTACGCCTGGCCGACCTCTGGTTGGAGTCGGGCTCGGCGCTCCCGTCGGGCATCCGCGCCTCGGTGGCGTGGAACCGGAATGAGTGGATCTACAAAACCCTCGACGTCTGGCGCAAGTTGTGCGACCCGGTGGCCAGCCGGATGGTCGGCGCCATGGGTGACCTGGTGCCGCCGGAGGCGCGGGCCCAGCTCGGCCCGATGCAGTCGATGGTGGCCACCCTCGGCGGGGCCCTGTTCGGGGGCCAGTTGGGCCAGGCCCTCGGCTCGCTCGCCGCGGAGGTGCTCTCCGCCGGCGACATCGGGCTGCCGCTCGGCCCGGCCGGCACGGCGGCACTCGTCCCGGCCAACATCCGGGAGTACGGTGCCGGGCTGGAACTGCCGGAGGACGAGGTACGCCTCTACGTGGCCCTGCGCGAGGCCGCCCATCAGCGCCTCTTCGAGCACGTGCCGTGGCTGCGCGGACACGTGCTCAACGCGGTGGAGATGTACGCCTCGGGCATCCGGGTCAATCGCGAGGCGATCGAGGAGGCGATGGGTCGGGTCGACCCGACCGACCCGGAGTCGATGCAGGCGATCGCGCTGGAGGGGATCTTCACCCCGGAGGACAACCCGGCCCAGAAGGCGTCGCTGGCCCGGCTGGAGACGGCCCTCGCGCTCGTCGAGGGCTGGGTCTGCCACGTGGTTGACAGCGCGGCCGGGGAGCGGTTGCCCAACGTCGTCCGGCTCGGGGAGGCGTTCCGGCGGCGGCGGGCCGCCGGAGGTCCGGCCGAGCAGACCTTCGCCGCCCTGGTCGGCCTGGAGCTTCGGCCACGGCGGCTGCGCGAGGCGGCGGCGCTCTGGGCGGCCCTCACCGAGCACCGGGGGATCGCCGGGCGGGATGCGCTCTGGGGTCACCCCGACCTGCTGCCCTCCGACGACGACTTCGCCGACCCGGTGGCCTTCGCCCAGGCCCGGCTCGATGCGGACGAGCTGGAAAGCTTCGACTTCAGCGCGCCGGGTGGCCCGCCGGAGAAGGCCCCCGGCGAGCCCGGCGGGGAGGACCCACCCACCGCCAGCTGACGCTCCGGACCCGGCGCGGTCAGCGCAGGATGCCGGCGGCGGCGAGCAGGGTGCGGGTGGCGTCCCAGCCAGCCAGGGCGGGGTCAAGCCGGGCCAGGTCGGCCGGACTGCGCAGTCGATGCCACCCCGCGGTGACGGCGAGCTCGCCGGGGTGCGGCGCCGCCGCACGCACCGCGGCGGGCACCGCCCGATCCAGGTCCAGCGCCGGTAGCCACTCCGGTAGGGGCAGTCGGGCCGCCGCACCGAGCAGGCCGGTGTCGGCACCCACCACCGGGGCCACGGCCATCGGCCGGGTGGTGAGCGGCCGAAGTAGCTTGCCGATGGTCAACCCCGGCAGGTCCGGGGCGTCCCCGGCGACCACGGCCACCTGGTCGTATCCGTGCCCGGCCCCGGCACGGTTGACGTTGGCCGGCCGGCTCGGCCGGGCGGTCCGCCCGCAGCTGGCGAGGACGGCCGCAACGGTGGGACGCGGGAGCTGGTAGACGGTGGTGCCGGGCCAGACCACGGCGTCGGCCAGCCACCGGTCGGCCTCGGCCACGGCAACGGCGGTCTCCACCTCGTTCAGCGTGGCGAGTAGGTCAACCACGTCCTCGGCGAGCGCCGTCCGCCAGTCAGTCGGGTCGATCTCCGGCGGCGTCCAGGAAACCGGCGCGAGTAGGGCAACCACCAACCGTCGTACCACGCACCGACCCTACGCCCCGCCGACCGGGGTCAGGAGGAGGCGACGGCCGCGACGCCCTCCAGGTAGCCGCGGGCCCGTTCGGTCTTCGGGTACCGGCCGACGAGCTGCCAGAACCGGGCGTTGTGACTCGGGACGATCAGGTGGGCCAGCTCATGCAACAGGACATAGTCGATCACCCAGTCCGGCATGTCCTGCAGCCGGTGGGAGATGCGAATCGTCCGATCGGCTGGGGTGCATGAGCCCCAACGGCCGGTCTGATTGGTCACCCAACGGACGCTGGCCGGGATCGCGTCACGCCCATGGTCGGCCAGGTAGAGGGCGATCAGTCGAGTGGCGCGGGCGAGCAGTTCGTCGTCGGACCGGACCAGCCGGCCCTCCCGGGCGGCGAGCCGAGCAAGCATTCGGTCCACCCACTCGCTCTCCTCAGCTCGGGAGAACTGGTCGGGGATCAGGACGACAACCCGCTCGCCGTCGCGGTACGCGGACACCGTGCGCCGGCGGCGCTGGCTGCGCCGCACCTCGACCACCGGCTTCCGCGGTGCTGCCATCAGCCGGCCGTGCCGCCTCGGATTCCTGCCACGAGGAAAAGTTACTTCGTGGTGGCCAGGGGTCCGCAAGGGTCAACCCGCGACACGCGCCCGAAAAATAAGCGTTGGTCGCCAGGAGTCCCGAAATTTTTCCGCGTTAGAGTGCTCGGGAAATAGTCCGAAGGCAAGCCCCCGCACCAGGTGATCACGTCGGCTCCCGTCACCTGTGGGCACCCTGCGCCGTTTTTCAGGGCATCCGTCCGGCGTGTCCCCACCAAACTCACTTATCCAAGCTAATTCGCCGTGCACACTCTCGTCGTCAACTTGCTCACAGTGTCGATGAGGAGTTGACATGGAACCCCCCAGTCCTGGGTAGGGTCCGCGGACCAGTGGTCACGCCTGTGACCACGACGGAAGGCCTAGCGCCGGCGCCCTCATGGCCCGCCGCTGGAACCCCGCCGGATGAGCGTTCGCCGGTGGACGAGACGAGGAGGCACCCGTGGCCGACCAGGCCCAGACTTACAACGGCTACTGCGTCAAGTGCAAGGAGAAGCGAGACTTCGAGGGGCGCGTCGAGGTTTCCAAGACCGGGATGAACATGGCCAAGGGCAAGTGTCCGGTGTGCGGCACAACAGTGAACCGCATTCTGGGTAAAGCGAAGGTCTAACGCCTTTCTGGGTGGTGGAAGGGCGATCCTTCCACCACCCAGCCAATGTCGGTTGCCGGACAGGCGGGTCCGCGGCCTGTGGAGAACCCACCACTTCCTGTGGAAAACCCCGGGCCGGACTCCGCGCACCTGTGGACAACGTTCGACGGAAAGCTCAGACACGATCACTATTCGTACTCATGAGCCTTACCGCCCTGCCCCGGCCAACCCTGCTACCCGGTCTCACCCGCCTCTGGCGGGACCGACACACGCTGCAACTGGGTGTCGATCCGAGCCGGGCCGTCCTGCTGGAGCTGGCCAACCCCCGCACCGCCCGCCTCCTCGACCTACTCGACGGCGCGCACAGCGAGCGGCACGTCCTGGACCAGGCCAACCGAATCGAGGTGGGACGAGACGAGGCCCGCACCCTGCTCGAGGCGCTCCGCACCGCCGGCCTGGTCGTACCCGCGCACACCCTCCTACCCCGTGACCTGACCGGTCCGCCACGAACCCGGCTCGCCGCCGAGGCCGGCGCCCTCGCCCTGGCCAACCAGCGAAGCGCCGGCACGCCCGCACAGGTACTGCGCCGCCGTCGCACGGCACGGGTGCTGGTAACCGGCGCCGGTCGCCTCGGCGCTCCCGTCGCCGTCGCCCTGGCCCAGGCCGGGGTCGGGCACGTGCAGCCACGCCTGGCCGGCCCCGTGGCGCCGGCGGACCTCGTCGGCACCGGAATACCCGCCGCCGACCTCGGCCAGCCACTCACCAACGCAGTCCGGGACGCCCTCGGCCGCACCGCCCCCGGCACCGCCACCGGCCCGCTCCGACCCGGCCGGATCGACCTCGTGCTCCAGTGCGGTACGGACCGCCCGGCTCCCCTGCTCGCCGCCGCTCACCACCAACGCCGGCAGGTACACCTGCTGCTCGACCTCCGGGAGGGCGTGCCGGTCGTCGGCCCGCTGGTCCGGCCACCGACCGGTCCCTGCCTGAACTGCCTCGACCTGCATCGAAGGGACCGCGACCCGGGCTGGCCGACGCTCGCCGCCCAGCTCGCCGGCGGCACACCGGAGTGGGCCTGCGCGACGACAACGCTGCTCGCCGCCGTGGCGTACGCCGCCAGCGAAGCCCTGGGCCACCTCGACGGCGGCGTCCCGGCCACCGTCAGCGGTTCCGTCGAGGTCACCGCCGACGGCCGGCTACGTCGCCGGCATTGGGCACCCCACCCCTCCTGCACCTGCTCCGGTCGCGGAACGTGAGGCGCCGCGCTCGCCGTCGCGGTCGGTCACAATAGCCAGGTGACCGAAATCCCGCGCCGGGCCGTCTCCCGGACCGCCAAGCTCGCCACCCTGCCGCTCGGCTTCGCCGGCCGGACCGTCCTCGGTGTGGGCAAGCGCGTCACCGGGCTCGCCTCTGACGTAATCTCCGCGGAGATCCAGCAACGTACCGCCGAACAGCTCTTCAGCGTCCTCGGGCAGCTCAAAGGCGGCGCGATGAAGTTCGGCCAAGCGCTGTCGGTCTTCGAGGCGGCGCTACCCGAGGAGATGGCCGCCCCCTACCGACAGGCGCTGACCAAACTCCAGGAGGCCGCGCCGCCGCTACCCGCCGCCTCCGTACACCGGGTGCTCGCCGAGCAACTCGGCCCGGACTGGCGGGACCGGTTCGTGGAGTTCGACGACACACCGGTCGCCGCCGCCAGCATCGGGCAGGTACACCGTGCGCAGTGGCGGGAACCGGGCTACGACGCGAACGGCGCGCCGAACACCCGCGACGTGGCGATCAAGATTCAGTACCCCGGCGCGGGGGAAGCCCTGCTCACCGACCTCAAACAGCTCTCCCGGCTCGGTGGGATGTTCCGGGCGATCCAGCCGGGGCTGGACATCAAACCACTCCTCACCGAGCTCCGGGAACGCATCACCGAGGAGCTCGACTACGAACTGGAGGCCGAGTCGCAGCGCGCCTTCGCCACGGCGTACGCGGATGACCCGGAGATCTGCATCCCGGCCGTGGTCGCCGCGTCGCCTCGGGTCCTCGTGACCGGGTGGGTCGAGGGAACTCCGCTGTCTCAAATCATCCGGGAGGGCTCCGAACAAGAGCGGGACGAGGCCGGCCGGTTGATGGCCACCCTGCACCTCTCCGCGCCCATGCGGGCCGGGCTGCTCCACGCCGACCCGCATCCGGGCAACTTCCGGTTGCTGGCCGACGGCCGGCTTGGGGTGGTGGACTTCGGCGCGGTGGCCCGGCTACCCGAGGGGACCCCCGAGCCGATCGGCCGCATCGCCGGACTGGCCTTGCGGGGAGATGCCGAAGAGGTGATGGCCGGCTTGCGTGACGAGGGCTTCGTCAGCAACAGCGCGGCGATCGACGGGCCGGCGCTGTTGGACTTCCTCCAACCGATGCTGGCGCCGGTCGCCGCCGAGGAGTTCCGGTTCACCCGGGCCTGGCTACGAGCTGAGGCGGCCCGGCTGGCCAACCCTCGCTCCCCCGCCTACCAACTCAGCCGACACCTCAACCTGCCCCCGTCGTACCTACTGATCCACCGGGTCACGCTCGGCTCGATCGGGGTGCTCTGCCAGCTGGAGGCGAAGGCGCCGTACCGGGGAATCCTGGAACGCTGGCTACCCGGCTTCGCCCCGATAGCGTGATGCGGTGACGGGCGCATCCGGCGGTAGCCGAACGCGCCCGTCCCAGCGGTGTTAGCCAACGGGCCCGCTCCCCACCGAAAGGGAAGCGGGCCCGCTGTCTAACCGATGCCCAACTCGCGCGCCGACCGCCTGCGAGCGGCCATGGCGACGGTACGGGCGGAGCGATAAGCCTCAGTGCTCGTGGTGGTGCGACCGGCCTGAGGCCGGAGCATTCGAGCCCTCGACAACACTTCGTTCAGTAATTGCAGTTCGAAACCGTTCGATTGCTTCAGCATCCTCGTCAACTTTCTCGTGGCCAGTGCGAACACCGGCGAAGGGTGGAACAGATCGGGTGGTTGTCAGGCCGCCAGCCGGACCGTGTCGCGCCGGGCCAACCCACTGGCCTCCAGTCGCGCCTCGGCCTCGACCCGGAGCGTGGCGTCTCGGGCAACATCTTCCTTACGGGGACGGCCTCGGGGCCGCTTCCGCGGGACCACCGCGCCACGCTCGAAGATCTCGCCACCCCAGACGCCCCAGGGCTCAGCTCGCTCCACCGCGCCAGCAAGGCACTCGACGCGCAGCGGGCAGTCCCCGCAGAGCGACTTGGCCACCTCAAGCTCGGGGGGCGAGTCAGAGAACCACAGGTCGGGGTCGAACTTCCGGCAGGGCAGGTTCGCCTCCAACTCGACGCTCAGGTCGAGTGGGGCCAACGCCAGACTCATCGCCCGGTCACCTCTCTCTCACTTTTCGATCTCTTGGATCGCATTTCCGACATACTTCGGCGGGACAAAAACTAAGGCCGCGGATCCCGGTATGCGGGTTCCGCGGCCTCAAGGTGAGCCGGTGGTCTGGATCAGACCGGTCTACCTCGAGGTGGAACACCGCGGACGTCCATGCGCCGCTTGGCGCTATCAACGCCCTTGCCCGTGAAACCACTGGTGCCCTGGGTGCCGCATGGCGCCAGCGCGAGAATCAGCTCGGCCTGGGTCTCGACCTGGTGCGTCTGCGGAGCCAACGGTCGCGCAGCGGTGAGGGCCACCTGGACGGCCGACAGCGGAGCGACGGCAGCGGGGGACACCAACGGACGCGCGTTGTTGTAGATCTCCATTGGGGCCACCTCCCTGACTTTCTCTCGTGCCGACCGAATCACGCCCGTGAGCAGCCCGAATGCCGCCGCTCGCGAGGTATGCCCCGAGGCTATGCCGCGCCCAGGGGCGAGGGCAAACGAATTTACGGCAAGATTTCGGAAGTTTTCTCTGGGCAGACCTCGTCCACCGTCGCGCCGGCTACCAAGGCAAGCACCGCCTCCCCGTAGAGCCCCAGCTTGCGGGCCCCGATCCCCGCGATCGCGGTGAGGTCGCGGGGCTGCTGCGGGCGCCGCTCCGCCAACGCGACCAGGGTCGCGTCGGTGAACACCACATAGTCCGGTACCCGCTGGCCGCCGGCCACCCGACGCCGCCACTCACCCAGCCGCCCGTGCAGCTCCTTGTCCAGGTCAGACGGACAGGCGGTGCACCGGCCCAGCTTGCGCTCCGCGCCAGCAAGCAGCGTCGTACCGCAGACCCGGCAGGAGACGATCTGGGTACGCCGACGTTCCGCCCGCCGTACCCCGCTCGCACCGGCCCGCCCACTGGTACCGGAGGAGTCCAGCCGGGGCAGGAAGCGACAGGGCCGCCGGGGACGCCCACCCGGTGCACGGGCTGAGGCGTACGACAGCCAAAGCCACTCCCGCGCCCGGGTGATGCCCACGTAGAGCAGCCGGCGCTCCTCCTCCACCTGCTCCGGTGTCTTCGCGTAGGTGGTGGGCAGGGTGCCCTCGGCGAGGCCGACCAGGAAGACGGCATCCCACTCCAGCCCCTTCGCCGAGTGCAGGGAGGCGAGGGTGACGCCCTCCACCGTCGGCACGTGCTGAGCGGCGGCCCGGCGGGCCAGCTCATCGGTGAAGTCGGCCAACGTGGCCGGCCGCTCGACCGCGGCAGCCGGCCCGATCGGCAGCACCGGGGCGCTGGCCGCGTACTCCTCGGCGAGTTGGACCAGGGCGGCGAGGGCCGCCCACCGTTCCCGGGCGGCGCCACCAGCCGGCGGCGCATCCGGTGCCCACCCGACCGCGGCCAGCGCCTCGACCACGGCCGCCGGCAGCGGGGTGTCACCGGGAAGGGAGCGGGTGGCGGCGCGCAGCGCGACCATCGCCTGTCGTACCTCGGTGCGCTCGAAGAACCGCTCCGCACCCTGCACCTGGTACGGCACCTCGGCCTCGGTCAGCGCCTCCTCGTACGCCTCGGACTGCGCGTTGGTCCGGAACAGCACGGCGATTTCCCGGGCCGGAGTACCGGCGTCCACCAGGGCACGGCAGCGGGCGGCGACGGCGGCGGCCTCGGCCGGCTCGTCGGTGAAGATCCTCAACTCGGGCTCGGGGCCCGGCGGGCGCTGGCCGACCAGCTCCAGCCGAAGCCGCGCCTCAGTGCCCCGCGCCGGCGCGATGACCGAGTTGGCCAGCCCGACCACCTGGGGGGTGGAGCGGTAGTCGCGCACCAGGCGGACCACCGTCGCGCCCCGGTGCCGACGGGGGAAGTCAACCAGGTAGGACGAGGTCGCGCCGGTGAACGAGTAGATCGTCTGACTCGCGTCACCCACCACCGTCAGGTCGTCTCCACCGCCGAGCCACGCCTCCAGCAGCCGCTGTTGCAGCGGGTTGACGTCCTGGTACTCGTCGACGACGAAGTGCCGGTACTGGGCGCGTACCTGGTCGGCCACGTCCGGGTGTTCTTCGATTCCCCAGATCGCGGCGCGCAGCATGTCCTCGAAATCGATCACTCCGCCGGCGCGTTTGACCTTCTCGTACGCGGCGAAGACCTCGGCCACCTTCGCCGGCTCGTACGGGGTGTCCCGCAGCGCCCGGGCGGCCGCGACCACGTACTCCCCGGGCTCGACCAGGGACGACTTCGCCCACTCGATCTCGCCCGCGAGGTCCCGTACGCCGGTCCGGTCGGAGCGGATCCCCACCTTCGCCGCGGCGAGGGTGACCAGCCGGACCTTACTGTCCAGCAGCTCGGGCATCGCCCGACCGGCGAGCAGCCGGGGCGCGAAATAGCGCACCTGACGCAGCGCCGCGGCGTGGAAGGTGCGCGCCTGCGCACCCGGCACCCCGAGGGTGGTGAGTCGGCTGCGCAGTTCGGCGGCGGCCCGCGCGGTAAAGGTGACCGCGAGCAGGTGCCGGGCCAGGATCTCCCCGGTCAACGTCCGGTGCGCGATCCGGGAGGTGACCGCCCGGGTCTTCCCGGTGCCGGCGCCGGCCAGGACGCAGACCGGGCCGGCCGGGGCGGTTACCGCCGCCCGCTGCTCTGGGTCGAGGCCGGCGAGCACCCGGTCGGACGCTGAGTGGGACACCACAGCGAGGAATTGTTCCAGCCGCTCCCAACGTTGGTGTGGTTAGCCTGGCTTGAATCACGACCAACCCTTGGAGGTCTGCCGATGTTGACGATGTACTCCACGCCCTGGTGCGGCTACTGCCACCGGCTGAAGTCACAGCTGGACCGGGAGGGCATCGGGTACGAGGTGGTCGACATCGAGCAGGAGCCGGCGGCCGCCGAGTTCGTGATGAGCGTCAACGGCGGCAACCAGACCGTGCCGACGCTGCGCTTCGCGGATGGCAGCGCGCTGACCAACCCCACTATTCGTCAGGTCAAGGAGCACCTGTCGGAGATCTCCGCCTGACCGGTGCGGGCCCGTCGGGCGCCGGCTGGGCCGATGGGCTCAACCGGCGCCCGCCCCAGAGGTAGCTGCTGGCCAGGAGGGTGACCAGGCCCACCGCCACGAAGAGCAGCCGGTAGTCGACGACGCCGACGAGCAGTGCGCCACCCCCGATGGAGATGGCCCGCGGGCCGCTGATCACCGCGTCGGCGCCGGCGGCGACCCGGCCGATCAGCGGTGCCGGCGTACGCCGCTGGATCAGCGTGTGCAGGCCGACCATGGTGAGCGGCAGCGACACCCCGGCCAGCAGGAGGGCGGCGCAGCCCAGCCAGAGGTTGGGGTGGGCGAGCGTCAGCGCGGCCGACCCGAACAGCGCCACCCCCACGGCGAGCGCGCCGACCTCTCCCACCCGCCGGATCACGCCGGAGGAGACCAGCCCACCAGCGAGGCCACCGACTCCCTGCACGGTCACGAGCACTCCCACGAACGCCGCGTCGCGGCGAAGGCCGTGGTCAACGTAGGCGAAGATCAGCGACTCGCTGAAGCCCATCACCAGCGAACCGAGACCGTAGCCGAGCAGTGCCCGGCGCAGCGCCGGCTCGTCGGCCAGGTACCGCAGGCCCGCGCCGAGTTCGGCCGACCAGCGCGACGGGCGGCGCGGTCGCCGCGCCGCGCTGGACGGCTGGGTGCAGCCCCGGGGGCAGTAGCCGCATCGAGCCGCTCCGGCCGGTCGGTCGGGACGGCTACGCCCCGGTCGCGGCCGGGGCGACTCGGTGACTCGGAGCAGGCCCACCAGCACTGCCGCGGCCACGAAGCCGACGATCGCCACGCCGGCCAGCAGTCCGCCGCCGACGGCGGTGTAGAGGGCGGCCCCCGCCAGCGGGCCGAGCAACCGCAGTCCCTGCCGCACCGTCTGGAGCACGCCGTTCGCGTCGGCCAGCAACGCTGCCGGCACCAGGTGCCGCAGGAGGCCGCTGAGCGCCGCGCTGAGGGTGATGTACGACAGACCGTAGAAGATGGCGACCAGGTAGATGAGCCAGAGGTCGGTACGGTCTCCGACGGCGAACAACGGGGTGAGTAGGGCGGCCGTGACCAGGTTGGCAGCCACGAACAGGGGCTTGCGCGGATACCGGTCGACGACCCAGCCGACCAGGGGTGCCAGCGTCATCGGGGCGATGATCGCGAAGATGGTGGCCCCGGCCAGTCCACTCGACCCGGTCAGTTCCTTGACCCAGATGGCGAGCGCGAGCAACAAGATCGACTCGGCGGTCATGCTGGCCACCAGGCCACCGAAGAGCAGCCGGAAGTCCGGGCGGCGCAGGACGGTACGCATCTTCCCTCCGTCAGAAGTGGTACACGGCGTGCCGCCTTTGGTCGAGACACGCCCCCACCAGAACCTCCGGCGCCGGCCGCGTCGTTCCATACTGAGGGTTAGGGGCGAATTCAGAGAGTTACCGTCGCATCTACGACGGTCTACGGAAAAGAGGACACGTGCCTCCAGTCGCACCCAGCCCCATCCTGCGGCGCCGCAGGTTGGGCTCCGAACTGCGGCGGTTACGCGAGACCACCGGCCTCACCGGGGACCAGGTAGTCGAGCGGGTCGGTTGGGCCTCCGCCTCCAAACTGTCTCGCCTGGAGAATGGCCGCAGCCGGCCAGACCCGCAGGATGTCCGCGCACTGCTCGATCTCTACCGGGTCGACATCACACTGCGGGACGAGTTGCTGACCATCACCGGCGAGGCCGGCGACATCCGTGGCTGGCTGCGGAACTACCCGGTCATGACCCCACAGCAGCGCGGCTTCGCCGAGTTGGAGGCGGGCTGTGTGGAGATCTCGGAGTATCACCCGCTGCTCGTACCGGGGCTACTCCAGACGCCCGGTTACGCCCGCATTCGCATCGCCTCCGCCCGGGATGTCGACGAAGCGGCTGGCGAGCCGGATGGCACCGAGGACATCGAGACCGAGGTGGGCGCCCGGCTGGCCCGCCAGTCGCTGCTCACCCGGGGACCGGACGCACCCCGCTACACGGCCGTACTCGAGGAGACGGCGCTCGGGGGCCGCGCCGGGCCGGCCGACGTGCTCCGGGAGCAGCTCGGGCAGCTCTACGAGTTGGCCAAGCTGCCCAATGTCACGCTGCATGTGCTGCCTCGGGACACCCAGGCGAGCGGTTGGTACCTGCCGCCGACGGCGTTCTCCCTCTACCGGTTCACCGACCCGCAGGATCCCGAGACCCTGGCGATCGAAAGCGGGTTCTTGAACACCATGTCAACCGAGGCAAAAATCCTAAATCGCTATAAAGTGGTCTTTGAGTGGTTATGCACGGCAGCACTCCCCGCATCGGAGACTCTCTCCTGGCTGAATCAGGCCAGGAGACAGCCATTCGAGGCAGCACCCTCGTCGGCATCGGCGTTCGGGGCGGCAACACCGCCGGCCCAGCGCCGCCGACGCCCCGGGCGATTGACGGAACGCTGACCCACCGGCACCCAGCGTCGGTCCGTGCGGGCACTACTCGTCCATCGGCCGGTTCACACAGGAGTGCAACCATGAACGAAATCCACGACACGCCGACTGCCTGCCCCGACCTGGCGCGGGCAGCGTGGCGAAAGAGCACCCGCAGCCAGACCTCAAACTGCGTCGAGGTAGCGCCGCTGCCAGCCACGGTGGCCCTGCGGGACAGCAAGGATCGGGGCGGTCCGGTGCTGCTGTTCGACCGAGGTGAGTGGCAGAGCTTCCTGGCCGCGGCCAAGGAAGGCCAGCTCGACCGGATCTGACCCGCCTCCGTCGGGGCCGCCGGTGCGTAGGTGCACCGGCGGCCCCGCGTCGTCCTCGCACGCCAGGGCGGCGGTCAGTTCGGGCACCCGGCCCGGACGCCCCTCGCCCGATCGGCCAGTCTGCCGGCCCATCGCGGCATTTCGGTTGCCAGGCCCGCTACGCGGCGTAGCATGACCCGCAGTGACGTGGAACTTCCACTCCGTTCCCGATCGTCGCGGCACCCATCCGGAGACCGACATGCGGTTCCTGATCGTTCGCACCGACGTCCGCGCGGCGGCTGACGTGGACCTCACCACCGCCTGGGCCGGCGGCGGCCGGCTGCGCGACGAGACCGTCGCGCCCGAGCCACGCCGGCAGGTCGTCCACGCCGACGACCGCGAAGCCGCACTCCTGCTCGCCCGCGCCCTCGCCGCGGTCGGCGCGGTCCGTGCCGGCCGGCAACGGGTCAAGGTGCTCCCGCTCGACGAACCCCCGTCCGCCTGGCCGAGTTGGCCGGACGACCGAGGCGGCTGAGCGGTTACCCGTCCGTCGGAACCGGCCCGGCTCCCCGCCGTGCTCCTCACCCCAGCCGGTCTCGACGGCACGGTCCCCGGCCCGTGACCGTCGCGGCAACGGCGGTCGCGGGCCGGGACCACGTTCGGAACCGACCACCACCGCCCGGCGACGCCCGCCCGCAACCGCCAGCGGCGCCGCCGTCAACAGTGGCCGTCGAGCCAGTAGCGCAGCAGGAAGGACGCGATCGAAGACGACGGCGGCAGGACCAGCCGAGCCTCCTGGACGGCAACGCTCTGCCCGCCCAGCGCCGCGCTGACCTCGGACCGGGTGAACCAACGGGCCGCCGTGATCTCCGCCGGGTCGACCCGCACCGGATGCCGCGGGTCGGCCACCGCCTGAAAACCCAGCATCAACGAACCGGGGAACGGCCAGGCCTGGCTACCCACGTACGTGATATCCGTGACCGGGACGTCCACCTCCTCGCGTACCTCACGCAGCACCGCCGCCTCGGCCGACTCCCCGGGCTCCACGTAGCCGGCGAGGCAGGAGAAGCGCAGCTCACCCGGCACCCGCGGCCAGGCGGCATTGTTGCCCAACAGGCAGCGCCCATCCCGACCGGACCGCCCGTCGTGCACCAGGACGATCATCGCCGGGTCGGTCCGCGGCCACATCCGCTCCCCCGCCGGGGCAACCCGGGACCATCCGGCCTCATCCATCGTGGTTTCCTGCCCGGTCCGTGGGGAGTACCGGTGCCCACGGTGCCAGTTGAGCAGCGCCAGACCGGTGGTGAGCAGGCCCGCGTCCCGGTCGCTGAGCAGGTGGCCGACCTCCAACAGGTGCGCCGCGCGGACGCCGGGGAGCACCGGCAGGGG
The DNA here is from genome assembly GCF_013416675.1 of Salinispora sp. H7-4. Classification (NCBI taxonomy): domain Bacteria; kingdom Bacillati; phylum Actinomycetota; class Actinomycetes; order Micromonosporales; family Micromonosporaceae; genus Salinispora; species Salinispora sp. H7-4. Next base: position 348,604 of record NZ_JABZED010000003.1, read on the forward strand.
CGCGTCCACCGTAAACACTGGTACGCCATCGGGCTCAACGCCGAGGAAGATCGCCCGGGCAGCTGCGTCCGCCGGCACCTCCTCCGGGTCGACCAGCACCAACACCGGCGACTCCGGACCGGCGGACACCAACGCCCGCCCCACGTTGCCGCTGTCCAACACGAGCACCCGGCACCGTCCCCAGGCCCGACCCAACCAGTCGGGATCGGTACGCCGGTGTGCGGCCCGGTCCAGGGTGGAGCGGGCCAGCGCCGGGGCCGGGCCACCGTCTGTCACGGAGCCGCCGGTTCGGTCACAACCTCGGCGAGCGCCCCCAACTGCCCGGCGACCCGCTGCGCATCCCCCAGCACGACGGTGACCGCGCGGGCCGGGGCGAGGTACCGGGCCGCCGCGTCGGCGACATCAGCCACCGTCGCCTTCGCCAGCCGGGCCGCGTGCTCGGCCAAGAAGTCCAGACGCAGGCCACTACTGGCGTACGCACTGGTCAGCGCCGCCAGCCCAGCCTGGGTGGAGATGCCGAGCTGGAGCGTGCCGAGAGCGTACTGACGGGCCTGCTCCAGCTCCTCCGCACCCGGTGCGACGCAGGCCAGCCGACCCAACTCGTACTGGGTCTCCAGCAGCGCCGCACCGGTCACGTCGGTGGCCACCTCGGCGGCGGCGAGCAGGACCGACCCGGCGACCGAGTGCTCGACCAACGAGTACGGTCCGTACGTGTAGCCCTTCTCCTCGCGAATGTTCTCCACCCATCGGGACGAGAAGTAACCTCCGAAGATCAGGTTCGCGAGCTGCAGGGCGGCGTGGTCGGGGTCGGTGCGCGGCACCGCCGGCAGTGCGATCCGCAGCGACGACTGAACCGATTCGGGGCGGTCAACGAGGAGCAGCGGCCCCGGTTCCAACGGCGGCGTCGCCGGTAGCCCGACAACCTGACCGGCGCCATTCCACCCGCCGAGCGCCTGCTCGGCCGCGTCCAACGCCCGTTCCGGCTGGACATCACCGACCAGCACCAGGACCGCACCGGTCGGATGCACCCGCTGGTCATGCAGCTTCCGCAGCACGCTCGGACGCACCGCGCGGACCTGATCCGGGGTCGGTGTCTGCACCGCGTACGGGTGCCGGCCGTAGATCCGCTTGAGCAGGGCGGTACGGGCCAGGTGCCCCGGCTGGCACTGGGCCAGCTGGATCCGGTCGACCAGCCGATCCCGCTCGGTGGCGACCTCGTCGGCCGGGTAGGCCGCCGCAGTCAGCACCCCGGCCAGCAGCTCCAACATCCGGTCCAGGCCAGTCGCCAAGCCCGCGCCGGAGAGCATCAACCGGTCTGGGTCAACCCCGGCGGAGAGCCCACCACCGACCTTCTGCAACTCCGCGGCGATCTGCACCCCGGTCAGCGTCGTCGTACCGGAGAGCAGGGTCTCTGCGAGCATCGCGGCCCGGGCTGGATGCACCTGCCCGAACGGTATCCCGAGCCGCACCTCGACCAGGGGCACCGCCGGCCGGCGGACCGCGATCACGGTGAGACCGTTGCCGAGCCTCCGCTCGGCCTGCTTCGGCAGCTTCAGTTTCCGGGTCGGCCCGAGCGGCGGCAGGGCGCGCGAGGCGGTCGTCATCGCGGCGCTCACTGCTCCGCCCCCGCGAGCACCTCGACGGTGGCCCGACGCTGGGGGCGCAGGGTGGCGGCGGCGGTACGGATCGACTCCTCGGTGACCTCGCCGACCAGGCGGGGCAACTCGTTGAGCAGACCGGGCTCACCGCGTTGCTGCTCCAGGACGGCCATTCGTAGGGCCCGCCCCAGCACCGCGTCCGTGTCGCGCAACAGGTGCGTGGCCATCCGAGCCTGGGTACGGGCCAGCTCACCGTCGGCCAGCCCGTCGGTGGCCAGCCGGTCCAGCTCCTCATCCACCGTCTGCAGCACCTTGTCCACGTCACCATCGGGTGGCAGGTGTGCTTGGAGCAGGAGGGCCGTCGGATCGCGGACGTCGAACGGGTCCCCCATGAAGCCCAGATAACCGCCGACGCCGGTGACCGACCGGTCCCGCTGGACCAGCCGTTCGACCAACCGGGCGGCGTCCCCGTCGGTGAGCACCTCGGCGAGCACCGCGTACGGGAGGTAGCCGGCGAAGTCGCCGATCGGGTCCGGCACCCGCCAGGCCGAGGCGACCGCCGGCAGTGGGGCCAGTCGATCGGTGTACGACACCCGCCGCTCGGCGGTCAGGTCCGGCTCGGCGAAGCTTGGCCGGACCGGGGCCGGACGGGCCGGCACATCGCCGAAGTGCCGCTCGACCAGCTCGACCGCCTCGGCTACGTCGATGTCGCCGCTGACCGCCAGTACCGCGTTGCCGCTGGCGTAGTAGTGCTGGAAAAAGTCGGCGGCGTCGGCCACCGTGGCCGACTCAAGGTCCGTGAAGGACCCGTAGCCGTCGTGCGCGTTGGGGAAGGTGTCGAAGAGCACCGGTGGCAGGGTGAGCCACGGAAAACCGCCGTACGGCCGGTTGAGCACGTTGACCCGGATCTCCTCCTTGACCACGTCGACCTGGTTGCGCAGATTCTCCTCGGTCAACCGGGGGCCGCGCATCCGGTCCGCCTCAAGGAAGAGAGCCCGTTCGAGGGCGTTGCCGGGCAACGTCTCGTAGTAGTCGGTGTAGTCCAGGTGGGTGGAGCCGTTGAAGGTGCCGCCCGCCCCCTGTACGTGCCGGAAGTGGGCCAGCTTCTCCAGATTCTCCGAACCCTGGAACATCAGGTGTTCGAAGAGGTGCGCGAAGCCGGTGCGCCCCTCCGGCTCGGAGCGAATACCGACGTCGTAGACGACTGCCACCCCGATCACCGGGGCGCTACGGTCCGGGGTGAGCACCACCCGCAGACCATTGTCGAGTGTGAAGCGCTCGACGGGGTACCTCGTTGCGGGAATCGTCGCTCTGCGGGTGGTCGACACGCGTCGACCCTAACCCGTCCACGCGGACGCACCGATGGCCTCCCGCCGCACTCAGCCCACGGTCGCTGTCGGTTCCGGACTGCGCAGCTCAACCGGGGCCGCCGGCGCGGCCTTGTCCGGCACGGCGTGCCACGGGCTGAAGACGACGATCAGGGCGAGCAGTACCCCGACCCCGGCGACCGCCGCCACCAACAGTAGTTCCCGTACCGCGTCCAGGCCGCTTTGCCCCGTCATGCATACCCCTTCCACCCTGAGCGGACGGCGGTGTCATCCCCCTCGGACCAGCCTCGCGGGCCCTGCCGCCGGACGCAATCACCATTCGGACCCATCCGCCGCCAATTGCTGACTCAGCCAGCGATGGTTCCCTCCGCCCCACGTTCCGGGACCGAGGCGATCAGCGCGGCGAGACCCGCGGCGTCAAGCAGGTCCACCGGCCGCACCGTCGCCCCGTCCCGGACGTAGTGGAACGCCGCACCCACCTGCGCAACCGGAACCCCCGCCAGCTCCGCCCAGGCCAGTCGATAGACCGCGAGCTGCACCGCTGCCGCCGCGGCGGCGGCTCCGGTGGGCTGCCGGCCGGTCTTCCAGTCCACCACGTCGAACCGGCCGCCGGGCCGACCGAAGACCGCGTCCATCCGGCCCCGGACGACCACCCCGGCGATCACCGTCGCGAACGGCACCTCGGCCTCGACCGGCGTCCGATCCGCCCACTCACTGGCCAGGAAGCGCTCCTGGAGTTCGGTGAGCGCCTCGTCCGGTGCGGCGTCCGCATCCGCCGCACCGGGTAACTCGTCCACGTCGAGCAGCCGGCCAGCCCCGAACCGCTGCTCCAGCCAGGTGTGGAAGGCGGTACCCCGACGGGCGTACGGATTTGGTTCGGTGGGCAGGGGCCGGCGCAGTGACCGGGCCAGGGCCGCCGGGTCCCGTCGCAGCGCCACCAGTTGGGTGACCGAGAGCGCGGCGGGCAGCACGACCTCAATCGGGCCAGCCTGTCGGGTCAGCTCGGCCCGCTCGGCGAGCAGCAGATCGGCCTCCCGGCGCCAACGCGCCACCTCCGGGTCGTCGCCACCCAGGACATTGCCACCCAGATCGTCGCCGCCCAGATCGTCGCCACCCGGATCGTCGCCACCCGGTTCGCCCACGCTCGGCACCGGCGGGCCGGCCACCGCGATGCCGCCGGCTGCCGGACGGGGCGGCACCCCCGCTGTCAGGTAGCGCCGCACCAGGGTTGCCGCCTCGGTGAGCACCGGTCGACGGGCACCCAACGGGTCAGCCGGCCACTCCGCCCGAAGCACCACCTCGGTCGTGGGATTCACGGCGTCCGGGGCGGGCTCCGCCGCCCACTCGTCCACCACCTGCCCAGCGCCCCCGTCCCGGCAGGCCTGATGCAGGTCCCGCAGGAGCGCGGAGGGGCCGCGCGGACGTTTGGTGCCCTCCCCCCACCAATGCCCGGAGCAGAGCAGCAGCCGGCGGGGACGAGTCACCGCGACGTACGCCAACCGCCGCTCCTCCCGCTCGTCGTGCGCCCGCCACGCTGCGGTGAAGTCCGCCAGAGCCTGCGCCACCCCGCGCTGCTCCTCCGCCGCGGCCAGCGCCAACACCGGCAACCCGGCAGCGTCGCCGCGCAGCGGGAACGGCAGCACGCCCAGCCCGCCCAGCCAGTGATCGGAGTTGCGCGCCGGACCCGGCCACACCCCGCGACTCAGCCCCGCCACCGCCACGATGTCCCACTCCAGGCCCTTGGCCGCGTGCGCGGTGAGAACCTGCACCGCTCCCTCGACCACCTCCACCTCGCCGGGGGCGAGCCCACGCTCCTCGTCCTCCGCCGCCGCCAGGTAGGCCAGGAAGGCCGAGAGCGTGGCGCCCGGTGTCTCCCCGCTGAACCGGGCCGCGACGTCACCGAGCGCATCCAGGTGCCCCCGGGCCAGCCCAGCGTCGCCGGCCTCGTCCCGGCCGGCACGCACCGCCACCTCCACGTCCAGCCCGATCGTCCGCTCAATGTCCGCGATCAGGTCTGGCAGCGACTGATCCAGCCGGTAACGCAGCAGGCCCAGTTCCTGGGCGGCGGCGCGGAGCCGGGCATAGCCCTCCGCCGAGTATGCCGGCGCCGGCCCCAGATCGGCCAGGGCCTCCACCAGGGTCGCCTCGTCCAGCACATCCGGGACGATCTCCGGCTCGTCATCGGCCGCGAGCTGCCGGCGTGCGGCGGCGATGGCCCGAGCCCGACGGTGCAGGGCCACCAGGTCCCGCGGCCCGATCCGCCACCGGGCACCGGTCAGCAACCGAAGCAGCGCCGCCCCGTCGGTCGGGTCGGCCAGCACCCGCAGGGTGCAGACCACGTCCCGCACCTCCGGGGTGTCCAGGAGGCCGCCCAGCCCCACCACCTCGACCGGCAGGCCCCGGGCCCGCAGCGCCGACTCGATCGCCGGAATCTGGCTGCGCAGCCGGACCAGCACCGCGGTGGTGGGACGCGCCACGACCGGAAGGTGCTCGGGCAACGCCCCGGGCATCCCCGCCGCTCCCTGCCAGGCGCGCAGCAGGCTGTCGGCGATCCAGTTCGCCTCGTCCGCGTAGGTGTCCAACAACGCGCAGTGGACGGTGCCGGCAGCCACCCCACGGGGGGTACGGTGCGGGATCGGGTCCTTGACACTGAGCGCCGCACGTAGCTCCGGCACCCGGGCGCCGGCGGCGCGGAGCGGGGTGGCGAGGGCGTTCGCCACCGCCAGAATCTCCGGCCGGTTACGCCAACTGGTGGTCAGGGTGCGTACCTCGGCCGGAGCGCCGTCGGCCTGGGCGAAATCCGTGCGGAACCGGTCGAGGGTGCCCGCACTCGCCCCCCGCCAGCCGTAGATCGACTGGCAGGGGTCACCGACCGCGGTCACCGGGTGCCCGGCACCGAAGAGCGCGTTCAGCAGCACCACCTGGGCATGGCTGGTGTCCTGATACTCGTCGAGCAGCACCACCCGGTAGCGGTCCCGCTCGAGCGCACCGACCACCGGGTGGTCCCGGGCGACCCGGGCCGCCCGAGCCAGCTGGTCGGCGAAGTCCATCGCCTCGAAATCCTCCTTGCGCCGGGCGTACGCCCGGACCAGCGGCAGCAGCTTCAACCGGACCTGCGCGAGGGTGAGCGCCCGGCGCACGTCGGCGTAGACCCGGCCGGGGCGGGACTGCACGTCGGCGAAGAACCGCCCGGTCCAGGCCGCCAGCTGGTCCGGCTCGACCAGGTGCTCGTCCAACTCACCGGCGAGGGCCAGCACCGCGTCGGTGATCGTGCTCGGCATCCGGTCCACCTCGGACATGTCGCCGTCGTAGGTCCGCACGATCAGGTCAACGAGCTGCCAGCGGGACGCCTCGGTGAGCAGCCGGGTGGCGGGCTCGTACCCAGCGCGCAGCCCGTGTTCGGTCACCACCCGCCCGGCGTACGAGTGGTAGGTGGCGACCGTCGGCTCGCCGGACAACGGATCGTCGAGCGGGTGTCGCCCGGTGCGCCCGAGCCGGCGAACGAGCTGACCGAGCCGGGTCCGGACGCGGTGCGCCAGCTCCCCGGCGGCCTTGCGGGTGAACGTCAGACCGAGCACCTGCTCCGGTTGGACGTACGAGTTGGCCACCAGCCAGACCACCCGGGCGGCCATCGTCTCGGTCTTGCCGGAACCGGCGCCCGCGACGACGAGCAACGGCTCCACCGGGGCGGCGATGATCGCCGCCTGTTCCCGGGTGGGCGCCGGCAGTCGCAGCAGCTTCGCCAACTCGACCGGGGTGTACCGGGGCCCGGCGTCGGCCCGGCGGGGAGTCGGGGTCGCCGCGCTGAACAGGGTCGGCTGGGTCACGGGCCCTCCGCTGGGCGAGTACTCGGCGGTTCGACGACCTGGCGCCCCTGCCCAGACACCGGGCAGCTGGTGCGCACCGGGCAGACCCGACACTTCGAGTTGGCGACCGCGGCGAAGGTGGCGGCGGCCATCGTCTCGGCGGTCCGCCGGACCAGGGCGGTCGCCCAGCCAGCCGCCGGCCCCTCGCCGGCCGGCGGCTGGGCCTGTTCCCGGGCTTCCTTGGTGCCGGTGCCGAGCTGCACCAGGGATGCGCCCCCGGACTCGGTCCCGAACTCGCCGAACGCACCCGCCTCGACCGCGGCCTGGTACGCGCCCAGCTGCGGATGCTCGGCGAGGTCCGCTGCGGTCACCGCGGTCGACTTGCCGGTCTTGAGGTCAACCACCACGAGCCGGCCGTCCGGGTCCACCTCCAGCCGGTCCACCCGGCCCACCAGGTCGACGGGGTGGCGTGGGTCGTCCAGTCGGACGGCGAACTCGTGCTCGATGGCGAGCAGCCGACGCGGGTTGGTGGCCAGCCAGCGCAGCAGCTTGTCCACCATCGCCTCGGCGCGGGCCTGCTCCGGGCCGACCAGCCAACGGGCCGCCAGCTCGATCGCGTCGAACCGGGCCGCCACGTAGTCGAGCAGCGCCCGCCGGTCCGAGCTGGCGTTCTCGGCCAGCATCGCGGCGGCGTGCACCAGATTTCCCACCCCCTGCGCCGCGCTGGCCGGCGCGCCACCGCCATGCCGTTCGAGCAGCCAGCGCAGGCTGCACCGCAGGGCGCTCTCCATCCCGGACGGGGTGACCCGCACCGGCTCGCCGTCGGCGACCAGCGGCCGTTCGTCGGAGAGCGGACGCAGGCCCCACCAGTCGTCCGGGTGCGCCCCGGCGACCCCCTCGGCGGCGAGCCGGGCCAGCTCAGCCGCGGCCGCCCGCCGCCGGGGCACCGGCGCGCTCGGGTCGGTCACCGCGGTGCGCAGCTCCGCCACCAGCGACGCCAGCGTGAGCGCCCGGGGCGGCCGGCTGAGCGGCAACGTGGCCGTCCGGGCGTCGTCCGGTCCCGCGCCCTGGCCGGGTCGCACACCTCCGTCCGGTCCCGCGCCCGCGGCCGGTGGCGCGGCTCCGTCCGGTCCCGCATCCTCGGCCGGTGACGGGTCGGCCACGCCGAGTTCGTGCAGGAACCGGCTCGGCTGCTCGTCGTGGTCATCGCCCCCGACGGCGGCGCTGGCCACGGCGCTGACCAGCAGCCGGCGTCGGGCCCGGGTCACCGCGACGTGGAAGAGCCGCCGCTCCTCGTCCAGCAGGGCCGAGGTCTGGCCAACGACGGAGACCCGCCGCCCCTCGCCGGCCGAGCGGCCGGCGAGCACGTCCACGAGGCGCTCCGACCCCAGCAGACTGCCCCGCAACCGCAGGTCGGGCCAGACCCCCTCCTGCACTCCGGCGACGGCGACCAGATCCCACTCCAGCCCCTTCGCGGCGTGCGCGGTGAGCAGCCGGACCGCGTCGCCCCGGTCCGCGGTCGGGGCGAGAGTGTCGGCGGGCAGGTCCTGCCCGAGCACGTGGTCGAGGAAGACCTCGACCCGCGCCCCGGGCAGCCGGTCGGTGAACCGGGCGGCGGCGTCGAAGAGCACCAGCACCGCGTCCAGGTCCCGGTCGGCGGCCTCGGCGCGACGACGCCGGGCGACCTCCCCCTCCCCGGCCGCCGCCGGGGTGCGGGCCAGCGCCGCCGACCAGAGGTCGGCGAGGCCACTGGCCCGCCACACCGCCCAGAGCACCTCCTCGGCGGTGGCGCCCGGCCGGGCGGCGGCCTCGCGGGCAATCGCCAACAGACCGGCCACCGTCTGCGCCGGCTCCGCCCACCGGCGGTCGATGCCGGCCAGCTCGGCCGGGTCCCGCAGCACCTCGACGATCAGCTCGCCGGAGGGTCGGCGGTCGCCGGCGGCCAGAGCCATAACCCGCAGCCCCTGCCGCAGCCGCCGCTCCGCCAGCGGATCCGCCCCGCCCAACGGTGAGTGCAGCAGGGCGACGGCCGCCTCCTCATCGAGCCGGTCCGGGGCGAGCGCACAGCGCAACAGCAGCAGCAGCGGGGCAACCGCCGGTTGCAGGTGCAGCGGCAGGTCCTCGCCATGCACCACGGTGGGCACCCCGGCGGCGTGCAGGGCACGCCGCAGCGAGGGCAGCGCTCGCCCGGTGGAGCGCACCAACACGGCCATCTCCGACCAGGGCACCCCGTCGAGCAGGTGCGCCGCCCGCAGCGCATGCGCCAGCCAGGCCGCCTCGCTGGCGGCCGAGCGGAACGTACGGACCTCCGCCGTGCCCGCCGCCGCTGCGGGTAACGCCCGGGTCCGCCGGTGTGTGGCCGGGCCACGCAGCCGGCGGGCCAGCCGCGCGTGCGCCGCCAGCAGTCCGGGACCGGCCCGGTACGACGTGGTGAGGACGACCCGCGCCGCCGGCGCACCGGAGGCGGTCCGGAATCGGTGCGGAAAGGTCACCACACCGTCCGGGTCGGCACCACGGAAGGCGTACGTGGAGGAGTCGGGATCGGCGAGGACGACCAGCGCCTTGCCGCCCCCCGCCACGGTCGCCAGCAGCTCCTGCTGGGCAGGGTCGGTGTCGGCGTACTCGTCCACGTAGACGTGCGCCAGCCGGCGCCGCTCCGCGGCCAGCAGCGCCGGATCGTCGAGCAGCATTCCGGTGGCGGCGCGGACCAGCTCGGCCGGGTCGTAGGCGATCGAACCGCGGTTGCCGACATCGCGCAGCGCCAGCACGGCGACGTACTCCCGGAGGAACCGGGCGGCGGCCGGCCAGTCGGCCCGGCCGAGCTGCTCACCCAGCCGAGCCAGCTCCACCGGACCGACGCCCCGCTCGGCGGCCCGCATCAGCAGGTCCCGCAGCTGGCTGGCGAAGGCGCGGGTACGCAGGGCCGGGCGCAGGTCCTCCGGCCAGCCCACCGGATCGTCGTCCGGCTCCTCGCCCACCAGGTCCAGCAACTCCCGAATGATCAGATCCTGCTCGGGGCCGGTGAGCAGCCGGGGCGAGGGTTCGCCGCGCTCCGCGGCGGCCCGACGCAGCAGCCCGAACGCGTACGCCGGGAAGGTGCGTACCAGTGGTTCCCGCAGCACCCGGTGGCCCGCGGCGGCGATCCGGGACTCGATGCGCTGGCGCAGGCCGGTCGCTTGTCGACGACTGAAGGTGAGCACCAGAACGCGCTCGGGATCCACCCCCTCGGCTACCCGCGCGGCAACCGCCTCGACCAGGGTGGCGGTCTTGCCGGTGCCCGGACCACCGAGCACCAGCATCGGCCCGACGGCGTGGCCGATCACCTCCGCCTGCCGGGGGTCGTCGAGCCGCTCGCCCCACCGGCCGTGCTCACCGAACCGACCGTGCTCGCCCCACCGACCGTGCTCGCCCACCGGGGCACGGTCGCTCGGCGGAGTGAACGCCCCTGCCGGCCCGCCGGACCGGCGTACCAGCCGGTATGCCTGCATCCCCTCATCCCACCAGATCCGGCCGACAGATCCACATCCGCCCACGCCCACCGGGCGTCCTGACCTTCACACCGGCGGGGGCGGCCAGGTCGGGCTGCCGCCGACCGGGCCCAACGCAGGAACCGTGCGGTGGCGCTCAGCTCAGCCGGGACTCCAGGAGATCGAGGGCCGCGGGGACGGTCGCCACGACCGGGAGCAGTTCCAGGCCCGCGGGCTTCAGGAAGGTCTGCCTGGCCAGACCACCCAGCCAGTCGAGGAGCGGACGGTAGAAGCCGTCGGCGTCCACCACCGTCATCGGCTTGCTGTGCAGCGTCAGGGTGGCGGTCGTCCAGACCTCGAAGAGCTCGTCCAGCGTGCCGAGGCCACCGGGGAGGGTGAGGAAGGCATCCGACTTGTCGATCATTACCGTCTTACGGTCGGCCATCGACTCGGTGACCAACAGCTCGTCGGAGGCGAGGTCGGCTACCTCCAGATCGACCAGGGCCTGCGGGATTACGCCCAGCGTCCGCCCGCCGGCGGCCCGCGCGCCGGCCGCCACCGCTCCCATCATCCCGACCCGACCACCACCACTGACGAGCGTGTGACCACGGCGGGCCAGCTCCGCGCCGGTCTCGGTCGCCAGGTCCAGAAAGCGTTGGTCAAGCGTGCGGGAAGACGCGCAGAAGACACAGATCGCCGCCATGGTCAGCCCCGACCCCCCTCTTCCGCCGCGGCCTGCTGCTCGGCCGCGGTGACGGCGACGGACTCCTCGCGGATCGACTCCTGCTCGGCGGAGAGCACCGCCTCCGCCTCGACGATGTGCCGCACGGCCGCGTTCACGTCGTCGGTGAGGCAGATCAGATCAAGATCAACCGCTCCGATCTTACCCTCGGCCGCCATCGTGTCCCGCAGCCAGTCGAGCAACCCGCGCCAGTAGTCAGCGCCCATCAACACCACCGGGAACCGGGTCACCTTGCCGGTCTGCACCAGGGTGAGGGCCTCGAACAGCTCGTCCATCGTGCCGAAACCACCCGGAAGCACCACGAACGCCTGGGCGTACTTGACGAACATGGTCTTCCGCGCAAAGAAGTACCGAAACTCGATCGCGACATCGACCCAGTCGTTGAGGCCCTGCTCGAAGGGGAGCTCGATGCCCAGGCCGACAGAGAGCCCGCCGGCCTCGCTGGCCCCCCGGTTCGCCGCCTGCATCACCCCCGGCCCCCCGCCGGTGATGACCGCGTAGCCGGCCCGGGCCAGTGCCCCACCCAACTCCTCGGCCAGCTGGCACTCCGGGCTGTCCGGCCGGCTCCGCGCCGAACCGAAAACGCTCACCGCCGGCTGCAGGTCGGAGAGGGTGTCGAAGCCCTCGACGAACTCGGAGAGGATCCGCAGCGCCCGCCACGCGTCCCGGGTCTTCCAGTCACTGCGTTGGCGGGAGTCGAGCAGCCGCTGATCGGCGGTACTGCCGCCGATCACTGACCGACGTGGTGCCCCGGTGCCCCGGTGCTGGTCCCGCGGGGCCGCACCGGCCGCCTCCCGCCCGTTGCTCTCGCTCATGCAGGCAACCGTAGTGGAGATACGCCGACGGGCGGGGGGACCGGGCCGTTCAGGCGACCGACAGCCAGCGACGCAGCACCGCCGCACCGTCGCGGATCTTCCCGATCTCGACGTGTTCGTCCGGGTGGTGGGCGAGGTTGGGATCCCCCGGGCCGAAATTCAGCGCCGGCGTGCCCAACGCCGCGAAGCGGGCAACGTCCGTCCAGCCCAGCTTGCCGACCGGTGCGGTACCGACGGCGGCCAGGAACTCCTGCGCCGGCGCGGCCTCCAGCCCCGGCAACGCGCCGGACGCCAGGTCGGTGATCGCCACCTCGAAGTCGGCGAACACCTCGCGCACATGCGCCTCGGCCTGCTCCGGGCTGCGGTCCGGGGCGAACCGGTAGTTGACCTCGACCGTGCAGCGGTCCGGCACCACGTTGCCAGCGACCCCGCCGTTGATGCGCACCGCGTTCAAACCCTCGCGGTACTCGCAACCATCGACCGTCACCCGGCGGGCCTCGTACGCCTCGAGCCGGCGCAGCACCTCCCCGGCGGCGTGGATCGCGTTCACGCCGTGCCAGGAGCGCGCCGAGTGCGCCCGTACGCCGCTGGTGCCGACGGTGGCCCGCAGGGTGCCCTGGCAGCCCGCCTCGACGATCCCGTGCGTCGGCTCCAGCAGCAGCGCGAAGTCCGCCGTGAGCCACTCCGGGTGCGCCTCGGAGACGAGGAAGAGACCGTTGTACGCCGACTCGATCTCCTCCGCCTCATAGAAAAAGTACGTCACGTCGTACCGCGGCTCGGTCAGGGCCACCGCGAGGTGCAGCGCGTACGCGACCCCGCTCTTCATGTCCGAGGTGCCGCAGCCGTACATCAGGTCACCGCGCACGGTGGCGGGAAAGTTGTTGTTGATCGGGACCGTGTCGAGATGGCCGGCGAGCACCACCCGCTGGTCCCGGCCGAGGCTGGTACGGGCCATCACGGTGTTGCTGTACCGGTAGGTGGTCAGGTGCGGCACCCCGCGCAGCACATCCTCGACCCAGTCCGCGATCGCCTTCTCGTTCCGGGAGACGGACTCGATGTCGACCAGGGCGCGGGTCAGGGCCACCGGATCAGCAAGGACCTCGGGGGTCAACGGGTTCTTCATAATCCGCACGGTACCGTCACAGAGGTGACCACTACGCAGTCTGCCTGGGGCATCGGCCTGGCCACCGTGACCGCTGACGACCAGGTGCTCGATACCTGGTACCCGACCGGCAAGCTGGGCCTCGGCGAGCTGCCGCTGGTCCCGGGCGAGGATGAGGCGGACGTCCTCGACCTGCCGCCGGGGGCGGTCGGCGACCGGGCGCTGCCGGGTCTGCGGACCGTCCAGCTGGTGACCGTTCTCGGCTCACTGGCCGACCCGATCAAGGACGCCGCGGACGCGTACCTCCGGCTGCACCTCCTCTCGCACCGGCTGGTGCGGCCCAACGAGCTCAACCTCGACGGCATCTTCGGCAAGCTGGCCAACGTGGCCTGGACCTCGGCCGGGCCCTGCCCGCCGGAGCGGGTGGACGAGCTGCGGGTCATCGAGCGGTCCGCCGGCCGCCACCTCACCGTGTACGGGGTGGACAAGTTCCCCCGAATGACCGACTACGTGGTGCCCTCCGGCGTCCGGATCGCCGACGCGGACCGGGTCCGGATCGGCGCCCACCTCGCCTCCGGCACGACGGTGATGCACGAGGGCTTCGTGAACTTCAACGCCGGGACGCTCGGCGCCTCCATGGTCGAGGGGCGCATCACGCAGGGCGTGTTGATCGGGGACGGCTCCGACATCGGTGGCGGCGCCTCGATCATGGGCACCCTCTCCGGGGGCGGCACCGAGAAGATCCGCATCGGTGAGCGGAGCCTGATCGGCGCGAACGCGGGCGTGGGCATCTCGCTCGGCGACGACTGTGTGGTCGAGGCGGGCTGCTACATCACGGCCAGCTCCAAGCTCACGCTGCCGGACGGTCGGGTGGTGAAGGCCCGCGAGCTGACCGGCGTCGACGGTCTGCTCTTCTGGCGCAACTCGGTCACCGGCGGACTCGAGGCGAAGCCGCGTACCGGGCAGGGCATCGCGCTGAACGCCGCGCTGCACGCCAACGACTGACCGGACTCAGCCCGGCGGTGGCTCGGCAAGGCGCACCACCAGGTCAGCCCGGTGCGTCGTGCCCGCCACCAGCTCAGCGTTCACCTCGTCGGTGCCGCCTGCCCAGGCCCGAGCCTGGGCAGGCGAGCGTCCGTACGCCTCGTGCCGGGCGGTGAGCCGGCGCCGCCGCTGCTCCGCATCGAGATCCAGGAACCACGCCTCGTGCAGCAGCGGCCGGATCTCCTCCCACGGCCAATCCGGCAGCAACAAATAATTGCCCTCGGTAACCACCAGCCGGACCGAGGGCGGCACCTCGACCGCCCCGGCGACCGGCTCCTCCCACTCCCGCCGGAACTCCGGCGCGTAGACCGAGGTGGGCTCGGGACGCCGCAGCCGGCGCAGCAGCGAGACGTAGCCGTTGGCGTCGAACGTGTCCGCGGCGCCCTTGCGCTCCGCCCGGCCCAATCGGACGAGCTCGGCCTGCGCAAGGTGGAACCCGTCCATCGTCACCAGCCGGGCCGCCGGCCCGACCGCGGCGACGATCTGCGCGGCCAGGGTGGACTTGCCCGCACCGGGAGCGCCGGTGATGCCCAGCAGCTGGCGGGGGCCGGTGTCGGCGAGCGCGCGGGCCCGCGCCACCAACTCGGCAACAGGTACGACTCGGGCCGGCCCCATCAGCGCAGGACCGGCTCGCTGATCGTGAACCGTGCCTGCACCGCCGCCTGCACCGACTGGGGTTGCGGGTCCAGATCGAGCTCCGGCAGCCTTTCGGCCGTGGCCGAGTAGGACCGGGCGGCCAACGTGGCTGGTCGATCGATGCCGGCATCGGCGAGCTCGACCAGCGCGGTCACCCGGGCGCCGAGGGCCTCCGCGTACTCGTGGGCCCGCCGCAGCGCGTCGGCGATCGCCGCGTGCCGGGCCTCGCGGTAGACCGGGCTGTCCGGACGCAGCGACCACCACGGCCCCGACACCTCGACCTGGTCCTGGTCAGCCAGGCGCAGCATCATCTCGCCCAGGGTGGTGAAGTCGGTAACCGTGACGGTGGTGCGCACGCTGCCGTGGTAGGCGCGCACCTTCTCCCCCGAGCGGCGTAGCTCCGGGGAGACCCGCAGCTCGCCGGTCTCCCGCCGCTCAATCATCGGGCCGTAGGCGTCAAGGAGCACCCGGACGGCGGCCGCCCGCTCGGCCAGCCGGCTCAGCGTGGTCTCCCGGTCCCGGTCCCGGGCCAGCACGGCCACGGCGAACCGGGCCCGCTCCGGCGCGATCTCCCGAAAGGACTCCCCGCGAACCGCCACCACCGGTCCAGCCACCATGCGCACACCCTAGCCGCGATCAGACGACGCCGGCAGGCCCGCCGGCCGCGCGTCACACCCCACCGAGCCGCTCATCACGCCCCACCGGGCCGCACGTCACGCCCCACCGGGCCGCACGTCACGCCCGGCTGGGCCGCGGCAGCCCGGCGGTGTAGCGGACCCGGCCCGCGCGCAGCTGGCAGCCGCCCAGATAACCGCCGGCCGCGCCGACCTCCCGAAGCCAGCCGACCTCCGCGGTGTAGTCCGCACCGACCGGGAATTCGCGGACCTGGGTGGTGTACTCCCGGTCGGACAGCAGGCCCCGGATCGCCCCCGCCTCGTCGTAGCGCGCGGAGAGGCGCTCCCGGTCATCGGAGCGCAGTGCCTCGACCAACTCGTCCAGGTAGGCCCGCACCCCGGCCAGCTCCCGCAGCACCTCGTCCCGGTTGCCCAGCAGCAGGTTGGCCGTCCGCGCCGCCGGGGTGGCCGCGACCCGGGTGCCGTCGCGGAAGCTGCCGGCGGCGAGGGCGAGAACGGCATCCGGTGCCGCTGCCCGACCGGTCGCCCCGGCCAGCGCCCCGGCGAGCAGGTGCGGCACGTGCGACGCGAGGGCGGCGGCCCGGTCGTGCTCGGCCGCGGCCAGCGGCACCACCCGGGCCCCGAACACCGCCAGGAGGAGCCCGGTGAGCCAGCGGAACGGGGCCGTCGCCGGCCCCGGGCACAGCACCCACGCGGCCCCGTCGAGGAGCGTCGGCCCGGCCGCCGCGAGCCCGGCGAACTCGGCGCCCGCCATCGGGTGCCCCGGCACGAACCGGTGTAGCAGACCAAGCCGGGCCGCTGCCGCGGCCACCTCGGCCTTGGTACTACCCACGTCGGTGAGGACGCAGTCGGGCCCGCTGGCCGTGGCAACGGTCGACAGGGTGGCCGGCAGGGTCGGTAACGGTCCGCACAGGAATACCAGCTCCCGTCCGGCGACCGCCGCCTCGACGGTCTCCGGGACCGCCACTCCCCGCTCCCGCGCCTGGTCCCGGGTCGTGGGGTCCGGATCCCAGCCGGTGACGTCCAGCCCGGCATCGCGGAGCCGAAGCAGGATGGACCCGCCGATCAGACCGGTCCCCACGACCGCGGCCCGGACCCCGCGGTACGCCGCCCCGGCCGCGGTGCTCCCCGCATCGGTCACGGTCACACCACCCGCCGTGCTCAGCCGGCCAACCGGTCGGCGACCGCCGCCACGTGCTGGTCGGACGCGGTCAGCGCCACGCGGACATGTCGAGCGCCGGTGGGACCGTAGAGGGCGCCCGCCGCCACCAGGATGCCCCGCCGGGCCAGCCAGTCGACCGTGGCCCAGCAGTCCTCGTCCCGGGTCAGCCACAGGTAGAGCCCGGCCTCCGAGTGCTCGACGGTGAACCCGGCGGCGGTGAACGCGGCGCGCAGCACGGCCCGCCGAGCCCGGTAGCGCTCCCGCTGCTCGGTGGCGTCCCGCTCGTCCGCAAGGGCGGTCACCATCGCGGCCTGCACCGGCGCCGGCATGATCATCCCAGCGTGCTTGCGCACCTTGAGCAGCTCGGCGGCGAGCACCGGGTCGCCGGCGACGAAGCCGGCCCGGTAGCCGGCGAGGTTGGACCGCTTGGAGAGCGAGTGCACGGCCAGGACGCTGTCGTACGAATCGCCGCAGACCTGCGGCGACAGCACCGAGACCGGCTCGGCCTCCCAGCCCAGCGGCAGGTAGCACTCGTCACTGGCGACGACCGCACCGCGCTCCCGGGCCCAGTCGACCACCTTGCGCAGATGGGGTGCAGGCAGCACCCGCCCCGTCGGGTTCCCCGGCGAGTTCACCCAGACCAGGCGGACCCGGGGGGTCGGACCGAGGGCGGTCAACGAATCAGCCCGCACGACCGTCGCTCCGGCGAGCCGAGCCCCGTCCTCGTAGGTCGGGTACGCCACCGACGGCACCACGACCACATCCTGCGGCCCGATCCCGAGCAGCGTGGGCAGCCAGGCGACCAGTTCCTTCGACCCGACCACCGGAAGCACGCCGAGCCCTTCCGGGTCGGCACCGCAGGCCCGCGCCGCCCAGGCCACCATCGCGGCCCGCAGTGCCGGCGAGCCGGCGGTCAGCGGGTACCCGGGGGCGTCCGAGGCGTCCGCCAGCGCCTGCCGGATCGACGGCGGCACCGGGTCAACCGGCGTACCGATGGAGAGGTTGATCAGGCCCCCCGGGTGCGCCGCGGCCAGAGCGGCCGCGGCCTCCAGGGCGTCCCAGGTGAACTCCGGCAGCCGCGCCGAGACCGGCGTGGGCCGGTTCAGTTCGCCTCTCCACGCGGCGCCTGTGCCGCGACGAAGGTGGCGTCCTTCTCCACCTTGCCGATCTTCGAGGCCCCGCCGGGCGAACCCAGGTCCTCGAAGAACTCGTAGTTGGCCGCGGTGTAGTCCTTCCACTGCTCCGGCACGTCGTCCTCGTAGAAGATCGCCTCGACCGGGCACACCGGCTCACAGGCACCACAGTCGACGCACTCGTCGGGGTGGATGTAGAGCATCCGGTTGCCCTCGTAGATGCAGTCGACCGGGCACTCCTCGATGCAGGCCTTGTCGAGCACATCCACGCACGGCTCGGCGATGATGTAGGTCACCGATCTTCTCCTCCGCAGACACGCCGCGATCATCCGCGACGGGTATGAGCCTAGTATCTCCTCGGGGAGGAGGTCGATCGTGCTCCAACCAGAGGATGTGGGACAGCGGGTGGTGGTCCGCCGAATTGTGGGGATTCGCGCAGGACGGCCCCGCTTTTCCGACGCCCTCGGCGAGTTGACCGAGCTGAGCGAGAGCCATCTCACCCTCGTCACCGCGCAGGGTCGACTCAGAGTGCCGAGGTCCGAGATCCACCGGGCGCGGCGGGTACCCCCCTCCCGCCGGCCGGCAGCTGCCGCGGTGGCCGCGCTGGAGCACGCAGCCGACGCTGCCTGGCCCGCACCCACCCGGGCCCGGCTGGGCGACTGGCTGCTGCGCAGCGCCGACGGCTGGACCGGACGCGCCAACTCGGCGTTACCCGTCGGTGACCCGGACCGGCCGCTGCCCGCCGCGATCGACGCGGTGCAGCACTGGTACGCCGACCTCGGCCGACCCGCCCTGATCAACACGCCGCTTCCACTCGCCGCGCCGATCGGCGCGGAGCTCGACGCCCGGGATTGGCGCGGTGGCCCGCCGGTACTCGTCCAGACAGCACCGCTGGCCGCACTGCTGGCCGCACTGCCGCCCGCCCGGCCCGACACCGCCGACGCACCGCCGGTCGAGCTGACCGCCGCGCCGTCGACGGACTGGCTGGCGGTCGCCGCCAACCGCAAGGGCGACCTGCCGGCCGCCGCCCGGCAGGTGCTCACCGCCGTACCCCAGATCCGCTTCGCCCAGGTACGCGTTGCCGGCCGGCTGGTCGCCATCGGCCGGGGAACGGTCACCGGGGCGGGCCGCTGGCTGGGCCTGAGTCTGATCGAGGTGGCACCCGAGGCACGCCGGCGAGGACTGGCCCGGCAGGTGGTCCGCGCCCTGGCCGACTGGGGTACGGCGGTCGGCGCGACGAACGCCTTCCTCCAGGTCGAACAGGGCAATGCCGAAGCGGTGCCGCTCTATCGAGCGCTCGGCTTCACCACCCATCACACCTACCGGACCCGAACCGCACCGGCGGACTGACCGGGGTCAGCGGCGGACCGGCTTCTGCGGCTTCGCCGCCCTCGACTCGGCGTACCGCTTCAATGCCTGGGAACGGTGGTCCAGGCCGAGCGCGACGGCCAGCAGATAACCCAGCAGCACCCCGACCCCGGTGACCGCGGCGTAGAGCCAGATCTGCGCGAAGAAGGTCCCCGCACCGTCACCAAACGGGTTCCTCCCCACCAGCAGCGGCCCGACCAGTACGGTCAGCGCCAGCGCGACGCCGACGGCGGCGGCGATGTCCGCCCCCCACTCGGCGGCAGGCCGGCGTCGGCTCCAGACGAAAGTGACCGCGGCCAGGCCCACCCCGATCACCACGAACATCCCGAGCGACACCCGATCAGCCGCGGTCGTGTCCGTATCGTCGAACCCCAACCAAATGATCAACCGAGCGACCATGTTCGCTACGAACAGCGCACCCGCCAGCCCTCCGGCCGTCCGCCACCGCTGCCTCATCGCACCCTCCCGCCATACCGCCCGCCACCACTCGTACGGGACGTCCTGGCAGGAATGTCTACCACCGGAGGGCGGGTGCCGTCAGGCCCCGGGTCGGCCAGTCGGCGGGGCGGCCAGGATCTGCCGGAACCCCAGCACCGCGAAGGTCATTGCGCCGGCCACGACGAGCAGCAGGTCCACCCAGGTGCCGGCCAGCAGCACGTCCCCCTCCGTGGTGCGGATCCCGGCGACCGCGACCAGGAAGAACCACGGCACGGCGGGCAGCGCCACCGCCCACCGGCGTCCGACAGTAGCCAGGGCGAACCAGCTCAGGGCCACGTTCAACCCGACCGCGACCAACACGGTCACCCCGATCAGATGGTTGCCGACCCGCAGCGGGGCGAGCAGGAGCTCCAGCACCGCGCTGAGGGCCCCGCCGACGACGGCCAACACGCCGCCGGCGAGCCGCAACGCCCGGCCGGCCAGCCGGGCGTTGCCCCGGGCCGGCGGCGGAGCGCTCTCGTCGGGCATCACCGACACCGGCATGGCAGGCAGACTCACCACTGACCGGTCGCGCCGACCGGGGCCCGGTTGACGCCGTCGGCGAGAGTCCGGTCCGAGACCTCCGCGACCGCAGTCCGGTCGTCCGACCCCTCCCCGGCCGAAGTCCGGGCCGAGCCCGCCCCGACCGGCAGCCCGGCGAAGAGGTCGTCCTCCCACCCGTACGGGCCGGAGCCGGGGCCCTTGTCACCGCTGGCGAGGGTGTAGTACTCCACCCCCATGAACTCGCTGCCGAAATTGCCGGCGATCGAGTACAGCCAGGAGTTGTCCGGAATCTGGGTGGCGTGCGCGCGCATCGCCGCCTCCTTCGCGGCGTGCTGCCCGCTCGCGTCGACCCGGGCGGCGATGCGCTCGTCCGGGGTGCAGAACGGCAACTCCACCGCCTCCTGGATGCCCGCGAACGGGTTGTCCGACGAGCCGGCGAAGTGGGTCATTCCGGCCTCCAGCACGCTGCGCGGCATCGCCGTCCAGTAGACCTTCGCCGGAGCGAACCCTTCGGCGGCGGCCAACTCGTGTGCCCGCATCGCCACCCGGTGGGCCTGGATGTGATCCGGATGGCCGTAGAACCCGTTGTCGTCATAGGTGACCATGACCTGGGGCCGGAGCTCCCGCATGAGCTCCACCAACTGCCCGGCGGCCACATCGAGATCGGCCTGCCAGAAGGCGCGCGGGTGCTCGTTGGTGGCCAGGCCCATCATCCCGGAGTCGCGATAGCGGCCGGCGCCGCCGAGGAACCGGTGGTCGGTGACCCCGAGCGCGCGGCAGGCCGCCGCCAGCTCCCCGATCCGGTAGCCGCCGAGCTGGTCAGCTTCGGCCGCGGCGAGCTGCGCCAGCTCCGGCACGTGCACCTCGCCCTCCTCACCCAGGGTGCAGGTGACGAGCGTGACGTGGGCGCCGGTGGCCGCGTAGTGGGCCATCGTCGCGCCGGTGCCGATGGCTTCGTCGTCGGGGTGCGCATGGACCAGCAGGAGCCGGCGATCGGGCAGTGTCGTCACGTCGGTCACTCTATCCGGCGGTTCTCGCCGCCGACCCGGATGCGTCCGGGCAGGTCCGCCACATCACCCACCGCGCCGCCCTACGATCCGACGTGTGGACTATCCGGAGCTGGCCGCACGGACCCGTCGGTTCCGCCACGGAGCGCCGCGGGCGATCTCGGTGGCCGACGACGGCTCCCGGGTGCTCTTCCTTCGCTCCGGCGGGCCGACGGACCCGACCGAGGCGCTCTGGCTCCTCGACGTCGACACCGGGCAGGAGCGGCTTGTCGCCGATCCGGCGGCGCTCCGGTCGGAGGACGCCGACCAGCTCAGCCCGGGAGAGCGCACGCTGCGGGAGCGGCTGCGGTTGAGCGCCGCCGGCATCGGCTCGTACGCCCTCGACTCGGCTGGCCGGGTGGCGATCTTCGCCCTCGGTGGCCGGCTCTTCCGGGCCGACCTGATCCACGGGGACGTGGTCGAGGTGGCCGCCGCCGGCCCGGTGCTCGACCCCCGCCCCGACCCGACCGGGCAGCGGCTGGCGTACGTGACCGATGCCGCGGCCGGGGTCCGTCGGGGGGAGCTTCGGGTGGTCGAGTACGACGGCACCGACACCATGCTCGCCGGCGAGGACGCGGGGGTCATCTGGGGGCTGGCCGAGCACGTCGCGGCGGAGGAGTTCCACCGGTTCCGGGGCTACTGGTGGGCGCCGGACGGTCGCTCGGTGCTGGCTACCCGGGTGGACGAGTCCCGGCTGGGCCGGTGGCACCTGCATGATCCGGCCGAGCCGGCGACCGCGCCCACCACCGTCGCCTACCCCCAGGCGGGCGGACCCAACGCCGAGGTCAGCCTGCACCTGCTCGATCTCGACGGCGGCTGGGTCGACGTGCACTGGGACCGGGAGACCTACCCGTACCTGACCGCGGTGCACTGGACCGACGGCGGACCACTGATCACCGTGCTGCGCCGCTCCCAGCAGCACGGACTGGTGCTCGCGGTGGACCCACGCACCGGGGAGACCCAGGTGCACGCCGAGCTGGCCGATCCGCGCTGGGTGGAGCCGGTCCCCGGTACTCCCGCCCACCTGCCGGACGGGCGGGTGCTGGTCGGCGGGGAACTGGCCCACGACGGCTACGACGCACGGTGCCTCTTCGCCGACGGAACGCTGCTGACGCCGCCGTCGCTCTACGTGCGCCGGGTGGTGGGCCGGCTCCCGGCCGGCTCCGGCACCGGAGCGGCCGACCTGCTGGTGGAGGCGGCCGAAGGCGAGCCGAGCGAGCAGCACCTGTTCCGGGTCCGCACCGCGGTCGGCGGCGGTATGAACGTCCGCCGGATCACCCCGGACTCCGGCTGGCACGTCGGTGTCGTCGGCGGGGACGTGTTGGTGGTGGGCAGCGCCTCCCTGGACCACCCGGGTCTGCGCTGGACGGTCTGGCGCGGTGACCGGGAGGTGGCGACGCTGCGGTCGTTCGCGGCGACCCCGCCGTACGCTCCGCTGCCGTTGTTGGAGCGGGTGACCGATCGGCGGCTGCCGGCGGCGGTGCTCTACCCGGAGAACCACGTCTCCGGCCGCCGGCTGCCGGTGCTGCTGGACGTGTACGGCGGCCCCGGCCACCAGGAGGTGCTGGCGGCGCGGTCGGCGTGGTTGGAGCGGCAGTGGTGGGCCGACGCCGGGTTCGCGGTGGTCGTGATCGACAACCGTGGTACGCCGGGGGTCGCGCCGTCGTTCGAGAAGGCGATCCACCGGCGGGTGGCGGACATGGTCCTCACCGACCAGGTGGAGGGGCTCACCGCGCTCGCCGACAAGCATCCGGACCTGGACCTCGACCGGGTGGCGGTGCGGGGCTGGTCGTTCGGCGGCTGGCTGGCGGCGCTGGCGGTGCTGCGCCGCCCGGAGCTGTTCCGGTGCGGGATCGCCGGGGCGCCGGTGACCGACTGGAGCCTGTACGACACCGCCTACACCGAACGCTACCTGGGCCTGCCCGAGGACGGGATGGACGTGTACGCCCACCATTCCCTGGTGGAGTTGGCCGCCGCCGCCGAGCAGGCCCGGCCGCTGCTGCTGGTGCACGGGCTGGCCGACGACAACGTGGTGGCGGCGCACACGCTGCGGCTGTCGGCCGCGCTGGTCGCCAACGGGCACCCGCATTCGGTGCTGCCGCTCACCGGCGCGACACACATGGCGGCGGGTGGTGTCAGTGAGCAGCTGCTGAGACTGGAGCTGGCCTTCCTCCGTACCCACCTGGGGTGAGCGCCGTCCCCGGCGGGTACGGAGAAAGTCGGGTCAGCCCGCGCGGTGCTGCCCGTTGCCCGCGCCGGTCACCCCACCTGTTTCCGGGCCCAGTCGGCGACCCGTCGCGCGCTCTCCTCCTCGGAGAGATCCTCCACCCGGGTCAGGACCGACCACCGTACGCCGAACGGGTCCCGGATGCTGGCGAAGCGGTCACCCGAGACGAACGTGGACGGGGCTTCCCGGATGATGGCGCCGGCCGCCCGGGCCCGTTCGACCACGGTGTCGACGTCCGGGCAGTAGAAGCCGATGGAGTAGCAGTCCTGCTCCCCCTCGGGGCCCGCGACGAGCCCATACTTGGGCATCGGCTCCCCGAGCTGCAGCAGCCCCTGGCCGAAGTCGAGGACGGCGTGGGCCACGACACCACCCAGCTCGGTCACGTCAACCACCCGCGCACCGAAAACCTTCTGGTAGAAATCGATGGCCCGGCGGGCGTCCGGGATGGCCAGAAAGGGAGTCAGGCTGGTAGCTCCGTGCGGCATGCCGTTCGTGGTGTGCGCGCCGTCGGCGGCTTGGTTCGGATCAGTCATGGGAGTTGACCATAGGTAGGCGCAGCACGCAGCGGCTTGAAGATTCGCGACAGGAATCCGAGCCGGGTACGGCGAACCGGCGGGGTGTCCTCTATCCGGCGCGGCTGCCCACGTTCGCCCGTCTTCCGGCACCAGATTCGGTGGCACAGCTGGTGCGCTGGTTCTGGATTCCAGAGTGGTGTCTCCCGGCCGGGCAGACCTCCCGAC
The DNA here is from genome assembly GCF_013416675.1 of Salinispora sp. H7-4. Classification (NCBI taxonomy): domain Bacteria; kingdom Bacillati; phylum Actinomycetota; class Actinomycetes; order Micromonosporales; family Micromonosporaceae; genus Salinispora; species Salinispora sp. H7-4. The sequence continues at coordinate 372,434 of NZ_JABZED010000003.1, forward strand.
AGCAGCTGATCGCGTTTCCCGCCTGCAATCTCGTGGTCGAACCAGCCGGGGTCGGCCTCGCCGGGCCAACGACCCGCAGCTCGTACCGCGACCTCACCGGCACCGGTTGGGCGGTCGGAGCTCTGCTCCGGCCAGCGGCGGCGCCCCACTTCACCGGCGCGCCGGCGGCGCTGCGGGACCGGTACCAACTCCTGGACCTCCCGGTCCTGCGGGAGCGGGTGGGCCGAGCGATGCTCGGATCCCAGGATCCGCCCACCCGGCACCGCCAGGCGGTGGACGCCTTCGCAACGTGGCTTACCGGTACGGTGCCGCCGCCGCAGCACGAGGCGCTGTTGGCCAACCGGATGGCCGATCTCATCGACGGCGATCCGACGGTGCGCACCGTCGAGGATGTCGCCCGCCACCTACGCCTCTCCGCCCGGTCGGTGCAGCGGCTCGCTGCCCGGTTCGTCGGGTTGCCGCCGGCAGTGATGATCCGCCGCCGCCGACTACAGGACGCCGCCCAACGCCTACGGAATGATCCGGAGATGACGCTGGCCGATGTCGCTGCTGACCTCGGCTACAGCGACCAGGCCCACCTCGCGAACGAATTCCGGTCGGTGCTCGGCCTCACGCCGGGCGCGTACCGGCGTGAGGCCGGACCAACGGTCGGCTGATCCGCGACCGCCGGCCACCGCGGGCGGCCGGGCCGGGCCGTCGCGGTCAAAACGAACGGATGGGCCTCGATATGCCGACAGGCCTTTTCAAGAACGGGGACACACGGGACACTGCCTTGCGCGGACGGCTCGCAAAGATCGGCGTAACGTGTGTCAGTTAGCTGCGCCGTTTCTCCGGCGCGGTCGTTGGTGTGCGCATGACGTTGGCAAGCGGGTGCGGCCTGGTTGCCTACCGAACTTGATCCGCCGCCCATCCGGGGCCCGTCAGGGAGACGACTGGAATGACATCAACGGCAACGAGGCCGGGAGGACCGGGCGCGCGTCCACGTGCCGCCATCGCGGCCCGAACGTTGCGTACCGACCGCTGGTGGGTGCAGCCCGTCGGCATCGCCGCGATCCTGCTCTTCTTCATCGTCTATTCGACAATCCGCGTCTTCATGGCGAAGTGGTACTACGTGGAGGACTACCACTACCTCACGCCGCTGTACTCGCCGTGTCTGACCGACTCGTGCGTACCCGGCTCGTCGCACTTCGGCACCCCGTTCGGCGAGTTCCCCTTCTTCCTCCCCCTCGGCATCGTCGCCTTCCCGATCGTCGCCGGGTTCCGGGTGACCTGCTACTACTACCGCAAGGCGGGCTACCGCTCGTTGTGGGCGTCCCCGCCGGCCTGCGCGGTGACCGAGCCGCACCAGAAGTACACCGGGGAGACCCGGTTCCCGCTGTTCGTCATGAACTGGCACCGGTACTTCTTCTACCTGGCCTTCGTGGTCCTGCTGATCAACATCTACGACGCGATCCTCGCCTTCCGGGGACCGGACGGGGCTTTCGGCGTCGGTCTGGGCACCCTGATCATCCTGGTCAACATCGTCGCGCTGGCCGGCTACACGCTCTCCTGCCACGCCTGCCGGCACGTGATGGGCGGACGACTGAAGCACTTCTCCCGGAACCCGGTGCGGTACCGCTTCTGGACGGTGGTCTCGAAGCTGAACGTCCGACACGGCACGTTCGCCATGGTGTCGCTGTTCACGGTGCTCTTCACCGACTTCTACATCATGGCCGTCTCCGCCGGCTGGTTCACCGACCTGCGGTTCATCAACTAGAGGGCCCCGACATGACCACTACCACGCGAATCGAACGACACCACTACGACGTCGTCGTGATCGGGGCCGGCGGCGCCGGGCTGCGGGCGGCGATCGAAGCCCGGCTGGCCGGCAAGAAGACCGCGATCATCTCGAAGTCGCTCTTCGGCAAGGCGCACACGGTGATGGCCGAGGGCGGCGCCGCCGCCGCGATGGGGAACGTGAACAGCCGGGACAGCTGGCAGGTGCACTTCCGCGACACCATGCGCGGTGGCAAGTTCCTGAACAACTTCCGCATGGCCGAGCTGCACGCGAAGGAGTCGCCGCAGCGAATCTGGGAGCTGGAGACCTACGGCGCCCTCTTCGACCGGACGAAGGACGGGAGGATCTCCCAGCGCAACTTCGGCGGGCACGAGTACCCGCGCCTCGCGCACGTGGGCGACCGCACCGGCCTGGAGCTGATCCGTACCCTCCAGCAGAAGATCGTCTCGCTCCAGCAGGAAGATCGGCGCGAGCACGGCTCGTACGACGCCCGGATCCGGGTGTTCGCCGAGACCACCGTCACCGAGCTGCTGCTCGACGGCGACCGGGTCGCCGGCGCCTTCGGCTACTACCGGGAGTCGGGCGAGTTCATTCTCTTCGAGGCGCCGGCCGTGGTGCTGGCCACCGGTGGGGTCGGCCGCTCGTACAAGGTCACCTCGAACTCCTGGGAGTACACCGGGGACGGCCACGCGCTGGCGCTGCGCGCCGGGGCGACGCTGATCAACATGGAGTTTCTCCAGTTCCACCCGACCGGCATGGTCTGGCCACCCTCGGTGAAGGGCATCCTGGTCACCGAGTCGGTCCGCGGGGACGGCGGGATCCTGAAGAACTCCGAGGGCAAGCGGTTCATGTTCGACTACGTGCCGGATGTGTTCCGGAAGCAGTACGCGGACAGCGAGGCCGAGGCGGACCGCTGGTACGAGGACCCGGACAACAACCGGCGACCACCGGAGCTGCTGCCGCGCGACGAGGTGGCCCGGGCGATCAACAGCGAGGTCAAGGCGGGCCGGGGCACCCCTGCCGGCGGCGTCTACCTGGACATCGCCTCCCGACTGCCGGCGGAGGAGATTCGCCGTCGCCTCCCGTCGATGTACCACCAGTTCAAGGAGCTGGCCGACGTCGACATCACCCGGGAGCCGATGGAGGTCGGGCCGACCTGTCACTACGTGATGGGCGGGGTGGAGGTCGACCCCGACTCCGGTGCGGCCTTCGGCCACGTCCGTGGGCTGTTCGCCGCCGGTGAGGTCTCCGGCGGCATGCACGGCTCCAACCGGCTCGGCGGTAACTCCCTGTCGGACCTGCTGGTCTTCGGCAAACGGGCGGGCGGGCACGCCGCCTCGTACGCGGACGGGTTGGCTTCCCGACCCCGGGTCCCGGTGCCGGCGGTGGAGACCGCGGTGGAGACGGCCCTGGCCCCGTTGCAGCGGGACACCGGCGAGAACCCGTACGTCCTGCAGCAGGATCTCCAGGCGGTGATGGGCGAGCTGGTCGGCATCATTCGCCGGGAGGGCGAGCTGGTTGACGCGCTGGCCCGCCTCGGCGAGCTCCGCGAACGCGTGGCGAAGGTGAGCGCGGCGGGCGGCCGGCGCTACAACCCGGGCTGGCACCTCGCCCTGGATCTCCGCAACATGCTGGTGGTCTCGGAGTGCACCGCGAAGGCAGCGCTGGAGCGGCGGGAGTCGCGGGGCGGCCACACCCGTGAGGATCATCCGACGATGGACCCGGCCTGGCGACGGGTCAACCAGGTCTGCTCCCTGGAGGGCGACATCGTGCACCTGGACCGCAAGCCGCTACCGCGGATGCGGCCGGAGCTGTTCGCGCTCTTCGACCGCGCGGAGTTGGCCAAGTACCTGACCGACGAGGAGCTGGCGGAGTTCGACGGCCTCACCGAGGAGGAGCGCTGAGGAATGGGAACTGAGAAGAGCCAGGCGGCCGGCGCACCGGCCACGAAGCGACAGTTCCGCATCTGGCGGGGCGACGAGACCGGCGGCGACCTGAAGGAATACCTGGTCGAGGTGAAAGAGGGCGAGGTCGTCCTCGACATCATCCACCGACTGCAGAGCACCGAGGCGCCGGACCTCGCCTGCCGCTGGAACTGCAAGGCCGGCAAGTGCGGCTCCTGCTCGGTGGAGATCAACGGCAAACCGAAGCTGGCCTGCATGACCCGGATGTCGACCTTCACCGCGGACGAGACGATCTCAGTCACGCCGCTACGGACGTTCCCGATCGTGCGGGACCTGGTCACCGATGTTTCGTTCAACTACGAGAAGGCCCGGGAGACACCGGCCTTCGCACCGCCACCCGGTGTCACCCCGGGCGACTACCGGATGCAGCAGGTTGACGTCGAGCGCTCGCAGGAGTTCCGCAAGTGCATCGAGTGCTTCCTCTGCCAGACGGTCTGTCACGTGATCCGGGACCATGAGGAGAACAAGCCCGCCTTCGCCGGGCCGCGGTACTTCATTCGCGCGGCCGAGTTGGACATGCACCCGCTGGACGCGCGGGACGACCGCAAGGAGTACGCGCAGGCCGAACAGGGCTTGGGCTACTGCAACATCACCAAGTGCTGCACCGAGGTCTGCCCCGAGCACATCAAGATCACGGATAACGGGATTATCCCCATGAAGGAGCGGGTAGTCGACCGGAAGTATGATCCTCTTGTTTGGCTCGGTAACAAGATCTTCCGGAGGGGTCAGGTGCCTCAGACCAGCGTGACCAGCGAGCACTCCCCGGGCGCCGTGCGCACCCCCGCCGCCGGCCCGCCCGGGTTCCACTCCCACGCGGGAGCCTCGCACGACCCGGAGGCCGAGGCGCAGGCGCAGGCGGGTGTCAACTGGCACCGCGAGGTGCCGAAGCCGACCGCCCCAACACTCGACGAGTCGGGCAAGCTGCCCCTGACCGAGCTCACCTTCGACCGGCCGGCGGCACCGTCACCGTTCGGCGAGGACGTGAGTTTCCCGCTGCCGCCGGAGCACCTGAACTACGCCCACCCGGAGCAGGACAAGCACTGAACACGGCAGCGACGATGACAGGGCCGGCGGCTAACTCCGCCGGCCCTGTCCGTTTTCGGGTCGCCCTTCCGGTTCTGCTGCGGGTCAACCAGCCGCCAGCAGTCGGCGGAGCGCGGCGACAATCGGAGCATCGGCGGGTAGCCAGGTGACGCTGTCCAACTCGGCGGCCGAGAGCCAACGCAGCGCCGAGTGTTCCAAGGCCTGCGGCTGGTCGCCGGGGAGCAACCGGGCCAGATACACCTTCAGCACGGAGCGCCCGTGGGCCATCCGCACACTCCGGCCGACCCGCTCGCCGATCTCCACCCGGACAGCCAGTTCCTCGGCGCACTCGCGCCGTAGCGCCGCGGTCTCGGTCTCCCCCGGCTCCACCTTGCCGCCGGGGAACTCCCACCGGCCCGCCACCTCCGGCGGGGCAGACCGTGCGCAGGCCAGCACCCGGCCGTTCTGGATAATTGCCGCGCCGACGACCACCTTCGGCTCGGATCGCTCGACCCGGCCGCCATCGCTTGCCTGTTCGGTTCGCACGAGCGTCCAGCGTGCCAGATCAATCGTCGGTTTGGGTACCGTGACCAACCCATCAGGCCAGGAAGACCCAGAAGTGTGGCCGTGGACACAGCTCCCACCAAGGGACAGACTTAGGCCACCGAAAAGACACGGAAAAGCGACGTTTAGGCTACAAGACCGCAACGATGCCGGGAGGTGTGGTGGTACGGATGCCGTTCGGGCGGGGTAAGCACAACTATCTCAACGATGCGCTGACGCTGCTGCCCGGTTGGACCCGGGAGGGCGAAGGGATCCGACGGACGCTCCCCATCGACGACTCACAGCACGCGGCCCTCACCGAGCGGGTGAAGGTGGTCGCCGACGCGCTGCACCTCCGTCCCGACATCAGCCGCTACGCCGACCAGACCGAGATCCGAGTCGGCCACGAGACCGTGCCGCTGACCGAGGGCGAGGTCCTACTGGCCGCCCGCATCGAGGACGCGTACCGCGCCGTCACCGAGCCCTGAGACGACGACGGGCCACCGGCAGCCACGAGCCGTCACCGCAGGTCATTTCGTCAAGCTTCGATGTGCTTTCCACGCCTACGCTGAGGTCATGGCGAACGCGACGTACGACCGCAAGGAGCAGTTCCAGCAGATCCAGAGCGGGCTGCTCGAGGGCGAGCAGATCATCGCCGTCTACGACGCCGTCGGCACCGGTACCGGCTTCATCGGCGTGACCGACCGACGCGTGATCATTCAGGATCGCTCGTTCATCGGCAAACGCTACGCGATCACCAGCATCCCGTACGCGAAGATCACCAGCGTGAGCGTGGTCAGCAACAAGTCGTGGGGCGGCTCGTTCTTCTCCACCGGCGCCATCGCCATTCACGTCGGCACGCACACCTACGAGGTGGAGTTCCGCGGCTCCCAGAAGAGCCACCACGTGCACAACGTGATCCTGCACTACATCAGCTGACCCGCCCCGATCCGGGTACGGCGGTCTCTTGGGGTCGGGTCAGGAGGCCGCCGCAGGCACGCCGCCGGCGGCACCGCGGCCGGGGCGGCGGGTCAGCACCTGCGGGCCCGTGGCGGTGATGGCGATCGTGTGTTCGGAGTGGGCGGTACGGGAGCCGTCGGCGGAGCGGATCGTCCAGCCATCCTCGTCAAACTTAATCTTGTTGGTGGAGGCGCAGAACCAGGGCTCGATGGCGATGGTGAGGCCGGGCTGCAGCTTCAGGCCGCGACGGGCACGGGCATTGTTGGCCACGTGCGGAGCCTCGTGCATGGTGCGGCCGACGCCGTGCCCACCGAACTCGCCGTTGACCCGATAGCCGTAGGAGTCCGCGACCCGACCGATCGCGGCGGAGATGTCGCCGAGCCGGCCCCCCGGCTGGGCGGCGGCGATGCCGGCGTCGAGGGCGACCTCGGTGGCCTCGATCAGCTTCAGGTCAGCCGGGGCGGGGGCGCCCACGATGAGGGAGACCGCGGAGTCGGCGACCCAGCCCTGGATGCTGACCGCCATGTCGATGCTGAGCAGGTCACCGTCGCGGAGGAGATAGTCGTGCGGCAGGCCGTGCAGCACCGCGTCGTTGACCGACAGGCACAGGACGTTACGGAAGGGGCCGCGGCCGAAGGACGGAGCGTAGTCCCAGTAGCAGGACTCGGCGCCGCGTTGCGCGATTCGACGGCGGGCGTGGTGTTCGAGGTCCATCAGATTCACGCCGACCGCGGCGACCTCGCCCAGTTCGGCGAGCAGCTCGCCGACGAACCGGCCGGTGACCGACATCTGGCCGATCTCCTCGGCGGACTTCAGCTCGATCACGACGCCTCCCAGGCAGCGGTATTTTAATACGGTATTTTTATACCACCCCCGGGGGAGAACGCCGGGAGCTATCCTGCCGGCATGGTTCGCCAACCCCTGACCGCCGAACAGATCGCCGCGGGTCAGCGCCTCGGGACCGCCCTCCGGGCCGCGCGGGCCGACCGCAGCCTCGTCGAGGTGGCCCTGGCGGCCGGCATCTCCCCCGAAACCCTGCGCAAGATCGAGTCGGGTCGCCTGCCCGCACCGGCGTTCGGCACCGTGGTCTGCCTCAGTCGTGCCCTCGACGCCCCCCTCGCCGACCTGGCCGAGGCGTGGCTCACCAACCCGTCCATCCGCCAGGCATCCTGACCAACAGCGGCGGCCGATCCCCGGCCAACCAGCCCGGCGGCCACCTCCACGTGCCGGAGCCCCCGGTCAAGCGCCGGAACTACTCCGTTGCCGTGGGCCGCAAGGCGCACACCCGCCCCACCGCCGGCAACCCAGAGCCCCGCAAAGGCCCGTCAATCGACGGATCTCGAACCCTGGGTCGGACCCTCGCCCGCCATGCGAATCTTCAAAGCTACCGCAGCGACCCAGGGTTCGGTGCGCGAAGCCGGACAGACTCCGCCTTCGGGTGACACGAGCTGTTTCGCGGAATTGCGGCTCATAGTTTGCGAGACTGTGAACGATCATCAGATTTGGTCTGAAGTAATCGCCCACTCGGTTGCGAATTCGTGATGCCCACCTACGCATCATTTGAAGGAGGCTTCATGGCCCGCTTGATCCGATCCCTCTGTGCCTCCCTCTGCGCCGTGGTGATCCTACTTACCGTCCCCTCGCACACCACTGCGAGATCACCATCTTCCGGGGGATCAGAAGGAGGGGCCGACAGTCAGGCAACGGACGTTTATGACGTGACTCGCCGTTATGTGACGAAATTCTATCCCCGCTGGTTCACCCACCAACAACAGCTCATCCTGGTCCCCAACCTGCTTTTCGGGCCAGACCGGATGTCCCCACTATTTCGCTCCGTCGTAGCACCCAATGACGACACGCTGTACACTTCTGCGCTCGTCGGCGTACGGAACGAACCAGCGGTACTGGAAATCCCGGACACCATGGCCACCTACGGCGTACTCGTCACAGACGTCTACGGAAACATCATCAAGACGGATATCTCGACAACCTCTGGGGGGCGCTACGCCCTTACCGGACCCGGCTGGAGCGGAACCCTTCCTCCGGAACTAACCGAGATCCCACTTCCGGTGACGAATCCGCTGATGATCATCCGAACCAACAGATTCTCACCCGACGGGGAGAACCAGATCGCGCTGGCCGAAGAGTTCCGGCGATCCCTCCGCATGGGCCCCCTGCTGGCCTACGAGCGGGGCGTACTGGCAGAGACCCTGATTGTCCCGGTGTCTTTCTGGGCTCGCTCGTTCAAACTCGACGCGGACCGGATGATCAGAGACAACCCACTTCGCTTCCTGCGAGAACTCCAGCGGGGGGTTATGGATATCCGGACACCACCGCTCACTGGCGACAACAGGGCACTTGCGGAAGAGTTCGACCGGCTGTTCGCTACCGGGATGTTCGAGGACGAATTCGCGCGAGCAACCCAGGACGCGCAGGCCGACATCATTTCGAACTATCTTGACAACACCGACCAGAACAACTGGATCAACTTCCGGAACATCGGCTTCTGGGGAACCAACTACCTCGACCGATCCTCGATTACCCAATTCTGCCAGTACTGCAATGACATCGAGAGTTCAGCGTACTATGACGTTTTCCGAGACAGCAATGATCAACAACTGAATGGCGCCTCCGGCGGATATGTCCTCACGTTCGAAAGAGACCAAATCCCCCAGGCCCGCGAGTTTTGGTCCGTTACCTCCTACATATCCGAAACAATTACCCTGCATCGCAACCCGGAGGACAAGTACGTCGTAGCAGGCTATACGCCCGGGCTCGAGACCAACGAGGACGGATCGATCAGCATCTACGCAACGCCAACTCCGCCACCCGGAGTGAGTATCGCCAACTGGCTACCCGTTCCCGATGGGCCCTTCAGCATGATGCTCCGCGTCTACGGCCCGGAGGGGAGCGTGGCCGCCGGAACGTACGTCCCGCCGGCCGTCCGCGAGATCAACCGACCTGGACGGAGCGGAAGCGGTCCCCGTGGGAGCGGTTGAGCCTCCCTCGTAGCGAATCACGCACCGCCCACCTCGACGAACGACCGTGTGAGGGCGGGAACCGGAAAGCGCCCTCCGGGCTGGGCCGACGGGACCATGCCGAGTTAACCTCACTCCGCCCGGGGCGTTCTGGGGATCCGGCAACGAAGACTCCGTCCTCGACCAGGCCAGCCGCCCGATCAGCCTCCGGACCGGCCCGACCCGCGCAGCCTTCGACGGGACACGATGTCCGCCTGACGGGTCGCCTCAGGATTCGATAGCGCCGACACAAGCTCAGGGTTATGTCGCACGCCTGATCAAGACCAATTCGGTGGCCAACCGAAACGAAGACGGGCTTGACCCCATCCCGCGTACGTAGCGCACGCCCAAGCGTCTCCCCACCCTCCTCCAGCGGCGATCCGGCGCCACGGCGAAGGTCTGGGTACGCAAAATCGGCGGTGAAGGAGGTCTTGGCGACCCCGAACGCTGGCAGCCCAGTCAACACACCGACATGGCAGGCCAGGCCGAAGCGCCTCGGATGTGCGACGCCGTAGCCGTCACAGACCAACACCTCCGGCTCATCCGCCAACCCCTGGAGCGCCTCCAACAGAATCGGCGCCTCCCGAAACGCCAGCAGGCCAGGGACGTACGGAAACGTGACCTCCCCGACCACGGTCGCCACATCTGTCACCGCCAACGACTCCAGCTCGATCACCACCGCCGCCGCACATACCCGGTTGGTAGCTTTCTCGTAGGACACGTCGAGCCCCACCACCGACTCCGGGAAGGAGGTCAGTCGGGTCGACAGGTCAACCTGACGCCGAAGCTGTCGCTGAACTTCCTCAGCATCCTCTTCACTCCAGGGCACAGCTGAGGCTATCCAGGAACCGGGCGACGCTCGCGCGCGCCTGCCGCCGGGTCGCCCACTCCACCTGCCAACACGGGTACAGCACCAACCGCGACCACCACGCCAGACAGCCGACACACATGCCGTCGTGCCCCCGAAGGTGCACCGTGAGGATCGTCCGCTCCAACTCGCCGCTCACCACTCCCCCTCCGCTGGCCAGTGGCCGCGATTAATCGGAATCTGATGTCGCGCACGGCACGGTAATTCTCCGCCACATCGGCAGATCCGCCGCCACCGTCGCCAGCACCAGACCGAACGATGCCGACGCGCCAGGGTCAGCGCGACCGCCAAGACGTACGCGTCATAAGGGACCCGCCGCTCCACAGACATCAAAACCTCTACCTGCTGCCTGTTGCCGACTGCTGATGCGCGCCTCGCGCCTGCTCCAACAGGCGCTGTCGCGCGGCTTCCTGTTCCATTTCCTGGATGCGCTGGCCGACACCTGAGCCAGCCGGTGCCGACACGAGGTATCGACTGACGATTCGACGCAGAAAGCCAATTGCCACGGCCATAGGTCCGCCCCTCAATCCTGAAAGCGCGGAGGGACATCTGCCCATGTATCTCGTTCCGCGCCCGGTGTGGTCAGGTCCAGCGTCCCGCCGGGCACGTCATCGATCCAGCAGCTAAGTGTCCGCTAACCAGGTTTGCTGTCCGCTGGTAGTCGGCGTCCCGGGGCGTACTCCACGCACAGGTCACGCAAGGTCGCGGCCTCCGGTGCCCCCGACTGTTCCACCTTTGTCAACAGTTCCGCAGCTCGCCACCAGTTCGACGGCACCACCCGCCCGGACGCCACAGCCTGCACCCCCAGAGCGACCGCCTCGTCGGGCTGACCGGCGGCGACCAGGGCAAGGCCAAGATCGAGACGAGCTGACGCGGACCGGCGAGGCCGCGCTCCCCCATCTCCGTGCGGGTCCAAGTCAGCCAGCACCGCCCGCGCTACCTGCTCGGCACCGGGGTCCCCCGCCCACGCCAACGTCGTGGCCGTATAGGCGGCAGCCTTGGCCGGGTCGTAACGATAGTGGTGCTCGGCCCGCTCCGGAACGGGCAGATTCGCCGTCAACCGCTCCACCCGGTCCAGCACTCGACGGGTCGCACCGACCTCGCCCATCCGTGCCCACGCACGTGCCTCCTGAGCGGTCGCCTGGATGCGAGCAGAGCTGCCCTTCGGGGCGACCCGCTGAGCTTGAATGGAAAGATCGAGCGCCCTCCGGTAGTCACCTTGAGTCAGCACGTCCCAGGCCCGGGTTTCCAGGCACCATGCCTGAATCTCACCGTGCTCGGCATGTTCGGCAAGGTCCCGCGCAGCTCGCAGGTGGGCAGCCGCAGCGACCCGCTGCCGAAGGTCAATGTGAACGGTCGCCCGTAGCACCGCCAACCAGGCACCAGCAACCAACAACCGCCGTTGGTGAGCAAGCGTGACCCGTCCATCCAGTAGCCGCCGCACAACGGCGAGGTGCCGCCGTACCAGCGGCAACAGGTCCGCCGGAGCCAACGTCGGATAGGAACTGGCCAGGTCGTCAACGCCCTGCTCGATCCGGTCGAGCACCTCTCCACTCACATCACTGGCAGCGACTCTCGCCCGGAGTTCGCCGGCCTCCGCCGCATGGTCGATCGGCGCGTCAACCAGGCGAGCCAGCACGCCTCCCGCGCCGAGAATCCGGTCCAGGTGGCGCGCCGTGTCGAGTGTCGGAGCCTTGATTCCTGCCTCCAGCTCCTGCAGATGGCTCTTACTCCGATGAGCGAGCTGCCCGAGGGATCGAAACGACAGACCACGCCGCTCCCGGAACTCACGCAGTGCTACCCCGAAGCGCGGGTCGACGGACGAGGCCATAACGCCACTCCAAGCTAAACAGGCCCGGCGAACTCACCCAGCCGGCCATCACATTGACGGTACCCCGAACGTCATGAATCGATGCCCCCCCGACACGTTACCGACCGCATCGATGCCACCCTCCACCCCGATGCTGTCCCCTACAGCTCCCCGCGGGCCGCACGCCGAGTGGGTCACCGAGGGCCGCGGCGCAGATCAGTCACCTCGGCGGACGGAGTGAAGCCGGCCGAGGCGTAGGTGGCCATGGCACCGAGGTTGGAGCTCTGCACGCACACGCCCGCGCTGGAGGAGCCCAGGTCGCGAAGGGTCGCGGCGGCGGCGAGCGTGACCGCGGTGCCGTAGCCACGGCCTCGGTGACCATGGTGGACGCCGATCGGTTCCAGCAGTCCCGGCCGTCCGGGGCCGGCTGACCACACGGCCGCCACCGCCACGGCATCGTCGTTCTCGTCGAATATGGCGAGGCTGCGTGCGTCACCGTAGAACGGGCCACCGGCCATCGTGAGCCAACGCCCGACCGTACGGCGTCGGTCGGCATCAGTGCGGACCGAGCCACGGAATGCGGACCAGTGAACGGCGACCCACACCTCGGCGCGATCGGGCTCGATCGTCTCGACGCGCAGACCGCGCTCCTCCACCGGGTCCGAGAGGGTTCGATGGAACGTTGTCCACGGCTCGTCCCGTTCCCAACCCCGCTCCAGCAGCAGCTGGGTCAGAAGCTCCGCACCCCGGGCTTCAACGGTTGCGCCGCCGTCGCCGTCGCCGGCCAGGACACCTGCCGGGTCGTCCAGATCGGCGGTGAGCCGGCGGGCCAGTGCCGCATCCTCGCGCCGGTGCGGAGCGACCGCCAGGCGCACCAGCCCCCGGCCGTCCAGCAGCCCGATCGCGACAACCTCCCCGTCGCGCGACCACATCCGAATCGCAGCGGCGGTAGCCTCGACACCGTTTTGCGAGTGCCAGCCGAGGTCGCCGGAGTGCAACTGCAGCGCTCCCTCGTCGAGCTGCCACCGCTTGAGCGCCTCGGCCGCCGATGACAGCTCGTCGACCTTCGGAGTGCTCAGAATGATGCTCATCGACGCATCCAATCCCACGAATCGGCCTGGCACCATCGAGTTTCGCCGGTAGCCGGGCGGTGGGGTCGGCGACCGGTGGGGCTGGCCCACCGGCCGCCAGCCGCGGTCAGTCGCGCCGCTCCCCCACCCGGTACGTGACCAGGTTCGGGTCGGCTCGGAGCTGGCGCTGCGTGAATTTGATGGTGTCCCAACCCTTGCCCGAATACAGCCGGGTCTGATCGGCGTACCAGGGGGAGTTCGGGTTGGTCGACTGCGAGTAGGTGAGGATCTGCCGGCCCGACGGCCCGTCGCTACCCAGCTCGACGGCCATCAGGAACGAGGTGCCATGGACAATCTTGGAATAGCCGACGCCGGGCTCAAACCCTCCGTGGATCAGGTTGAAGACGCCGGCGTCGTCATGTCCACCGTGGATCGGAATGCGTTCGGCACCCCGCGGCTCGGTCTGGATGTCGCCGAGCCGGGCGTCGAGCGGGATGCCCTCCAGTTTCTGGACGGCGTCCGCGAGCGCGGTCCGCACCTCCGGGTCGGCGACGGCGAGTCGGCTCGGCGTGGTCAGCGGGGCGGTCGGGTCGAACGAGTCGGCGAAGCGCAGGCCCTCGGCCAGGGCGAACTCGGTGAACAGGTGGGCGCCCCGGCTGTCCAGATCGACCCGCAGATCCCACCCGCGCAGGGCGGCGCAGGCTGCGGTCAGGTCGACGGTGGCGCCGTCGGAGGTGGTCGCCGTCGGCTGCGCCTCGCAGCTCCGGACCAGGTCGTCGCGGACCAGTTCACCGCCGTAGGCCCGGTTGCCGAGGGTCACGTCCCACAGGTTGCTGGTGGTGAAGCCCCTCCCGGGAAGTCCATCGGTGCCGGTACGGCGCTGCTGCACCTGATGCACGCCGAGCCGGGTCCGCAGGCTGCGCTGGGTCTGCTCGTCGCCGACGATGCGCGGGTAGCCCTCCAGCGGATGCTCCGGATTGGCCAGCCAGTAGCTGTCGTTGGAGTTGGTCACGTAGTCACTGCGGACCAGGGTGGGCAGGTTGGCCGGGCCGAGGATGCCGGGCACCGCGGCGTCCGGATCCCGGCCCAACTCGCACGAGGAGCGGGAACCGTCGAGGACCGCCTCCCCCTCGCTCTCGTACAAGTCCTGGAATGGGGCCGGAATGCAGGCGGCGGCCAGGGAGTCGGTCACCCGGGGCACGACCGAGTGGTCGGCGTAGAGGGCCTGGCCACGACGGTCCACGGCGACGACGTTGACCCAGGGCAGGAACTGCCGCTCGTCCAACACCGTCCGCAGCTCGCCCACCGACCCGGCCTGCCCCATGGCCAGCCAGCCGTCGAGTGCGCGGTTGTTGGTGGCGTTGGCGTCCGTGATCGCGTACGCCGTGGTGGTGGTCCAGTCGAGCGCACCGGGCACCACGACGACCGGGCCGAAGTGGGTGTCGTAGAGGGTCCGGCTGACCGGCCCGTCGGGAGTCTGGACGGTGACCGTACGGGCGGTCATCTTCCGGGGCTCGCCATCGTAGCGGTAGCTGGTCGGGTCACCGGGCACCAGCTCCAGCCGGTGCCAGACGTATCTCTTCGCGGTGGAGACGGTGTGGCTCCAGGCGACCTGGCCGTTGTGGCCGATCTGGATGGTTGGGCCACCGACCAGTGCCGCGCCCTCGACGTCGTAGCGGCCGGGCACCTTCAGATGCATCCGGTAGAAGCGGTCGGCGCCGTCCCACGGAAAGTGCGGGTTGGCCAGCAACATGCCGGCGCCGCTGGTGGTGGCATCCCGTCCCAAGCCGTACGCGTTGCTGCCCAAATCGGTCGCCGTACCCTCCGAGCCGGTGACCACCGCACCCGGTGGGGCGCTCGCCGACATGCTGTTCCCGCTGGCGGTGGGGGGCGCAGCGGCGACGATACCGTCGGCAAGCCCGCCAGAGCTGACCAGGACCATGTCGGCCCACTGCGCCCGCCACATGTCCAGTTCGCTGATCGGGCGTACCCATTCCTTCCCGGCACAGGCCGGGTCGGTGGTCGCCTTCCCGTCCCGGAGGTACGCGTTGTAGCCGGCAGCGAAGCCGCGGACCTGATCGCGCACCTGTGTGGAGGGTGCCCGGACGCCGTCGTGGGGACCATCGAGTAGCTTCTCGGCGACCTGGTCGTCGATGGCCTTCTGGTGGAAGAGGTCACTGCTGACGTTGCCGTCCGCGCCGAACCAGCGGGACCGTTCGGCGCGGACCGTCACCATCCGCTCGGCGATCAGGCAGATGTTGTCCTCGGCTTGCACGTAGCCGGCACCGAAGCCGAGGCTGGCAAAGTCACGGGCGGTGATGTGCGGCACGCCGTACGACGCGCGCTGGATCAGGGCCGAGTAGCCATCGCCGTACGCGACAGCGGTGCTGCCGGTGACGGTGAGGCTGGCGGCGGCCAGTCCGACGACGGTGGCCGCGGCGGCGAGCCGGCGTCGGCTCATCGGTGGGCTCTATTCACGGTGCGTCCTCCTCGTGGGGCTTTGTCCATCCTCGACAGACACTAGCGGTGGAGAACTGCCCCAGACATCAGTAGTTGACCATGAATGTTGTCAGGGTTCACCCCGAGGGGCCGCTCGACGATGATGACCAGATGGACGACCTCAGCATCCGCGATCGGGTCCCAGCCGACCTGCACCGCTGCATCTCGGTCCTCGCGGACGTGCACCGGCGGGACCGCTACCCGCTGCACTGGCCCACCGACCCATACCGGTGGTTGTCCCCCGCCAACACCCGCCACGCCTGGATCGCCGAGCGCGGAAACACCATCGTCGGCCACATCGCCATCCACCACCCCGTGGCCACGACCGACCCCGCCTCCACAACCGACCCCGACTCTGCGACCGGCCCTGGCTCCGCGACCAGCCCTGTCGCTGCGACCGGCCCTGGCTCCGCGACCGTGGCCGAGGTCAGCCGGCTGTTCGTCGCGCCGGCCGCCCGTCGCCTCAACGCCGCGACCAGGCTCCTGTACCACGCCCGCCAGTGGGCCACCGAGCACCAACTCGACCTCACGCTGGAGATCGTCGACGAACCCCGGTCAGCCGCCGCCGTCGCCCTGTACGAGCGCACCGGCTGGCGGCACACCCACACCGCCACCGCTGCCGCCTGGACCAACCCCGAGGGCCGACCCGTACGGCTGCGCCGCTACACCCTCCGCGAAACACCGGACCGGGGCGTCGGACCCGGGCGATCCGGCCCTCGACGAGGGCGCGGCCCCGCCGATCGGGCCGGCGGCCGGTAGGTGAGCCGGCGTAGCAGCACCTCGGCCGGGCCACGGACGGAGAGCCGGTCCATCAACAGCGCGCTGAGAACGCCGACGACCCAGACACCGACCGCCACCGCAGAGTTCACCGCGATGCCGAAGTTGTCGCCCAGCCCAAAAAAGTCCGGGTCGAAGAGGACGAGGAACAGCAGGGATTGGCTCAGATACAGAGTCAAGGAGCGTTGCCCGCTCACCGACAGTGCCTTTACCAGCGGGCCTGGAGGCTGCCGTACGGCAGCCGCGAGTAGCGCAAAAAGGGCCAGATAACCTGCTGCGGCGGCATACCCGCCCGCCAGGTGAAGCGTTCCCGCGACCGCACTGATACCGAGTGCCGGGTCAGTCCATATTGATGCCGCCATCAGCGCCGAGGGCACCCCCGCAAGGATGCCGACCGCCAGTCCGGCAACCGCGACCAGGCCCAGTACCCGTTTCCGCTCCGGCCCCCAGGTCAAGACTGACCTACGCCCCGCGTAGACACCGAACAGCACCGCCGGCATCAGGCCGAACAGGCGAATCGCCCCCACGGCCCACTCACCTACCCTCGCCTGCAACGCCCCGAGGGCTTCACCGCCGAATATCGTCGGCGTCGCCGTGACCACCTCCGCCTGGCCAAGCGCCTCCGCGGGCAGCCCGCGGAGGGCACCGGACAGCAGGGCGAGCGCCGTCAGCGACAGGGCCACGGCCAGCAGTCCACGGTCGCTGAGCCGCACCACGAGCCCGGCGAAGAGGAGGGCACACAACCCGTAGAGCGCAACAATGTCGGCCGTGAACAACAGCATGCCGTGCACGAACCCGATAGCCACCAACCAGATGCCACGTCGACGCAACAGCCAAGTGGAACGCCCGGCTCTTACCGAACCCCGGTTTTGTAGAAGCTGCGTGAGACCATAGCCGAACAACGCGGCGAAAAGCGGAAAGGCCCGGCCGTCAACCAAGACCATCCGCACCACGGTGAAAACGCTGTCGAGCACAGATTGCTCGACCGGGTACCCACGGAATCCCGGCAGGAAGCCGAAGGCGAAAACATCAACATTTGCCAGCGCGATCAACAGCAGCATGCCCCCGCGCGCCAGGTCGGGCCCCAGCAGGCGCGCTCGGACCGGGGTCGCCCGGGCAGTTACATCTTGACGTACGGCAACCACACCGTTCACCTCAGGTTCCTACTCAAACGAGGGAGATGTCGATGTCAGTCACGCTATCGGCCACCACTTCGGATGGCACTGAAGCCAACCACCGTACCGCCGGTAGGGATAGCCCATCCACGGTCACGACGACACAACGCGCAGTTCACGAAATTTGCCGGGTTCTTGTCGCCTGTGCGCCCGCCCCTCCGGACGCCTCCTGACAGAACGAGGCTGGTTCACCCACAGTCGCCCCATGGAGGGGGATCTTCGCCGGCTTGGGCCTGACGCTCTGTGCAGGGTTTGCCGGCCTCTGCCTCAAGTAGAGCTATGGGTGCTCCGAGCTGCGCGGGCACCAGAGCCAGAACGGCCGCCGCGAGCCGTTACTCTCCCCCACCGCCCCCACCGCCCCCGCTGTCGCCGCCCCCGCTGGCACTGTCATCGCCACTCCGGCGACCGCTCCCGGCGACCCACCATCCGTCGGAGTAGGCGCTGCCCCCCAGCCCTTCCAATCGCTTGACCCGCACTTTGCGCACCACCACTATTCCGAGCACGGTAGCTACCAGAGCGGCCAACACGAACAGAACCTCGAACATACGGCCAAGGTACGGCGGCGAACCGGGGCACCGCAATCGACGCCGACAAGCTGGAATGCCTCGTCCAAGCCGTCGAATACCGCCACCAGGGCAGCAACAACGTCCAACGCCCCGGTTCCGGCCTGATCCGAGGTCAGCGAGCCCACTGGGGTGCATCTCGGTTCGGTTCGGCTGGCATGGTTGCTGTCCTTCGCTGCGGTAACTCCGGCGGGTGTCGGGTCCAGCCGAGAAAGCGGTGGTGCAACGCGCCGGCCGGTGTCCAGGGCATGTCTTCGGCGGCTTGGACAAGGTGGGAGCCAAGGTAGAGCGCCAGCGACACCGGAGCGCCGACAAATTGCGCCCGCAACTCCTGCTTCCGTGTGGTGCAGGGCCAGGGCAGGCCACAGCCTCCGCAGTTCCAGACGGGCATGACCGGGCCGTGGGTGGTCACCGCACACCGCCGAGAAACCGGGCGACGCTCGCGCGGGCCTGTCGGCTGGTCAGCCATTCCACCTGCCAACACGGGTACGGGACCAGGCGTGACCACCACGCACGGCAGCCGGCGCACAGACCGTCCACCCCTGGCCGATGCGCGAGCAGGATCCGTCTCTCGGCGTCGTTGGTCACTGCTCTTCCTTAGCCGGCCAGTGCCGGCGGTTGATCGGGATACGGTGGCGGCTCCGACAAGGCAGATCGGCCCCACAACGGCACAGCCACCTCCATTTGCGCCACGACCACGCCGGCCGATGTCGCCGTACCAGGGTCATCGCGACGGCGATCAGGTACTGGTCGTAGGACACTCGTCGCCTCGGTGACGTCCTGTCCCGCATTACTGGCTCCCTCCACCGGGCAGCACCCCATGTCCGGCCCCGAGCCACGGGACCAGATCTGGAACGTTCGGTAACTACGACGCTACGATCACAACGACGGCGGTGGGACTCACCCGAAGTACGAGTGAGCAGGCCACATGTCCGCCACAGCGTTAATTTCACGGCGGAAACGTTGACCACCGGTCAACGGAGGGATGACGCATGGCAGGTCGCGGACGATCAGCACCACAACGCGGCGAGGTGACCGGCTACCTTCTCAAACTGATCCGGGAGTCCATCCCGCTGACGCAGGAGCAACTCGCCGCCGACCTGGGCGTGGACCGCGTGACCGTACCGAGCTGGGAGTCCGGACGACGGCCATTCGCGGCGGTGCCGCTCGGGCAGGCAATCGCCGTCCGGCGCAGACTCGGACGGCTCGGAGCGAACGTGACCCTGCTCGCCGCTCTCGACGATGCCGCCGAGGCAGACTTCATCCTCACTGCGGTCCTCAACGAGCAGGTGGACCGCATCGACATCGCCGAACAGCCGCTCGGCTGGTCCGTCCTCACCCACCGACTGACCGACCTGATCCTCTGGGCTGTTGGGGCTTGACCCCTGATCCTGGACACGGGTTTATGCGGCCAGGGGCAGCGTAGCTGCTGCTGGCCGGGTGGTCTTCTCGTAGGTGATCGGGGATTGCTGTCCGAGCCGGGAGTGGCGTCGGATGGTGTTGTAGCGGTGTAGCCACCGGAACGCGGTGAGTCGGGCTTGCCGTTCGTCGGTGAAGGCGCGGCGGCCTTGCAGGGTTTCGCGTTTGAAGGTGGCGTTGAACGACTCCGCGAGGGCGTTGTCGGCGGAGCTGCCGACCGCGCTCATCGACTGCTGGACCCCGGCCGTGGTGCAGGCGTCCGCGAACGCCTTCGACGTGTATTGAGCTCCGTGGTCGGTGTGCATAATCGCCCCGGTGAGGCTGCCCCGGGTGCGTTGGGCGACGTACAGGGCATCGATGACCAGTTCGGTGCGCATGTGGTCGGCGATCGCCCAGCCCGCCAGCCGGCGGGAGTGCAGGTCGATGACGGTGGCCAGGTACAGGAACCCGCGCTCGCCGACCGGTAGGTACGTGATGTCGCCGACGTAACGCTGATTCGGTTCCGGGGTGGTGAAGTCCCGGCCGATCAGGTCCGGGGCCTTCGCCGCGGCCGGGTCCGGCACCGTCGTACGCAGGCGGCGACGCAGCCGCAGGCCCCGCACGCCGAAGCGTCGCATCACCCGGGCGACCCGCTTACGGTTGACCGCCAGGCCGGCGTCGCGGAGTTCGGCGGTGATCCGTGGTGCTCCGTAGGTGCCGTCATGCTCGGCGTGCACCGCCCGGATCCGGTCCGCGAGGGCGGCGTCCGCAGCCTGCCGTGCCGCCCTACCAGCGGTGGCGGACCGCCAGTGGTAGTAGCTGGACCGGGGCACCCCGACGATCTGACACAACCGCTTCACGCCGTAGCGCTGCTGGTAGTCGGCGACGAACTGGAAGCGGTTCACCAGCGCGTCTCCCCGGCGAAATACCGGGCCGCCCTACGTAGAATGTCGCGTTCCTCCTCCAACTCCCGGACCCGTCGACGCAACGCGGCGTTCTCGTCCTCGATCGAACCGGCCACCGGCGGCCCCGCTGGCCCGGCCGTCGCGCCTCGCCGTTGATCGTCGGCGCGGACCCAGCTACGCAACGTCTCCCGGTTGACCCCGAGGTCGCCAGCGACCTGCGCGATCGTCGCGCCCGGCCTCGACCGGTACAACGCCACGGCGTCCGCCTTGAACTGCGCGGGATAGTGCTTCATCACCATCTGTCAGGGACTCCTGATCTCCCCGGACCATCACGATCCAAGGTTCAAGTGTCCAGGGTCAGGGGGCAACGCCCGTTCTCGGGCAGACACCAACCTTCGCCAGAGGACTAACCGTCACCCATGCCCGCCGAGGTCCGGTGGCATCGGGGCCAACGCTGCCCACCGACGAGCAACGCTTGTTCTTCGCGCGGCTGCACGTGCTCGCTGAACGCGCAGCCGCCGGTCGCGACCCGAACGTTCTGCTGCACCGGCAAGCTTGCTTCCTCGCGGGCATGGACCCCACCAAGACCACGGCCGCATGGCTCGCCCAGACCAGCACCCGCGCCCGGCGGGCGATCACGTTCCGCACCTGGTCACCGCTGTGGCCCGACGCCCGCTCCGTGGTCACGTCCCTGGCCAACCAGGGCGACCCGGAACCGTTGCGGGACTTCCTCGCCCACGCGCATCCGGACGATGCCTGCCAGCGAGCAGCCCTCAACTACTCGGCCTACTGGGTCGGGGAGATCCCGTACCGCCAGTGCGACGACTCCTTCATGCCGGCACCGCTCGCAGATTGGCACGGCTCGGTCCTCTTACGGCACCTGGTCCAGCGCCTCAACCCAACGCATCCCTTTATCGATCTCAACATCCACAACATCTGGGCGCTGCTCGCGGTGCGACGCGGCCTCACTATCGACAACCCCGATCAGGGCCGCATGCTCCTTGAGCGCAGTACCCGCATCCTGGACAGCGACCGCACCTGTCCACAGTCCCGACAGGAACTAACCTCTATCGTCTACAGCCTGCGCGCAGACGGAATCAAAAGCACAGGGACGGACCGATGACCGATGACCACAACGCCGACGCCGACGGAGCCATGAGCTTCATCTTCGAAGCCGGCGTCCTCAAGCGCGCCGCCCGCACCGGCTGGTGGTTCGCCGGCGTCAAGCAGCCCGAGTCCATCGCCGACCACTCGTTCCGCACCGCGCTGATCGGTTTGATGCTCGCTGCCATGGAAGGCGCTGACCCGGCCCGGGTGTCGATGCTGTGCGTCCTGCACGACACCCAGGAAACCCGGATCACCGACATCCCCCACATCGCCAAGCGCTACCTCACCGCCACACCCAACACCACCGTCACCGCCGACCAGGTCGCCGCCGGCCCACCAGCCGTCGCTGACCTCATCACCGCCGCCGTCGCCGAGTACGAAGCGGGCGAGACACTCGAGGCCATCGTCGCCCGCGACGCCGACAAGCTGGAATGCCTCGTCCAAGCCGTCGAATACCGCCACCAGGGCAGCAACAACGTCCAACGCTGGATCGACAGCTCACGCGCGGCGCTCAAGACCACCAGCGCCCACCGCCTCGCCGACGCCGCCCTCAACGGACAGCCCCTCGCCTGGCTCACCCCTGCCCCACCACCGGAGCAGCCCTCAGACACCAGGCCCTGACCTACCAGCCGGGCTTCAGACAGGTGAACGTCCTCGCACGGCAACGCTCAACTCAGACGTTGAAGCGGAACTCCACCACGTCGCCGTCCTGCATGATGTAGTCCTTGCCCTCGATGCGGACCTTGCCCACCGCCTTCGCGGCGCTCATCGACCCGGCCTCGAGCAGGTCGTGGTAGGAGACGACCTCCGCCTTGATGAAGCCGCGCTGGAAGTCGGTGTGGATGACCCCAGCGGCCTCCGGTGCGCTCGCACCGACCGGCACGGTCCAGGCCCGCGCCTCCTTGGGGCCGGCGGTCAGGTACGTCTGGAGCCCCAGCGTGCGGAAGCCGACCCGAACGAGCTGGTCCAGCCCGGGCTCGGCCTGCCCAATCGACTCCAGTAGCTCGCGGGCCTCCTCCTCGGGCAGGTCCACCAGCTCCGATTCGATCTTCGCGTCCATGAAGACGGCCTCGGCGGGGGCGACCAGGGCCCGCAGCTCGTCGAGGAACTCGGCGTTGGCCAGCTCGGCCTCGTCGACGTTGAAGACGTACAGGAAGGGCTTGGTGGTCAGCAGGTGCAGCTCGCGCAGGTGTTCCAGCGCGACACCAGCGGCAGCCGCGCCCGCGTACAGGGTGGTGCCGTTGTCGAGCACCTCCACGGCGGCCTTGGCGGCGGTCACCGCAGCAGCCCGGTCCTTGCGGAGCTTGGCCTCCTTCTCCAGCCGGGGAATTGCCCGCTCCAGCGTCTGCAGGTCGGCGAGGATCAGCTCCGTGTTGATCGTCTCGATGTCGTCCGCCGGGGCGATCTTGCCGTCGACGTGCACGACGTTCGGGTCGGAGAAGGCCCGGACGACCTGACAGATCGCGGCGGCATCCCGGATGTTGGCGAGGAACGCGTTGCCCCGCCCCTGGCCCTTCGAGGCGCCGCGGACCAGCCCGGCGATGTCGACGAACGACACCGGCGCGGGGATCACCTTCTGCGACTCGAAGATCTCGGCGAGCTTGCCCAGCCGCTCGTCCGGCAGGCCGACCACACCGACGTTGGGCTCGATGGTGGCGAAGGGGTAGTTCGCCGCGAGCACGTCATTCTTGGTCAGCGCGTTGAAGAGGGTGCTCTTGCCGACGTTGGGCAGGCCGACGATGCCGATGGTGAGACTCACGACGAGCCAGCTTACGCCGCTGCCAGTTGGCCATCGGCACCTGGCCAACGATTCCTGCCGCCGGCTCAGTCCAGCAGGCGTGGGCTGATGGGTGTCTCCCGGATGCCGCCGTCGGGGCCGCGACTGACCTCGTACGCCGACACACCCGGCCGGTCCGCGACCGCCTCGACCAGCCGCTCGCCCCGGTAGAGCAGACCGACGCCGTCGTCGGTGCAGTGGCTGGTGGGCAGGGTGCCGTCGCCGACCAGCCGGTGCATCAACGGGCGCCGCTGGTCTTCACTGTCGTAGTGCACCCCGTTGCCGTACGGCAGCCAGCCCAACCCGTCGGTGAAGCCCCGCAGGGTGGTCCCGAAGCTGTCGGTGGCGCCACCGGAGTGCCAGCAGATCGAGCCGGCGGACACCCCGCCGAGCACGACTCCGGCCTCCCAGCACTCCCGCAGGATCTCGCCGAGGCCGTGCACCCGCCACACCGCCACCAGATTGGCCACGCTGCCGCCGCCAACCCAGATCACGTCCTGCGCCCGCAGGTGGGCCCGCACGTCCTCGACGTTCGGCATCGGGAACAGCGCCAGGTGGGACATCCGGAACCGGCTGCCGGCGAACCCCTCGTAGACCCGGGTCAGCGTGGCCGGCTGGTCCCCCTGGGCCTGGTCGAGGAAGCAGATCCGCGGCTCCGCCGCGCGGGCCAGGTCGGCGGCCAGGTCGAAGACCGGGTTGATCCGCCGGGGCTGGCCGGCGCCTCCCGGCGCGAAGATGCCCATGCTGGTGGCGAGGATGGTGGGTTCGGTGGCGGTCACGGTTGTCCTTTCCGTCGGGTGCCTCGCCCATCCTGCCCCGAGGGCGGCCCCGATCAGTCCCGGGGGCGGGCCTGGCGGGGAATGACCGGCTCGATCCGCGGAATGACCGGCTCGATCCGCGGCGTTTCCGGGGGCAGTTCGGCGGCGGCGGCGAGCGGCAGGGTGAAGCGTGCGTCGGCCGCCGGCCCGACCGCGTGCGACTCGCGGAGCATCCAGCGAACCTCGTCGGCGGTCCACCCCAGCCCCGGCCGGGCAGCGATCTCGCCGAGCAGCCGCAGCGCCGCGCGGGTGTCATCGTCGTAGAAGCGCACGCACCAGTGGTGCACCCACATGCCGAGGGCCCGGAGCCGGTCGTCGTCCAGTGAGCGGACGAGCCGGCCGCTGGCGGTCTCCTCGAACGCCCGCTCCGGGTTCCCGGCACGGTCCCGGTCCAGCGCTCCGACCGCCGCCGGTGCGACCGCCCGCATCCGGGTGAAGAAGCCCTGCGTGACCGCCGGATCCAGCGGCGGGTGCCCGTCCCGTGTCGGCGCCTGCCCGCCCGCCCCGCTCGCCATCGCCGCACCCTTCTCCCATGATCTGGTGTGCGAGACGGTACCGACCAGGACCGACCGTTCCTGCCCCGGGCACCCCCGCGGTACGCCGACGTCCGTTTCCCGCCAGCCGACGGGCTCCGGACGGAGGCATCATCGGTGCGTGGACCTGGACTTTGAGCGGTGCTATCGGGCCGTTGACAGCCGTGACCAGCGGTTCGACGGCTGGTTCTACACCGGCGTGCTCTCCACTGGCATCTACTGTCGGCCGTCCTGTCCGGCAATCACCCCGAAGCGAAAAAATGTACGATTTTTCCCGTCTGCTGCCGCGGCGCAGGGGGCCGGGCTGCGGGCCTGCCGCCGCTGCCGGCCGGATGCGACCCCTGGTTCACCACAGTGGGACCTCCGGGCGGACCTGGTGAGTCGCGCCATGCGGCTGATCGCCGACGGCGTGGTCGACCGCGACGGGGTACCCGGTCTGGCGGCGCGGCTCGGCTACACCGAACGGCACCTGCACCGGCTGCTCCGCACCGAGTTGGGCGCCGGCCCGCTCGCGCTGGCCCGCGCGCAGCGCGCCCAGACCGCGCGCACCCTGATCGAATCCACCGACCTCGGGCTGGCGGAGGTCGCGTTCGCCGCCGGCTTCGGCAGCGTACGACAGTTCAACGACACCCTCCGCGCGGTGTACGCGGTCCCGCCGTCCGAGCTGCGGGCCACCAGGGGAGGTCCAACCGCACCTGCGGGACCCGGCACCATCACGGTACGGCTGGCCTACCGCCCCCCACTGCACGTCGGGGCGCTGCTGGACTTCCTCGCCCCGCGGACGCTACCCGGGGTGGACGAGGTACGCGCCGGCACCTACCACCGGGGCCTGCGACTGCCGCACGGCACCGGTGCGGCGGCGCTGACCCCGACGGGGCGGCACGTGGTGGCGACGCTGCGCCTGACCGACCTGCGGGACCTGGCGCCAGCGGTGGCCCGGTGCCGGCGGCTACTCGACCTCGATGCCGATCCCACCGCGGTGGACGCCGCCCTGGCCACCGATCCCGCCCTGGCCCCGATGGTCAGGGCGGAACCCGGGGTCCGGGTGCCCCGTACGGTCGACGGTTTCGAGGTGGCCGTCCGCGCGGTCGTCGGCCAGCAGGTCTCGGTGGCCTCCGCCCGTACCACGCTCACCCGGCTCCTGCGCCAGCTCCCCACCCCGGTAGCCGAGGCGGAAGGCGGCGGGCTGTCCGGGTTCCCCGCCGCCGCGGAGGTGCTTGCCGCGCCGGATTCGGCCTTCCGGATGCCCGCCGCCCGCCGCGATACGCTGCGTCGGCTCGCGGCGGCGGTGGCCGCCGGTGAGGTCGACCTGGAGCCGGGTGGGGATCGGCAGGAGACCCGGCAACGGCTGCTGGCCCTCCCCGGGATCGGGGCGTGGACCGCGGACTACGTGGCGCTCCGCGCGCTCGGCGACCCGGACGTCCTCCTTCCCACCGATGTGGCCGTTCGCCGCGGCGCCGCCGCCCTCGGCCTCCCCACCAGCCCGGACACCCTGCACTCGTACGCCGACCGCTGGCGCCCCTGGCGCTCGTACGCGCTGAGCCGACTCTGGAGAGCAGCATGAACACGATCGACGCCACCATCGCCGACACCCCGTCCGGCCCGCTCGGCATCCTCGCCGGGCCGGACGGGGCGGTCCGAGCCGCCGGCTTCACCACCGACCTGCCCGCCCTACTCACCCTGGTTCACCCACGCCTGCGCGGCCCGTTGCGCCACCGACGCGACCTCGGCCCGGTCACCGCCGCCGTCACCGCGTACCTGGAGGGGGAGCTGACCGCGGTGGCCGGGGTTCCGGTCGAGCAGCACACCGACGGTGCGTTCCTGGCCCACGCCTGGGACGTGCTGCGGGACCTGAAGCCGAGTGATCCGGTCACCTACTCGGAGCTGGCCGGGCTCGCCGGTCGCCCAGCGGCGGTCCGCGCCGCCGCGGCGGCCTGCGCCCGGAACGCTGCCGCGCTCTTCGTCCCCTGTCACCGGGTGCTGCGCACCGACGGAACGCTCGGTGGCTACCGCTGGGGGCTGGATGTGAAGAAGTGGCTGCTGAATCATGAGCGGCAGTTGACAGCAAGCTGACACCGGCGACGATCCTAAAAGACGTAACGTCGGGTAGTGCCCGCGGAGGTTGACGGTTATCCGGGCCCCACCACGGGCCGACATCCGCTCGACAGCCTCTGGCAGCTGCGGCACTACCTACGCCCATACGCACCGGAGTTCGCCTGGCTCTTCCTCGCCGGCCTGGCCGCCGTGGCGGCGGGGATCGCGGTACCGCTGGTGGCCCAGCGGGTGGTGGACGGGCCGGTCGCGCGGCAGGATCCCGCCGGGCTGTTCCGCCTCGCCGGGCTGGCGCTGCTCTTCGGGCTCGCCGAAGCAGTGCTGATCTTCATCCGCCGCTGGGTGCAGTCCTCCTCCTCGCTCGGGATCGAGGCGGCCATCCGGGCCGACATCTACGCCCACCTGCAGCGGTTGCCGGCCAGCTTTCACGACCGGTGGCAGTCCGGCCAGCTCCTCTCCCGGATCACCACCGACCTTTCGGCGATCCGTCGGTTCCTCTCCTTCGGCCTACTCTTCCTCGCCCTGAACCTGGTCACGTACGCCGTGGTGGTGGCGCTGCTGATCCGGCTGCACCCCGTACTGGGCCTGGTCGTGGCGGTCAGCGCCGTCCCGCTGTTCCTGCTCGCCCGGCGGTTCGCCCGGGCATACCACGCCGCCTCCCGACGGATGCAGGACCAGCAGGGCGACCTGGCCACGCTGGTGGAGGAGACCGCGCAGGGGCTCCGCACGGCGAAGGCGTACGGGCGCGGGCCGGAGCTGGCCGCCCGGTTCGCCGTCAGCTCCCGAGCGCTACACGACACCGCGGTCGGCAAGGGACGGCTGCTCGCCGACACCTCCGCCCGGCTCGACCTGGTGCCGAACCTGACCCTGGGCGTCGTCCTCGTCGCCGGCGCGGCCGCCGCCGCGGCCGGCACGCTCACCATCGGCGAGCTGGTGGCCTTCGTCAGCCTCCAGCTCCTGCTGATCTGGCCGGTGCAGGGCCTGGGGTGGATCATCGCGGGCGGGCAGGAGGCGGCGACCGCGGCCGACCGGATCCGGGAGGTGTTGGACACCCCACCCGCGATCCTGGACGCTCCCGACGCCGCCGCACCACCCCGCACCCAGCTCCTCGGTCGGCTGCGGTTCTCGGGTGTCTCGTTCCGGTACCCGGGTGCCCGCGAGCCCGTGCTGCGCGACGTCGACCTCACCATCGAGCCGGGCGAGACGGTGGCGCTGGTCGGTGCGACCGGCTGCGGCAAGAGCACCCTGCTGTCGCTGGTGCCCCGGCTGCACGACGTGACCGGCGGCCACATCACCATCGACGGATACGACGTGCGGGACCTGCAGTTGGCGACGCTGCGCCGGCTGGTCGGGGTGGCCTTCGAGGAGCCGACGCTCTTCTCCATGTCGGTGTGGGAGAACGTGACCCTGGGCCGGCCCGACGCCGGTGACGACGAGGTCCGGGCCGCGCTCACGCTGGCGCAGGCCACCTTCGCCTACGACCTGCCGTGGGGCTTGGCGACCCGGGTCGGCGAGCAGGGCCTGTCCCTCTCCGGCGGGCAGCGACAGCGGCTCGCGCTCGCCCGGACGGTACTCAGCCGCCCCGCCCTGCTCCTACTCGACGACCCCCTGTCCGCTCTCGACGTGCGCACCGAGGCGCTGGTCGAGACGGCGCTACGCCGGGCTCTGCCCGACACGACAACGCTGGTCGTGGTGCACCGACCGGCCACGATCGCGCTCGCCGACCGGGTCGCCCTGCTGGAGGCCGGCCGGATCACCGCGCTGGGCCGGCACACCGACCTGCTCGCCACCGTGCCGGCGTACCGTGCCCTGCTCTCAGCCGAACCAGGGCCACCGGCGGGCGATCCAAGCCCCAACGGCCTGGTGCACTCGTGACCGATGGCCCAGATCCGGGCGGTGACCCGCTGTCGGCCGTCCCCGTGCCGAGACCGCGGCCGGCCCAGGAGAACTGGCGCGGGATCGCGGTCGACCCGGACGCCGACCGCAGCCGCGCCGAGGACACCGACCCGGCGGCGGTGGCCCGGCTGCGCGCCCGCAGCCGGGCGCTGCTGCGCAACCTGCTCCACCCGCACCGCCGACAGCTCGCCGTCGCCGTCGCGCTGCTGCTCATCCAGAACGTGGCGGGCATGGCCGGACCGTATCTGGTGATGCTCGGCATCGACCGCGCCATTCCGCCGCTGCGGGCCGGTGACGCCGGGCCGCTGGCGTATATCGCGGCCGCGTTCGTCGTCGCCACGGTCGCCGAGTACGCCGCCCGCCGCGGCTTCCTCATCCGCTCCGCCCGGATCGGTCAGGCGGTGCTCCTCGACCTCCGACGCCGGGTGTACCGGCACTTCCTGCGCCTGTCGGTCACCTTCCACGAGCGGTACACCTCCGGGCGGATGGTCTCCCGGCTCACCAGCGACCTGGACTCCATCGGCGAGTTGGTCGGCGGCGGCATCGACAGCCTGGTCCTCGCCGCCCTGTCAATCCTGTCGGTGGCGGCGATCCTGCTCTGGCTGGACCTTCCGCTGGCCGCCGTGACGCTGCTGGCCTTCCCGTTCCTGTTCTGGTTGTCCCGCTGGTTCGCCCGCACCTCGGCCGTCGCGTACCGGTGGACCCGGGACACCATCGCCCTGGTTATCGTGCACGCCGTCGAGTCGCTGCGCGGGATCCGGGCGGTGCAGGCGTTCCGCCGCGAGCCGCGCAACCAGCGGATCTTCACCCGGGTCAACGACGACTACCGACGGGCCAGCCTGCACGCGTTCCAGCTGATCGCCACCTACTCACCCGGGGTCAAGCTGATCGGCAACGTGACCATCGCCGCGGTGCTCTGCTACGGCGGCTGGCGCGTCATCAACGGTCACGCCGAGGTCGGGGTGCTCGCCGCCTTCCTGCTCTACCTGCGTCGGTTCTTTGAGCCGATGCAGGAGCTGAGCCAGTTCTACAACTCGCTGCAGTCAGCCACCGCGGCGCTGGAGAAGCTCGCCGGGGTGCTGGACGAGCGACCGGACGTACCGGAGCCAGCCCGCCCGGTGCCGCTGCCGGCCGCGGGAGCCGGGCGCGGTGCGGTGACGTTCCACTCGGTCGCCTTCGGGTACTACCCGCAGTCCCCGATCCTGCACGGGCTGGATCTGGATATCCCGGCTGGACAGACCGTCGCGCTGATCGGGGCGACCGGTGCCGGCAAGTCGACCATCGCGAAGCTGCTCGCCCGTTTCCACGACCCGGACACGGGCGCCGTTTCGCTGGGGGGCGTGGACCTGCGGGACATCGCCGACGCCGAGCTGCGGCAGGCACTCGTCCTGGTCACACAGGAAACCCACCTCTTCGGCGGTACGGTCGCGGAGAACATCCGCTTCGGCCGGCCGGATGCCGACGACGCCGCGGTGGTGGCGGCGGCGAAGGCGATCGGCGCGGACGAGTTCATCACCGCGCTGCCCGACGGGTACGCGACCCAGGTGCATCGCCGCGGCAGCCGGCTCTCGGCCGGTCAGCGGCAGCTCGTCGCGTTCGCTCGGGCGTTCCTGGCCGACCCGGCGGTACTGATCCTCGACGAGGCGACCTCGTCCCTCGACGTCCCGACCGAACGAACGGTCCAGCGGGCCCTGGCCACCATTCTGCGGGACCGTACCGCGCTGGTGATCGCGCACCGGCTCTCCACCGTCGAGATCGCCGACCGGGTGGTGGTGCTGGAGTCGGGACGGATCGTCGAGGACGGTCCACCGGCGCGACTGGTCCACAACAACGGACGGTACGCCGCGCTGCACCGCCAGTGGCTGGACTCCCTTAGCTGAGCGGAGAAGCAGGTCAGGCGACACCGGGCCCGACGGCGCTGACCACCTTGCCGTCCCGGACCTGAACGATCTGGTCCGAGCGGTCCGCCAGCCCCTCGTCGTGCGTCGCGATCATGATTGTGGTTTTCGCCGTGGTGCGGAGGTTGAACAGCAGATCGATGATCTGCGCCCCGGTCTGCGAGTCGAGATTTCCGGTCGGCTCGTCCGCCAGCAGCAGGCTCGGTCGCTGAATCAGCGCACGGGCAATCGCCACGCGTTGCTGCTGCCCCCCCGGATAGCTTCGACGGCAGCGCATCCTCGCGCCCGGCGAGTCCAACCTCAGCCAGGAGTTCGCGGGCACGTTCCTTCTTGTCGAAAGCGACCTTCAGCGGGAGCACCGGTGCCATGACATTGTCCAGGGCGGTCAGGGTCGGCAGCAGGTGGAAACGCTGGAAGACGAAGCCGATCGTGCGTCGGTAGCCAGCCAGCTCCCGACCCCGCAGCGCCGTCACCTCACGACCGTCCACCATGATCGTGCCGCTGTCAGCGCTGTCCAGCGCCCCGATGAGGTGCAGGAGAGTGGACTTGCCCGAGCCGGACGGTCCCGTCACCGCCACGAGCTTCCCACGCTCGACGGCCAGGCTGATCCGATCGCAGGCACTGATCGGATGCGCGGCACCGGTTTCGTACACCTTGGTCAGGTCGGTCACGCGCACCATCACGTCGTCGTCCGACGTGCCGGGGCTGACCTCGGCTTCAGCTGACACTGTCGTCATCCCTCAATCGTCCTCGGCGAGCAGGCGAACGGTGTTCTGCCGGCGCTGGGCGGTGATCGGCGCGACGAGAGCGAGGGCGGCGACCGCCGCTCCGGCCACTGCGGTCACTCCCCCCAGGACCAGCAGCGCGTTCAGCGAGTCAGCGGACCCGCTGAGCCCCAGCGCTGCCGCCACGCCCACGCCGGCTCCGACCAGGGATCCGAGCAGGCCGACAGCGACCCCCTCCACCGCGATGAGGGCGGCGATGCTCGTCTCGGTCCAGCCGGTGGCGCGAAGGGTCGCGAACTCGGCCGCCCGCTCGCGTACGTTGAGATAGAGCACGTCCGCCACGCAGATCACCGCCAGGACCAACATCGCGATGACCGCCGCGTAGTCGGCCTCGCGTACCTGGACGGAGACCACATCTCCGAGCAGGGTGCCGACCAGCCTCCCCTCGAACTGGGTGGTGATCGCGACGAGCAGCGTCAGGGCGCTGGTGCCCAGCGCCAGTGCCGCCCCGCCGAGCAGACTCCGGGAGCTGCGACGCCGCAGGTTGGCCAGCCCCAGGCCGACGACTCGGAACCGGAGGGAGGTACGGCGCCCCGTCGCGACCGCGGGCCGGACGGCGGCCATGGGCACCACCCGGGAGGCGGACCAGGCCGGGATCAGGCCCGCACCGGCGGAGATCACAATTGCTGCGGGGATCGCCAGCAGGCAGTGCTGCCAGCTCAACGTCAGCCCCAGGGCACCAGCAGTCGTCCAGGCGATCCCGGCGCCGACGAGGCCCGCGACCACCGCCAACAGCATCAGCTCGCCGAGCACCAGGGTGAACCGGGCCCGCCGGGACCAGCCCACACAGGCCAGGATGCCAAGCTCGGTGCGACGGGTCCGCACCGCGGCCGCCGAGGCGTTGCCGATGAAGAGGGCGCAGACGACCAGCACCAGTACGAACAACAGGAGGCTCTTGCGGTCGACGGCCTCGGTGATGACGGCGGCGACGCCCTTCTTGGTCCACAGTTCGGTCAGGCTGAGTGCCGGACGGCCCAGCTCGCCCTCGGGCAGGCTGATGGCCTGCGGTGACCGCGACGCCCCCAGCATGATGTCCACCTCGAGCCCGGTCCGCTCGTTGATCTCCTCGGCGACCAACCGGACCTGTTGACAGGCAGGGTAGGGGCCCCGATGATGGTTCGACCCCTTGGGCTGCCTCTGGGCAACCGGGGGCCGCGCCACGGGGAAAGGGCCGCAGGACCCATGTCGAAGACAGATGTCAGCCCAACGTCGCTGCAGATCGCCATTCTGAGGTCCAAAGCCTCCGGTAAGGATGACGCCGCCGCCGCACGGGAGCTCCACATCAGCGAACGCACGCTACGCCGGCACCTCGACCGGCTGACCCGGACGCTCGGAGTCGCGGGGCGGCTGGCCCTCGGCATTGAGGTCGGCCAACGCGGCTGGCTCAGCAGCGAACGAATCGGCGCGCAGCACCACACCGCCTGCGGCTGCCACACGTTGGACGACTCACCCTGACCCCGCGCTGTCCGGAGTAGACCCCGCCGACGATCCACTGGTGCGGCGCTGACCTGCCTCAGCTGGTTTCGCCGGCCACGCTGAACGACCGGAGCCGATCAACCGCCAGGGCGGTGAAACCGACCGCGATCAACGTGCTCATCACCGCCGCGACCGGCACCGAGACATCCGTGGCGAGTAGCTGGGTCGGGGCGAACCGGTCGGCGAGCGCGATCACGTACTGCTGGATGGAGAGCACCTTCGTCCCGGTGACGAAGTTGCCCAGCAGCCCCTCCCAGATCAGCACGTAGACCAGCCCGAGCAGCACCGGACGCCGCGTGACCAGGCTGAGCGCGAGGAAGAACGCGCAGTAGGCCAGCGCACCGATGGAGGCGGCGACGGCGAGCGCCAGACCGACCCGGACCGAGCTGGCGAGGACACCGGCCACATACAGCGGTACGGCGACGGTGACCGCGGTGACCCCGGCCGCCACCGCCAGCTTCGGCAGCACGATCTGCCAGCGCGGCAACGGCTTGGTGAGGATGTGCACCACGGTGCCGTCGTCGATCTCCGCGCCGAGCACCCCGGTCCCGACGATCAACGCGATCACCGGCAGCACCACGGCCAACCCGAGACCGACCAGCACCGGCGGCCCCCACTCGCCGGGATCCACCCCCAGCGAGCGGGAGAGCACCGCGAGCAGAACCAGCAGCACCGGCAGCGGGAACAGCAGCAGGAAACGACGCCGCCCCAGGAGCCCCCGGGCGGTGATCCAGGAAACAGTCGACATGGTCAGGCCTCCACCAGGTAGGAGAACACGCTCTCCAGGGACTCGTCCTCGGGCACCAGCTGCCGCACCCGGATCCCCCGGGCCGGGGCGACCTTGGGCAGCACCCGGGTGAACGCGCCGTAGTCGCTCACCCGCACGGTCAGCCCGGCCTGGCCCAGCTCCACGCCGGTCACCGACGGTTCCGCCATCAGCGCCACCGCGAGCGCCCGATCGTCGGTGGACCGCACCGCGAAGACGTGCGGCCGGTTGGTCATCAGTCGGCGGATCGTCCGGAAGTCGCCGGAGGCGGCGAGCCGGCCGGCGACCATCACCTGCACCGTGCCGGAGAGCTGCTCGACCTCCTCCAGGATGTGCGAGCTGAACAGGATGGTGCGCCCGGCGCCGCCGAGGCGGTGCAGCAGGTCCATCATGTGCAGCCGCTGTCGCGGGTCCATCCCGTTGAACGGCTCGTCGAGCAACAGCACCTGCGGGTCGTGGACCAGCGCCGCCGCCACCCGCGCCCGCTGCCGCATGCCCTTGGAGTACGTGCCGATCCGGCGGGACTGCGCCCCCTCCAGCTCGACCAGGGCGATCGCCCGGTGAGCCGCCTCCGCCGGGTCCGGCAGCTGGTGCATCCGCGCACTGGCCAGCACGAACTCGTACGCGGTGAGGAAGGTGTGCACGGCCTCCCGTTCACTGACCAGGCCCAGTCGCCGATAGGCCTCGGGGTTGCGCCAGGTGGGCGCCCCGTCCAGGGTCACCGCGCCACGGGACGGCGCGAGGAAGCCGGCCATCATGTGCAGCAGCGTCGTCTTACCGGCACCGTTGGGGCCGAGCAGGCCGGTGACCCCCGGCCCCAGACTCATGCTGACGTCGTTGACGGCGACCACGTTGCCGTACCAGCGGGAGACCCCCGCCAGATCTAGTCGGCTGCCCGTGGGGGCCGGCGTCGACCTCGGCTCCACACTGGTCACGCTCATCGGGTGGCCACCTTCCGGTAGCGGGCCAACAGGAGGACGACACAGCCGGCCACGAGCAGCACGGCCGCGAGGGCGTAGAGCGGGCCGAACCCACCGATGGGCAGCCCACCCCCGCCCTCGAAGAGCAGGTCACCGAGCGCCCAGGTGCCCACGCCGTTGACCATGGTCATGGGGGAGGCGAGGAAGGCCAGCTCATTGATTGTCTGCGCGGGCAGGATGGCGAGGATGCCGACGATCGGCGTGGTCATCAGGAAGACCGCGACGATCCCGCCGGCGGCGAACGCCCGCTTGCCGGTGAGCGCGGCGACCAACAGCCCGATCGCGCCGAAGACCGCCGCCCAGAGGCCGGCGTAGAGCAGGCCCGGCAGCAGGTCGAGCAGCTCGTTCCAGACCCCCCGTGGCCCCTCCTCGGTGGTGAAGGCGGCGCCGAGGAACATCACCAGCTGCGGGCCGCCGAGCAACAACCAGAGCGCGGTGACCAGGGAGAGGAGCTTGGCCAGCGGATAGTCCGACCGGGCCAGCGGCCGGGAGAAGTACAGCGGCAGCACTCCGCTGCGCAGGTCGCGACTGACCAGTTCGGGTGCGGCGACGGCGGCGAAGAAGATGATCAGCCAGCTCATCGTGTCGGCGAACTGCGCGTACGTGATCACCACCTGACCGATCTGACTCCGGACGGCGGCGACCACGGCGGCGACCACGATCACGATGCCCACCACCAGCCAGGGAAAGATCTTCGCCTTGGCGCTGCGGCCGAAGCCGAAGACCGTGCGCAGCCCGTGCAGGTAGAGCGCGGCGAAAACCGGACCACGGCCGAGGCGGGGGCCCGAGTAGCGCTGGTAGCCGATGTCGTGAATGACTCCGGTCGACTCAGACATGGCTGGGCTCCCTCGTGGCGAACAACTCGGCCACCCGGTGGCGACGCTGGTCCAACCGGTGCAGTGGCAGGTCCAGCTCGGCGACCGCGCCGAGGATCTGATCATAGGTGTCGTCATCGGCCAGCTCGACGAGGAGCAGGCGGCCGTCCCGGCGGACCGGCAGCCGCAGCGCGGCCAGGTGGGCGGCCAGTTCCTCGGTGCCCTCGCTGACCTCCACCGCGAGCACGTCGGTGGCCGAGGTCATGGCGTCGATCCGGTCGGCCCGCAGCAGCCGGCCGCCGTCGATGGCGACCAGCGTGTCGCAGATCCGCTCGACCTCGCCGAGCAAGTGCGAGCAGACCAGCACCGAGATGCCGAACTCGGTGCCGATCCGGTGGATCAGGGCGAGCATCGCGTCCCGCCCGGCCGGGTCGAGCCCGTTGGTGGGCTCATCGAGCAGCAGCAGGTCCGGGTCGTGCACCAGGGCCTGCGCGAGCTTCACCCGCTGCTTCATGCCGGTCGAGTAGCCGCCGACCGGGCGGTAGCGCTCCTCGTAGAGCCCGACGTGTCGCAGTGCCTCGCTGGCCCGCTCCCGGGCCACCGTCCGCGGCAGGCCGCTGACCCGGCCGAGGTGAGTAACCAGCTCGGCGGCGGTGAGGTCGGGTGGCAGGGCCTCGTGCTCGGGCATGTAGCCGACGCGCGCCCGGACCTGGTCGGGCTGGGTGGTCGGATCCAGGCCGAGGACCCGGACCTGCCCGTTGGTCGGCGGGAGCAGGCCGAGCAGGATCTTGATCAGGGTGGACTTGCCGGCGCCGTTCGCGCCGACGAGACCGACGATGCCGGGCTCGACCACGACGGTCAGATCAGCCAGCGCGGTGACCCCACCCCGGTAGGTTTTGGTCAGCGACTCGGTCGCAATGAGTGCCACGCTCCCAGCCTAGGCAGGCGCCGCCCGCCGCCGACACCCGACGCGCCCCTGATCATTCCCGTAGGGGCGGCAATCGTAAGCCTCCGGTAATTTCACCCACCGGCCCCGACCGGCAGACTGGACGTATGGCCTCAAGACTGCTGCGCGCCCCGCTCACCTGGGTCGCGGTCATCGTTCTCGCCGCCGGCACCGCCTTCGGTCTCTACTGGTTCCAGCCGTGGAAACTGGTCACCGACACCGAGGTGAACGAAGAACTGTCGGTCGTGGCCACCGATGCGCCGTCATCGCCGGCCAACTCCACGACCGCCGGAGGCTCCACTCCGGATGGGGGCTCCGTCTCGGACGCCGGCCCGGTGATCGTGCGCAGCGGCGAGTTCATCACCCACGAACACGACACCAGCGGCACCGCCCGGATCATCCGCACGGCCGAGGGCAAACTGCGCCTGGAACTGGTCGGCCTGGCCACCTCCAACGGCCCTGACCTGCGGGTTTGGTTGACCGACCAGCCGGTGCAGAGCGGCGAGGCTGGGTGGCATGTGTTCGACGACGGCCACTGGGTCGAGTTGGGCCGGCTCAAGGGCAACCGCGGTGACCAGGCGTACGACATCCCGGCCGAGGTGGACCTGGACAAGCTGACCAGCGTGTCAATCTGGTGCAAACGGTTCGCGGTGTCCTTCGGCGCGGCCCCCTTGGCCACTGCCTGAAGTCCGGCCACGCCCCCATCTCCTGGAGTGGCACTCGACCGATCCCCCGGTCGGCTGAGAAACTAATGCCGAACAGTGATTTGGGGGGTTCATGAGTAACGGTTGGGTGCCGCCCGACGAGGTGCTGCGGGACGCGCCGGCGTACTCGCCCCGCCCGGGTGAACTGGCCGACCTGGAGCTACTCCTCACCGGGGCGTACACCCCGCTGACCGGCTTCATGACCCGCGCCGACCTGGTCTCGGTGAGCCGGCGGGGCCGGCTCACCGACGGCGTTCCCTGGTCGGTGCCGGTAACGCTCCAGGTGCCCGCGGCCCTCGTCGAGCGACTCGACGCCCGCGATCCGGCCCACCGCACGTTGGTGCTGACCGACGGCGAGGGGGCCCCGATGGCCGCGCTGGAGGTCGCCGACACCTGGCCGGTCCGCGACGGGGTGACGGGGGTCGGCGGTCCGGTTCGCCGGCTCGGTGACGGCGGGCACGGCCCGTTCCAGCGGCTGCGCCGCACCCCGGAGGAGATTCGCTCACTGCTGCCACCCGGCCGGGTGCTCGGGGTGGTCGCCGACCGGCCGCTACACCGGCCGCAGCTCGCCCAGATCGCCCACGCGACCCGTACCCTCGGCGCCCACCTGCTGGTGTTGATCCCGGTCGGCGCGGACGGCGGCGAGCTGCCGCCGGAGGCCCTGGTGCGCAGCGTCTTCGCCGCCCGGGACCGGATGCCGCCGGCGACCCTGGTCGCCGTTCCACTGCCCCGCCGACGCGAGGAGATCGCCGACGCGCTGCTCCGGGCACGGGTCTCGGCGGCGTACGGGGTGACCCATCTGCTCTCCACCGGCGAGACGCTCTCCGGTGCCGGGCTGCGGGTGCTGGTCCCACGGGAGTTGGCCTACGACAACCGCGACGGGCAGTGGCGGTGGCGGGAGGACATCCCGCCGCGCAACCGGCGGCAGGCCCTGACCCAGGCCGAGATCGACGACCTGCTGGACCGGGGATTCCCGCTGCCGGAGTGGCACACTCCCCCGGCGGTGGCGAAGGAGTTGGTACACGCCCGCCCACCCCGCCGCTACCGAGGACTGGTCATCTTCCTGACCGGCCTCTCCGGTTCCGGCAAGTCCACCATCGCCCGTGGTCTCACCGATGCCCTACGGGAGCAGGGCGAACGGACGGTCACCCTGCTCGACGGCGATATCGTGCGCCGGGAGCTGTCGGCGGGGCTCGGCTTCAGCAAGGCCGATCGGGACACCAACATCCGCCGGATCAGCTGGGTGGCTGCCGAGATCGCCCGGCACCGCGGGGTGGCGATCTGCTGCCCGATCGCCCCCTACGAGCAGGCGCGGGCCGCCGCTCGAAAGATGACGCTGGCCACCGGGGCTGGCTTCCTACTGATCCACGTCTCCACCCCGCTGGAGGTCTGCGAGCAGCGGGACCGGAAGGGCCTGTACGCGCGCGCCCGCGCCGGCCTGCTGACCGGGATGACCGGAGTGGACGACCCGTACGAGGAGCCGACCGACGCTGACCTCACACTCGACACGACCGACCTGTCGGTGGAGGAGGCGGTGCAGGCGGTCCTGCACCAACTGGCCGAGACGGGGTGGGTCGAGCCCCGCCACCCGAGCGGATAGTTTCCCGGAACCGGAACCGGAACCGGGAGCCGGGAAGGGCTCAGAACCGGGGCGCGGGGGGCCCGGGACAGGGCCCCCCGCTGGGAAGGGACGGCTGGCTGTGCGCGACAGCCGGGAAGCTGACGGGCGGCGCACATCGTGGGCGACCACGGTCAACTTTCCTGGACGCGACTGGCATCTCGTCCATCTGGGTCAACGAGGCGCGCCGGAGAAAGTCGCGCTACCCGCCGGCTCGACCCCGCCCCGCCGGCTCGACCCCGCCCCGCCGACTACCCAATCGGTAGTCGGCGGCCCCGCCGGTCGGAATTGATCAGGCGAGCTTGCGGGCCAGGTTCTCGTCCAACGCGTTCATGAACTCGTCGGTGGTCAGCCACGGGGCGTCCCGCGAGATGAGCAGCGCGAGGTCCTTGGTCATCTGACCGCCCTCGACGGTCTCGATGATGACCTTCTCCAGCGTGTTGGCGAACTCGGCAACCGCCGGGGTGCCGTCCAGCTTGCCCCGGTGGGCCAGGCCCCGGGTCCAGGCGTAGATCGAGGCGATCGGGTTGGTCGAGGTCTTCTCGCCCTTCTGGTACTGCCGGTAGTGCCGGGTGACGGTGCCGTGCGCGGCCTCGGCCTCGACGGTACGGCCGTCCGGGGTCATCAGCACGGACGTCATCAGGCCGAGCGAGCCGAAGCCCTGCGCGACGGTGTCGGACTGCACGTCACCGTCGTAGTTCTTGCAGGCCCAGACGAAGCCGCCCTCCCACTTGAGCGCCGCGGCGACCATGTCGTCGATCAGCCGGTGCTCGTAGCTGATGCCGGCCGCCTCGAACTCGGCCTTGAACTCGGCCTCGTAGACCTCGGCGAAGATGTCCTTGAACCGGCCGTCGTACGCCTTGAGGATGGTGTTCTTGGTCGACAGGTAGACCGGGTAGCCACGGTCGAGGCCGTACCGCATGGAGGCGCGGGCGAAGTCCCGGATCGACTCGTCGAAGTTGTACATGCCCATGGCGACGCCGCCGCCGGGGAAGTTGGCGATCTCCATCTCGACCGGCTGGGTGCCGTCGGTCGGGGTGTAGGTGATGGTGACCTTGCCGGGCCCGGGAACGACGAAGTCGCTGGCCTTGTACTGGTCGCCGTGGGCGTGCCGGCCGATGATGATCGGCTTCGTCCAGCCGGGCACCAGCCGCGGCACGTTGGACATGATGATCGGCTCGCGGAAGACGACGCCGCCGAGGATGTTGCGGATGGTGCCGTTCGGCGACCGCCACATCTTCTTCAGGCCGAACTCCTCGACCCGCGCCTCGTCCGGAGTGATCGTGGCGCACTTGACGCCGACGCCGTGCTCCTTGATCGCGTTGGCGGCGTCAACGGTGGCCTGGTCGTCGGTCTCGTCCCGGTGCTGGATCGAGAGGTCGTAGTACCGCAGGTCGACGTCGAGGTAGGGCAGGATCAGCTGCTCCCGGATCTGCTTCCAGATGATCCGGGTCATCTCGTCGCCGTCGAGCTCTACGACCGGGTTGTTTACCTTGATCTTCGCCATCGGCCGGCGCTCCTCTCGGGGGACACATGCTCAAGCAGTACGAGCGTACTGCAAACAATCTCGGCCTCCCCAGCCGGCCTCATCCCGGGCCCCGAGCCCTCCGCGTAGGCGACGGCGGCCCGCGGCCGGGTGGCCCCGGGACCAGGTGACCCCGGGACCAGGTGACCCCGGGACCAGGTGGCCGCAGGCCGGGTGACCCCGGGACCAGGTGGCCGCGGGGCCGCCGTCGGGATGATCACATGCTGGCGACGTCGCCCTGCTTGGCGCGAACCGCCTCGGCGGCCTCCTTCAGCGCGGCCAGCTCATCGGCGTCCAGGTCGGTCTCGACGACCCGCCGGACTCCCTGCGCGCCGATCTCCGCCTCCACCCCGAGGTAGACGCCGGAGATGCCGTACTCCCCGTCCACCCAGGCGCAGACCGGCATGACGTCGCCGGAGTCCTCGGCGACGGCCTTCGCCATCCGGGCGGCGGCGGCCGACGGGGCGTAGTAGGCCGAGCCGGTCTTCAGCAGCGCCACCACCTCGGCGCCACCGTTACGGGTCTTGACCACCAGCTCCTCGATCTGCTCCGCGGGCATCGCCTCGCGCAACGGCTTGCCGGCCACGCTGCTCTTCGACGGCACCGGGACCATGGTGTCCCCGTGCGAGCCCAGCGTCAGCGTCCGCACCGAGGCCACCGGTACGCCGAGCGCCTCGGCCACGAAGTTGGTGAACCGGGCGGTGTCCAGCATGCCCGCCTGGCCGAGCACCCGGTTGTGCGGGAACTGGGTGGCGATCTGGGCCAGCGCGGTCATCTCGTCGAGCGGGTTGGAGACCACGATCACGACGGCGTTCGGCGCGTACTTGGCGACGTTCTCGGCTACCTGCCGGACGATCTTGGCGTTGGTCTCCAGCAGGTCCATCCGGCTCATGCCCGGCTTACGCGGCAGGCCGGCGGTGACAACAACCACATCCGAGCCCTCGATGGCCTCGTAGCCCTCGCCGTTGGGGCCGGTGGTCACGCCAACCAACTTGGTCTCGAAGCCCTCGACGGCCCGCGACTGGTTGAGGTCCAGGGCGAGACCCGCCGGCTTACCCTCCACGATGTCGGTGATCACGACGGTGTCGAAGACGTCGTACTCGGCCAGACGCTGCGCGGTGGTGGAGCCGTAGAAGCCGGCCCCGACGACAGTGACCTTCTTACCCATTGACGTCCCACTCCCTGATACCAGTCGGTTTTTCCGGACCGTATCAGCCATCCTGGCACCGATCCGGTCAGGGGCGGACGGTTACACCCCCGATGCGTGCGCTTCGGTGCCGCTGCGGGACCTCAGCCGCGTTCGGCCCGCTCCACGACGTTGGTCAGCAGCATCGCGCGGGTCATCGGCCCCACTCCGCCGGGCATCGGGACCAGGGACCCGGCCACCTCGGTGACGCCGGGATCCACGTCGCCGGTGTAGCGGCCCTTACCATCGGGGCCGATCACCCGGGTGATACCGACATCCACCACCACCGCACCCGGCGTGATCATGTCGGCGGTGAGGAGCCCCGGCACCCCGGCCGCGACGATCACGATGTCCGCGGCCCGGGTGTGCGCGGTGAGGTCGAGGGTGCCGGTGTGGCAGAGGGTGACGGTCGCATTCTCGCTGCGCCGGGTGAGCAGCAGTCCGAGCGGGCGGCCGACCGTGTTACCCCGACCGACCACGACAACCCGGGCACCTCGCAGCGCCACGTCGTGCCGGCGGAGCAGCTCGACGATGCCGCGCGGGGTGCAGGGCAGCGGCCCCGGGTAGCCGAGCACCAGCCGGCCCAGGTTGACCGGGTGCAGACCGTCGGCGTCCTTGTCCGGGTCGATCAGCTCCAGCACCCGCTGGGTGTCGAGGTGGCCGGGGAGCGGCAGCTGCACGATGTAGCCGTGACAGGCCGGATCGGCGTTCAGGTCCGCCAGCACGGCGTCCACCTGCTCCTGCGAGGCGTCGGCCGGGAGCTCCCGACGAAGCGAGGCGACGCCGACCTCGGCGCAGTCCCGATGCTTGCCGTTGACGTACGCCTGGGAGCCAGGATCGCCGCCGACCAGGACGGTGCCGAGACCGGGAGTGACACCCCGTTCCGCCAGAGCCTTCACGCGCACCCGCAGCTCATCCTTGATCTGGGATGCGGTCGCCTTGCCATCCAGAAGCGTCGCCGTCACCTCCAGATCGTCTCACGCCGGCCACCGTGCGGAGCCGACGACCCGGGCAGCCGACGGCCGACACGGTGGTGACCGGGGACACCCGGGACCGCCCGTCACGTGCAATAAGTCACTCTGAGTAGCGCAGAATGACCCAAACCTGGACGACCAACTGCGGGCGGGGGCACGCCGGACGGGTCGGCGACGGCGGGTTCGGTGTCGCCGTTGCGGGTCGACACCCCCGCCCGATCCACCCATCCAGTGGGACAAAAGTGCAGTTCAGCCACGGATCCCTAGCACGGAGGGGTGCCCCAGACAAGCCTCCTCCCCACCCTCCGTTACGGCTTCGCAACCCTTCCGTTGTCGATCGCTGACCGGCGGCCTACCGTTGCCGGTCGTTGCGCAGCGTTACCCAACGTCGGGTCCTGCGCAGCGTGAGGATGAGGAGGCTTCATGCGCGTTCGTAGACTCGCCGCCTGGACGGCCCTCCCGCTCGCGGTTGCCCTGGGCCTGACGGCCTGCGGCTCCGGCAGCGGTGGTTCCGGCGGGACCGACCCCAACGCGGCCGTGCGGATCGAGATCGCCGAGCCGCAGCATCTGGTTCCGACCAACACCAACGAGACCAGTGGCTCGCAGGTGCTCGCTGCCCTGTTCAGCCCGCTGGTCGACTACGACGACGCCCACCAGGCGTACGAGGTGGCAGCCGAGTCGGTGACGTCCGAGGACAACATCACCTGGACGATCACGCTCAAGGACGGCTACACCTTCCACAACGGCGAACCGGTCACCGCCGACAACTACATCGACGCCTGGAACTACGGCGCCTACGCCCCGAACGGCCAGGGCTCGAGCTACTTCTTCGAGAAGATCGCCGGGTACGAGGAGCTGCAGGGCGAGACCCCGGCGGCGCAGACGCTGTCCGGCCTGGAGAAGGTTGACGACCTGACGTTCACCGTCACCCTGTCCGCGCCGTACTCCGATTTCCGGACCATGCTCGGGTACAACGCTTTCTACCCGTTGCCGAAGGCCGCATTCTCGGAGCCGGGCGTGCTCGACGAGGGCTACGAGCAGGCGCCGATCGGGCAGGGCCCGTTCCAGATGAAGGGCACCTGGCAGCACGACGCCCGGGTCGAGGTCGAGCGGTACGACGCCTTCCCCGGCGAGCAGCCGAAGGTGGCGGGCGTCGAGTTCCGGATCTACCAGCAGCCCGCCGCCGCGTACGCGGATGTCCTCTCGGACAACCTCGACGTGATCAAGGTGATCCCGACCGAGAACCTGTCGACGGCCCCCACCGACCTGGGGGACCGGTTCCAGACCAGCCCCGGGTCGTCCTTCCAGTTCCTCTCCTTCCCGACCTACCAGGAGGAGTTCAGCGACCCGGACGTGCGTAAGGCGATCTCGATGGCGATCGACCGGGAGGAGATCACGAAGGCGGTCTTCAAGGACTCGCAGGCGCCGGCCCGCTCGTTCGTCTCCCCGGTTGTCGCGGGCTACCGCGACAACACCATCGGCGACGCGGGTACCTTCGACCCGGCCAAGGCCAAGGCGCTCTACGAGAGCGCGGGCGGCCCGAGCCAGATCGAGATCTCGTACAACGGCGACGGCGGCCACAAGGACTGGGTCGACGCCACCTGCAACCAGCTCCGGGCGAACCTGGGTGTGGAGTGCGTCGGCAGCGCCGAGCCGAAGTTCTCCGACCTGCTGACGAAGGTCAAGGCGGAGCAGCCGGTCGGCCTGTTCCGGATGGGTTGGGTCATGGACTACCCGTCCATGGAGAACTACCTGGGCCCGCTGTACAGCAGCAACGGCTCGTCGAACTTCTACGGCTACGAGAACCCCGAGTTCGACAAGCTGGTCGCCGAGGGTTCGGCGGCGGCCTCCGAGGAGGAGGCGATCGCGAAGTACCAGCAGGCCGAAGACCTGCTGGCCGAGGACATGCCGGTGATCCCGCTGCGCTACGGCCAGAACGTCTTCGGGCACTCGAGCAACGTCACGAACGTGGAGTTGGACCTCTTCAACCGGGTCGACCTGCTGAAGATCGAGGCAGTCCAGTAGTTCCGTAACGAGCGGCGTGGTCGGGTCACCGGGTAGCTGGTGACCCGACCACGCCTCCCCTTCGCCCTTTTTCAGAGAGACTGCCTAGTATGGTCCGCTTTATTCTGCGACGACTGCTCCAGATGGTCCTCGCCTTCTTCGGGACCACGCTGATCGTCTACGCGCTGATGTTCGCCGGTCAGGGTGACCCCAT
The DNA here is from genome assembly GCF_013416675.1 of Salinispora sp. H7-4. Taxonomy (NCBI): domain Bacteria; kingdom Bacillati; phylum Actinomycetota; class Actinomycetes; order Micromonosporales; family Micromonosporaceae; genus Salinispora; species Salinispora sp. H7-4. The sequence continues at coordinate 416,857 of NZ_JABZED010000003.1, forward strand.
CCAGGCACTCGCCGGCGAACGCCCGGTCACCGACGCCCAACGGGCATACCTGACGGAGAAGTTCCACCTGGACCGGACCGGTATCGACGGCTTCTTCTACCGCTACTTCGACTACATCCGGAACCTGCTCCAGGGCGACCTCGGCGAATCCCTCACCGGGCGACAGATCGGCGACATCCTCGCCGCCGCCTGGCCGGTGACGATCAAGCTGGCCCTGATCGCGATGACGGTTACCGTGCTCGTCGGAGTCACCGCCGGTGTGCTCGCCGGAATTCGCCGGGCCAGCATCTTCGACAACTCGACGCTGCTGCTGACCCTGGTCGTCCTTGCCGTGCCGACCATCGTGCTGGCACCCATCGCGCAGTACCTCCTCGGCGTCCGGTGGCAGCTCTTCCCGCCCACCGCCGGCGCCGACCCCGACTTCTACGCGCTCCTCCTGCCCGGGATCGTCCTCGGTTCCCTCTCCCTGGCCACCGCGCTGCGGCTGACCCGAACCTCGGTGGCCGAGAACCTGCGCGCCGACTACGTCCGCACCGCCCGGTCGAAGGGCCTGGTCAAACGACGGATCGTCAGCGTCCACGTACTGCGCAACTCGCTCATCCCGGTGGTCACCTTCCTCGGCGTCGAGCTGGGCAACCTGATGGGCGGCGCGATCATCACCGAAGGGGTGTTCAACATCCCCGGGGTCGGTTTCAACCTCTTCCGCGCTATCCGTACCGAGGACGGCCCGTTGGTGGTGGGGATCGTCAGCGTGCTGGTCGTGGTCTACCTCGTCGCCAACCTGGTGGTGGACGTGCTCTACGCCGTACTCGACCCGAGGATCCGCTATGAGTGATTTCCAGACGGTGGCCGGGTCGGAGGACCCCAACGCCCGGCGCGGCCCCTCCGGCGAACCCCACGCGCCGAACCAGGTCGGCGGTACCTCCGTCACCCCCGGCCGACCCCGCAGCCTCGCCGGCGACGCCTGGCGGGACCTACGGCGAAAGCCGATCTTCTGGATCAGCTCCGCCCTGGTCCTGGTGGTCACCGCGATGGCCGCCGTGCCCGCGCTGTTCACCGCCGCCGACCCGGCCGACTGCCTCCTCTCCCGACAGCACGCCGGCCCGTCCGGCGGAGCGATCTTCGGGTACGACTTCCAGGGCTGCAACACGTACGCCCGGGCGGTCTACGGCGCCCGCGCCTCGCTCCTGGTCGGCGCCCTCTCGGCGCTGCTCACCGGGCTGATCGCGCTCACCGTCGGCATGCTCGCCGGGTACTTCGGCCGGTGGATCGACGCCATCCTCTCCCGGGTGATCGACATCGTGCTCGGTATCCCGCTGCTGCTCGCCGCGATCGTGCTGCTCAAGCGAGTCGCCAGCGACAGCGCGACGATCCGCATCGCGGCCGTCATCTTCGTCCTGGCGGTGCTGGGCTGGACGACGACGGCCCGGGTGGTCCGCTCGTCGGTGATCACCGCGAAGGAGCAGGACTACGTCTCCGCCGCCCGGATGCTCGGCGCGAGCAACAGCCGGATCATGTGGCGACACATCCTGCCCAACACGCTCGCCCCCGCCATCGTGGTGCTGACCATCGCGCTCGGATCGTTCATCGCGGCCGAGGCGACACTCTCCTTCCTCGGCATCGGGCTCAAGGAACCCACGATCTCCTGGGGCATCGACATCAACAACGGCCGGGTGCACATGCGGGAGTCGGCCACCCCGCTGATCGTCCCGTCGACCTTCCTCGCGCTGACCGTGCTGGCGTTCATCATGCTCGGCGACGCGATCCGAGACGCCTTCGACCCGAAACTCCGGTGAGCCCCATGCGCGGGAACCGGCCCACCCGTGGCAGCGAGCGAAAGGCAGGCACTGTGTCCCAGTCCGCCGTCCAACCCACGCCCGCCTCCCCCACTCCGGAGGGCGGCCACCTGCTCGAGGTACGGGACCTGCACGTCGAGTTCCGCACCGGAGAAGGTGTGGCGAAGGTGATCAACGGTGTCTCGTACCACCTGGACGCCGGGGAGACCCTAGCCGTGCTCGGCGAGTCCGGCTCCGGCAAGTCGGTCACCGCCCAGGCGATCATGGGCATCCTGGACACCCCGCCCGCGGTAATCCGCTCCGGGCAGATCCGCTACCAGGGCCGCGACCTGCTCACCCAGTCGGAGGAGCAACGCCGGCAGGTACGCGGCACCGAGATCGCCATGATCTTCCAGGATGCCCTCTCCGCGCTGAACCCGACCTTCCCGGTCGGCTGGCAGATCGGCGAGACGCTGCGCCAACGGGCCGGGATGTCCCGCGGCGACGCCCGCCGACGGGCGATCGAACTGATGGAGCTGGTCAAGATCCCGGCCGCGGCCAGCCGGCTCGGCGACTACCCGCACCAGTTCTCCGGCGGGATGCGGCAACGCGTCATGATCGCCATGGCGTTGGCGCTGAACCCGAAGGTCCTCATCGCCGACGAGCCGACCACCGCGCTGGACGTGACCGTGCAGGCCCAGATCATGGACCTCCTGTCCGACCTGCGCCGAGACCTCGGCATGGCGATGATCCTGATCACCCACGACCTCGGCGTGGTGGCCGGGGTCGCCGACCGGATCGCCGTCATGTACGCCGGGCGGATCGTCGAACACGCCGACGTCCGATCGCTGTACAAGTCACCTGCCCACCCGTACACCAAGGGGCTGTTGGAATCGATCCCCCGGCTGGACTTCCACGGCCAACAGCTGTCGACCATCCGCGGCCTGCCGCCGAACCTGATGCGCATCCCGTCCGGCTGCCCCTTCCACCCCCGGTGCCCCTACGTCCAGCAGGTCTGCGTGGACGTCGTACCGCACGACCTGGTCCTCGGCGACGGCCGGACCAGCGCGTGCCACTTCGCGCAGGAGGTCCGCGATGACCGCGCCCGCTAGCCCGCCGAAGAAGGTACGCGGCGAGCCGATCCTGTCCGTCGAGAACCTGGTCAAGCACTTTCCAATCACCCGGGGCGTCGTCTTCCAGCGCCCGGTCGGCGCGGTCCGCGCCGTGGACGGGGTCAGCTTCGACCTGCGCCGCGGGGAGACCCTCGGCATCGTCGGCGAGTCCGGCTGCGGCAAGTCCACCCTGGCCCGGCTGCTGATGCGGCTGGAGATCCCGACCTCCGGAGCGGCGACCCTGGAAGGGCGGGACCTCTTCGCCGCCCGCGGCGGGGAGTTGCGCCGGCTCCGCCGCAACATGCAGATGGTCCTCCAGGACCCGTACACCTCGCTGAACCCGCGGATGACCGTCGGCGACATCATCGGGGAACCCTTCGAGATCCACCCGGATGCGGCGCCCAAGGGCAGCCGGCAACAGCGAGTCCAGGAGCTGCTGGACATGGTCGGGCTCAGCCCCGAGCACATCAACCGGTACCCGCACCAGTTCTCCGGCGGCCAGCGCCAGCGCATCGGCATCGCACGCGCGCTCGCGCTACGCCCCGAGGTGATCGTCTGTGACGAGCCGGTCTCCGCCCTGGACGTCTCGATCCAGGCGCAGGTGATCAACCTGCTGGAGCAGCTGCAGGACGAGCTCGGCCTCTCGTACATCTTCATCGCCCACGACCTGTCGGTGGTACGGCACATCTGCGACCGGGTCGCGGTGATGTACCTGGGCCGGATCGTCGAGCTCGGCACCGAGGAGGAGATCTACCAGCGGGCCACCCACCCGTACACCCAGGCGCTGCTGTCGGCGGTGCCGGTGCCCGACCCGGAGCAGCGGGACAACCAGAACATGATCCGCCTGATCGGCGACGTGCCGAGTCCGGCGAACCCGCCGAGCGGCTGCCGGTTCCGCACCCGGTGCTGGAAAGCGCAGGACATCTGCGCCACCCAGGACCCGGACACCGTGCCGCGCGCCGCCGACCCGCACCCGTCGGCCTGCCACTTCGCCGAACTCCGCGAGCCAACGTCCCCCTCCTGACGACCGCACCCCAGCTCGCGGCCATCAGGGATCCGGGCAGGATCGCTGGCACGCCTCCGTATCGGTGACGGCGAGTACCGTCAACTGTGGTGGCGCGCCGGAGTACCCGGCCGGCGGTCCGCCGCCCAGAATCGCTACCTGGGAGGCGACGATGATGGACCAGACGACCTTCGGTGCACGCCTGCGCGCCCACCGCGAACGTGCCGGGAAGACTCGACCGGTCCTCGGCGGTCTGGTCGGTCGCAGCGCGGAGTGGGTCAAGGCGTTGGAGAACGGACGCCTACTTCCGCCCCGCCTTCCCATGATGCTTCGCCTGGCTGAGGTATTGGGGCTCGCCGACCTGGCCGACCTGACCGGAGATCAGACCCTGCCCGTGGCGTCGGTGACCCGCGCTGGTCATCCCGCTCTCGACAAGGTCGCCGCCGCGATGCAACGCTCTCCCCTGCCGGCCGGTCCGGCTACTCGGGTCGAGGTGCTGCGCGGCCTGGTCGGTCAGGCGTGGGAGTTGTGGCACCGTTCAACCAACGAACGGACGGCGGTCGCCGGGGTACTTCCCGGACTGCTGAGCGAAGCGCAGCGCAGCGCTCGCCGGCTGGACGGCCTGGCCCGCCGACACGCGCTCGTCGAACTGGCCCGGGTCTACCACCTCGCCCAGTTGTACCTGGCCCACCAGCCGTACCCAGAGTTGGTGTGGCTGGCCGCTGACCGGGCGATGCTTGCCGCGCAGGACGCCGACGACCCTGCCGCGATCGCGGCGGCCGGCTGGTACTACGCCCACGTTTACCGCGGAGCCAACCAGATCGACGCCGCCGAGCAGGTGCTTGTCGACGCTGCCGCTCTGGTTGACCCCGCCGCCGACGACGAACAGCTGGCCCGGTGGGGGCAGGCCCAGCTCGGCATCGCGCTGGGGCGCAGCAAGGCTGGTCGAGCCGGGCAGGCGTGGCGGGCATGGGACGCCGCCGACGAGGCCGCCAGCCGGCTTGGCAGCGGGTACACCCACCCGTGGTTGATGTTCGGACCTGCCGCCTGCACGACCTACGCGGTCACTATCGAAACGGACCTGTGCCGGCCGGGTGCGGCGGTTCGGCGTGCGGACACCATGGACTACCGTGCGCTTCCGTCGTGCACCCGTCGGGCCGCCGCCCTGATCGAGGGCGCACGGGCGCATGTGCTGCACCGAGGTGAGGTGGCGGCGGTGCACCTGCTCGGACGGGCACTGCGGGAGAGCGCGGACACCGTGCGACACCATCCGTACGCCCGCACCGCTGTCCTGGAGCTGTCCAGCCGGCCCGGCATGGTCGGGGAGGAGGCGAGGGAACTCGCCCTCGCGATCGGCGTAACGGGGTAGCGCTCCCTCAGGTACAGACTCTCCCCGCCGCCACCCGCGACCGTTCGTAGCGTCCAGGTCACTGGTGGCGGGCAACCACTTCGGCCGCACTCCCGAGAGTGCCGGAACTCGCCGCCTTACGGAACTCGACGAAAGGCGAACCCGTGGCGGCCTCTTCCAAGCTATCCAGTGTGGTGCGGTGTTTACTCCGGCGGCAGGAGTTGCCGCCACGAACGCAGGTCGGGGAGCGTCACCAGGCGATTGAGCGGGAAGCTGCCCGGCAGCGGCTGCTCGACCAGGCGAAACGGCTACGGGACACGCAGTGGCACCGCGAGCCGACTCAGCCCGCGCGCCCTACCCCGACGACGGTAGAGCAGAGCACCGATGCCGAGACAAGAGGCCACCGGTGAGACGAGGGGCCATCGGCGGGGCCGGCGGCCGCTTCCGGCGCGGTGCCGGATGACCGCCCACAGCCCGGTCACCCGAGCATGGACCTGCAACGGCTGCGGCCTGCCCTGGCCCTGCCCAACCCGAAAGCAGGAGCTACAGGCGGAGTACGACCGTGCCCCGGTCTCGCTGGCCCTCTACCTCGGCGCGCACCTCGTCCAAGCCACCGAGGACATGCCCTGGACCCCCGCCGGAATCCTCCACCGACGATTCCTCGGCTGGACCCGCAGCCGTGCAGTCCACGCCAGCGGCACGCGGGAAAACCTCAGTGCAGTCGATCTCCGGTCGGGGCAGGTAGCCGCCACAGGGCGCTGACGGGCAGTGCGCGCAGTCGGTCGCCGAACGGCAGCGTGGACGTTCCGGTGTAGAGGACAACGCCAGCGAGGAAATCGTCGCCGAGGCGGTCGGCGAGTCGGCGCAGCCCCCGGAAGTCGTCGGGTCCGACCGTGCTGGCGGCTTTGACCTCAACCCCGACGACCTGTCCGGATCGGTTTTCGAGCACCGCGTCGACCTCGTACTGGCTCTGGTCGCGGTAGTGGTACAGCTCGACGAGCTGCTCGGACCAGGTGAGCTGACGAGAAAGCTCGGACAGCACGAATGATTCGAGCATCGGGCCGAATGGGGCACCCGGCCGGAGCAGCGCCCGGGCATCGGTCGCGAGCTCGTTGGCGGCGATACCAGAATCAACGAAGATCAGCTTCGCTGCGGCGGTGGCCCGGGTGCCCAGGTTGCGGGACCAGCCGGGGATCCGCTTGACCAGGAAGATCTCTTCCAGCGCCTGGAGGTAGCGGGCGACCGTCGGCCGACTCAGTCCGAGTGCGGACTCGAGAGAGTTGGCGGCGGTGATCGTCGCGGACCTGGCCGCGAGCAGGCGGATCAGCTTCCGCAGCTCGCCCTTGTGCTGGATGTCGGACAACTGCCGGACGTCGCGGTCGATCAGCGCTTGGATGTACGCGTCGAAAAACCGTTGGCGGCGTCGCGGGTCGATACGGGCCGTCGCTTCGGGCAGACCGCCGCGCACGATTCTGGCAGCGTAGTCGGCGCGGGTCACATCCGACTCGTGTCGCAGGTCCGCCCCGACAGTGAAGACCGTGTCAACGAATCCGTCCGGCTCGCCGTCGAGTTCACCTTGGGAGAACGGCCAGAGTTCGATGGTTTCCATCCGGCCTGGCAACGCATCCGGGGCGGCCACCATGCCGAACAGCCGCGATGACCCGGTGAGCAGATACCGGCCGGGGCGGGGGTCCTCGTCAACCGCCGCCTTGATCGCCAACAGCAGCTCCGGAACGCGCTGAATCTCGTCGATGACCAGGAGTTCTGCGGAGCCCACGAAGCCGACCGGATCGGTAGCCGCTGCGGCCCGGTCCTGCGCCCGGTCGAGATCGTGCCGCTCGGCGAGCCGGTCCCCGGCGAGGACCCGAACCAGAGTGCTCTTGCCAGCCTGGCGCGCCCCGCTGATCAGCACGACGCGAGTGTCCGCCAAGGCGGCGTTGACCTGCGCGGCAGCATGGCGTGGGATCAGATGAGGCACGTCTGATGATACCCCGGGGGTTTCGATCTGCGAGGCATTCGGCTTTCGATCCGCGGGGCATCCGACTTTCGATCTGCGGGGCCCCAGGCTTTCGATCTGCGAGGTCCTCAGGTAGGCCATCGACGACGCCGACGTGGCCGTCCCGCGCCTGGCCGACCCGGCCAGCACCTTTGGCTGACCGGGCAGGCCTCACTGTCGACGGCGGGTTGGAACTGACCTGACCTCGGTCAGTGGAAAAAGTGCCGGGTGCCGGTCAGGTACATGGTCACGCCGGCCGCCTTGGCAGCGGCGATGACCTCCTCGTCCCGGATCGATCCACCGGGCTGGACGATCGCCCGCACTCCGGCGTCGAAGAGGACCTTCGGCCCGTCGGCGAACGGGAAGAACGCGTCGGAGGCGCACACCGCCCCCCGCGCCCGTTCGGCGCCTGCCCGCTCCACCGCCAGCCGGGCCGAGTCGACCCGGTTGACCTGCCCCATGCCCACGCCGACGGTCGCGCCGTCGCGGGCCAGCAGGATCGCGTTGCTCTTCACCGCTCGGACCGCCCGCCAGGCGAAGGCCAGGTCCCGCAGGGTCGCCTCGTCGGCGGCCTCGCCGGTCGCCAGCTGCCAGGTGGCCGGGTCGTCGCCCGCGGCGTCCACCCGGTCCCGGAGCTGTACCAGCATCCCACCGGTGACCGGTCGCCACTCCGCCGACGCCGGGGCGTAGGCGGGGGCGCGCAGCAGACGCACGTTCTTCTTGCCCCGCAGCACCTCAAGGGCGTCGGGTTCGAACTCCGGGGCCACAACGACCTCGGTGAACACCTCCGCCACCTGCCCGGCGAGCTCGACGCCGACCGGCCGGTTCACGGCGATCACGCCACCGAAGGCGGACACCGGGTCGCAGGCGTGTGCCTTGCGGTGCGCCTCGGCGACGTCCGCGCCCACCGCGATGCCGCACGGGTTGGCGTGCTTGATGATCGCCACCGCCGGCTGGTCGGGGAAGTCGTTGGCGGCCCGCCAGGCGGCGTCGGCGTCAACGTAGTTGTTGTACGACATCTCCTTGCCGTGCAGCTGCTCGGCCTGGGCGAGCCCGGCCGGGCTCGACGGGTCGGTGTAGAGGGCAGCCGGCTGGTGCGGGTTCTCCCCGTACCGCAGCACCGCGTCGCGGCGCAGCGCCAAGCCGGCGAAGCCCGGCCACGGCGCGTCCTCCTCGACCAACTCCCGCGCGCACCACTCGGCGACGGCCACGTCGTAGTCGGCGATCACCGCGAACGCCCGGGCCGCGAGCGCCCGGCGCTGCGCCAGGGTGAAGCCACCCGCCCGTACCGCCGCCAGCAGTTGGGGGTAGCCCGACGGGTCGGTCACCACGGCGACCGAGGCGTGGTTCTTGGCGGCGGCCCGCACCATCGCCGGGCCACCGATGTCGATCTGCTCGACGCACTCGTCCTGCCCCGCCCCGGAGGCGACGGTCGCCTGGAACGGGTACAGGTTGGACACCAGCAGGTCGATCGCCCCGATGCCGTGCTCAGCGAGCTGCCCCACGTGCGAGTCCTTGCGCAGGTCCGCGAGGAGCCCGCCGTGGATCTTGGGATGCAGCGTCTTGACCCGGCCGTCCAGGATCTCCGGGAACCCGGTCACCGAGTCCACCGCGGTGACCGGCACGCCGGCACCGGCGATGGCCGACGCGGTGCTTCCGGTCGAGACGATCTCCACGCCGGCGTCGTGCAACGCCTGGGCCAGCTCGGCCAGACCGGCCTTGTCGTAGACGCTGACCAGCGCCCGCCGGATCGGGCGGCGCTCGTCCTGACTGGAACTCACGGGACCGTGACCTTTCTTCCGGTGATCGTCCAACCTGTACGGACCAGGCGGCCCACCTGCTCGACGAGCTGGTGGCGCTCGGCCTCTTTGATGCGCTCGGTGAGCGTCTGCTCGTCGTCGCCGTCCCGGACCGGCACCGCGACCTGGGCGACGATCGGGCCGGTGTCCGTGCCCGCGTCGACGAAGAAGAGGGTGGCCCCGGTGATTTTCACTCCGTAGGCGAGCGCATCGCGGGGCCCGTGAATGCCGGGGAAGGCCGGCAGCAGGGTGTTGTGCGTGTTCAGATAGCGGTCGCCGAACGCGGCGAGGAAATGCGGGCCGACCAACTTCAGGAAGCCGGCGGAGACGACCAGGTCGGGGGTGTGCTCGGCGACCCGCGCGGTGAGCGCGGCGTCCCAGTCGGAGCGGGTCGGATAGTCCTTCACCCGCTCAACGAAGGTCGGCACCCCGGCCGCCGCGGCCCGGTCCAGCCCGGCGATGCCGTCGCGGTCCGCCCCGACCGCAACCACCCGGGCCCCGTACCCGGGATCGGTGGCCGCGTCGAGCAACGCCTGAAGGTTACTGCCGGAGCCGGAGACGAGAACGACGATACGGGCGGCAGACGCGGGCTCAGGCACCGGACAACCCTATCGGGGTGCCCCGGCCGCCGGTCCGCTGGGCGGCAAGCCGACTCTGCACCCTGGGCTGGACCCGGTACGCTGCCGGTCGCTCCCCCGCGCACCGATGGCGACAGTTGTCCCGTTGCCGCACCCGTTCGAAGGAGTATCGAGAGGTGTAGCCGGAATCCCGCCCCAGTCCTCGAACTCCTGCTGATTAACCGGGGAACCACATGCAGCCCGACCCGTCCACGCCACAGCCCGACCCATCCACCCCACAGCCCGACCCATCCACCCCGCCGGCGGACCCGTTCCACCCACCCGTCGACCCGTACACCCCACCCGTCGACCCGTGGGCCCCACCGGCCGACCCGTACGCCCCACCGGCTGCCTCGGTTCCGCAGCAGCCGTACCCCCCGCCGCCGGTGAACCCGTACGCCGCGCCCACCACACCGCCGAACCCGCCACCACCGAACCCGTACGCCGCGCCCACCACACCGCCGAACCCGCCACCACCGAACCCGTACGCCGCGCCCACCGCTGCGCCGTACCCGGGGCCCTACGGTGGGGTGCAGATGTACCCGAACGCGGGCTACCCGCTCCCGGCGGGGAAGCAGAACGCACTCGGACTGCTCTCCATGATCCTCGGCATCGTGTCGGTCCCGCTGGCCTGTTGCTATCTCGGCCTGCCGGTGGGCATCGCCGCGATGGTGACCGGATGGCTCGGCCAACAGAAGGTCGAGCAGGGGCTCGCGGACAATCGTGGTCAGGCCCTGGCCGGCATGATCTGCGGAGCGATCGGTGCGCTGCTGGGCCTCGGCTGGATTGCCTTGAGCATCCTGCGCGCCATCTAGTCGCGGCGGCGTCAGCTGCGGGACAGGAAACGGGCCGCTACCACGCCACCCAGCACGCCGGTCCCGGTCACCACGGTCGCCACCACCGCCACCTGCCACGGCACCGGCCCGACCTCCGCCAGCCGGCCCGCACCCAGCGGGCCGGCTGACGCCGCCGCCGCGGCCCCCACCAGTAGGCCCGTCACCGGGCCGGCGAGCACCACCGGGCGCAGTAGCGGCCCCCACTCTTCCCGGGCACTGTCGCTGCCGGACCGCAGCACCCGACGGGTCAACGACCAGCCCGCCACCATCCCGACCAGAACCGGCGCCGCGAGCAGGCCCGTCCCCAGGCCGTCCACCGGTCCACCGGGGAGACCCGCCACCAGCGGCAGGGCCGGCAACGCCCCCACTGTCACCTCGCTGGTCTGCACCGTGGTGTCGGTGCCAACCGCGAACCCGGGGCCGAGCAGGTAGCTGGTTGACCAGATCGCCGCGTTCGGGGCGTACGCCAGGTTGACCAGGGTGATCCCGGCCTGGCCCGCCACCCCGGTGTGGTAGGCCGCGATCAGGTCGGCCGCGTCACCGCCGCCGGTCGCCACCGCCAGCCCCGCCACGCCGGCCCCCGCCGCAAGTAGCAGCAGCGCCGCGACCAGACCGGTCCGGATCCCCTCCCGCAGCGGTAGCGGCGCCCGCGCGGCGAGCAGGTCACCGAGCCCGGTCGTGCGAACCGCCCCGACGAGGGCAGCGACGGTGGCGACCGCGGCGAGGGTCAGGCCGGTCCGTACCGGCGACACCTCCACCGTCCCCCCGGTGACCAGCAGGGCGGCGAGCACTCCGAGGACGGTGTAGGCGATCCCGACCGACCCCGCGGCGACGAACGCGCGCTTCGGCGACCTGCTGCCCCGGGCGCCGATAGCCCGGGTGACGTGCACTCCGGCCCGGGTGAGTCGCCAACCGGCGAGCAGGGTCACCGCCAGCGGGGCGAGGCCGAGCGGACCGGCGTTCGTCGTCAGCGGGACACCGTGCCCGAGCAACCAGCCGGCCAGCCCGACCCGGACCGCGTCCGGCAGGCTCGACGCACCCGCACTGAGCTGGAAAAACCAGAGCACAACTGCCACCGGTAGCCAGGAGGTGAGCGCCGCACCGACCGCGGCGACGCCCGCGGCGACGGCCAGCGGCGGACGGCTCGGCGGCCCTTCCGCCCGGGGCGCGGGTACCCGGCGAGCCGGCCCGGGTCGCCCCGGTGGGCGGGCACCCACCCGGGTGCGCCGGCCGGGCTGATCGGGGGTGACAGAGGACATCAGGTCTACTCTGACATGCCGTGGGGGTAGTAGCAGGTCGATAAACCCCCCGGGCGGGTTCGAGTTGCGTGATCCACCGTCTCCTGCCTCCGATCCGGTCTAGCCTCGGCCACAGGACGCCACCGTGGCCGACCGGTGGGTCGAGTGGGGACCTCCACCACCGGAGGTGTTGACCGTGCCCCCCGTACCCCCGGCGGGCGCGGCACCGATGCGAGGAGGCACGCCGTGACCGCTGCATATCCGCCGTCCGACGCGGCGGCGGGCAAGGACCGGACGACGCTCTGGGGCGTACTCGGCATCGTCGTCGGCCTGCTCTGCTGCGGCGTCCTCGGGATTGTCTTCGGCTACCTGTCAATCCGCGATGCGCGGCGCTTCGGCAACTCGCCGGTGCTCGGCTGGTTGGGCATCGCCTTCGGCGTGTTCAACATCATCGCCAACGGAGTTCTCTACCTGGGTGGCAGCAATCCGTTCAGCTGAGTTGACGACTGGGGGGATCAGCCGTGGACGGCTGATCCCCCCAGCGGTCGTCGCCAGGGCTCAGCCCGCGGACATGATCTCCCGCATCAGCCGGGCCGTCTCGGTCGGAGTCTTGCCGACCTTGACGCCGACTGCTTCCAGCGCCGTCTTCTTGGCCTCCGCGGTGCCGGCCGAGCCGGAGATGATCGCACCCGCGTGCCCCATCGTCTTCCCGGGCGGTGCGGTGAAGCCGGCGATGTAACCGACTACCGGCTTGGTGACGTTCGCCTTGATGAACTCGGCAGCCCGCTCCTCGGCGTCGCCACCGATCTCACCGATCATGACAATCGCATCGGTGTCCGGGTCATCCTCGAACGCGGCCAGCGCATCGATGTGCGTGGTGCCGATGATCGGGTCACCGCCGATACCGACACAGGTGGAGAAGCCGATGTCGCGCAGCTCGTACATCATCTGGTAGGTCAGCGTGCCGCTCTTGCTGACCAGGCCGATCCGGCCGGCGCCGGTGATGTCGGCCGGGATGATGCCGGCGTTGGAGGCACCCGGCGACACGATCCCCGGGCAGTTCGGACCGATGATCCGGGTCCGCTCGCCCTGCGCCACGTTGTACGCCCAGAAGGCGGCGGTGTCGTGCACCGGGACGCCCTCGGTGATCACCACGGCGAGCGAGATGCCGGCGTCGATCGCCTCGATCACCGCGCCCTTGGTGAACTGCGGCGGCACGAAGATGACCGTCACGTTGGCGCCGGTCTCCCGCATCGCGTCGGCGACGCTCGCGAAGACCGGCAGCTCGGCGCCGTCGAAGTCAACGGTGGTGCCCGCCTTGCGCGGGTTCACCCCACCGACGATGTCGGTGCCCGCGGCGAGCATCCGCCGGGTGTGCTTGGAACCCTCGGAACCGGTCATCCCCTGCACGATGACCTTCGAGTCCTTGGTCAGCCAGATCGCCATTTGTCAGACCCCCGCAGCGGCCAGCTCGGCGGCCCGCTCGGCCGCACCGTCCATCGTGTCGACCCGCTGGATCAGCGGGTTGTTCGCGCCGTCGAGAATCGCCCGACCGGCCTCCGCGTTGTTGCCGTCCAGGCGGACGACCAGCGGCCTGGTCACCTTCTCGCCCCGCTGCTCGAGCAGGGCCAGCGCCTGCACGATGCCGTTGGCGACCGCGTCGCAGGCGGTGATCCCGCCGAAGACGTTGACGAAGACGCTCTTCACCGCGGGGTCGGAGAGCACGATCTCGAGGCCGTTGGCCATCACTGCCGCGCTCGCACCGCCACCGATGTCGAGGAAGTTCGCCGGCTTCACGCCGCCGTGCCGCTCACCGGCGTACGCGACCACGTCGAGGGTCGACATGACCAGTCCGGCGCCGTTGCCGATGATGCCGACCTCACCGTCGAGCTTGACGTAGTTGAGGTCCTTCTCCTTGGCGGCCTGCTCAAGGGGGTCCACCGCGGCCTGGTCCACCAGCGCCTCGTGGTCCGGGTGCCGGAACGCCGCGCTCTCGTCCAGGCTGACCTTGGCGTCGAGCAGGAGCAGCCCGCCCTCGGCGGTCTTGGCGAGTGGGTTCACCTCGACCAGCGTCGCGTCCTCCGCGACGAACGCCTGCCAGAGGTCCACCGCGATCTCGACGGCCTGGTCGACAACCTCGGCCGGGAAACCGGCCTGGGTGACGATCCGCCGGGCCGTCGCCGCGTCCACGCCGACGTTCGCGTCGATCGGCGCCTTGACGACCTTCTCCGGCGTCTCGGCGGCCACCTGCTCGATGTCCATCCCACCGGCGACACTGGCGATGCAGAGGAAGGTGCGGTTCGCCCGGTCCAACAGGTAGGAGAAGTAGTACTCCTCGGCCACGTCCGCGGTCACGGTGATCATGACCTTGTGGACGGTGTGCCCCTTGATGTCCATGCCGAGGATGTCGGTGGCCCGGGCCGCCGTCTCCTCCGCGCCCTCGGTCAGCTTCACGCCGCCGGCCTTGCCCCGTCCGCCGACCTTCACCTGCGCCTTGACAACCACCCGACCGCCGAGGCGTTCGGCGATCGCGCGGGCCTCCTCCGGGGTCGTGGCGACGCCGCCGGCGAGCACGGGCAACCCGTGCCGCTCGAACAGGTCCCGCCCCTGGTACTCGTACAGGTCCACGATTGCGCGTCCCGTCCCGTCTCCGCGGCGCGCCGTCGCGCCGCCACCAGCGTATGGAAAACAGTTTGACGCCTGTCATCAGTTGTAACAGGCCATTGAAGTCAGCCTAGCGAGGTCGACACCACCAACGACCAAGCGGGTACGCGATGTGCGGTTTTGCACAGCCGACTGGCCAGCACCCACCGTTTGGTCGGGTGTCAGCCTTCCGGACGATGTTTTCCCCGACACGTAACCCCGGAGGCCAGACCTCGTTGAGTCAGATGTCAAAGCGCTGATCAGCGCGGCGACGAGACGGCCGATGCCCTGTCGGTCGAGGGGTGGCGGCGGGGCATCGTGCATAGAGAGGCCGGGCGTGTGAGGGGTGCGTCCGGCCTCTCCCCCTGCCCGGCCCGTGAACTCCCCGGGCCGATCGTCAGGCGACGGCCTGCGCCACGTTCTGCCGAACCCAGTCCACGATCGACCCCGTGGTGGCCCCCGGCGTGAAAATCTTGGCCACGCCAATCTGCTGCAGTTCCGGGATATCAGTGTCCGGGATGATGCCCCCGCCAAAGACGACGATGTCTCGCGCGTCCCGCTCGGCAAGGAGCTCCAACACCCGCCGGAAAAGGGTCATGTGCGCCCCGGACAGAACGGAAAGTCCGACCGCGTCGGCGTCCTCCTGGATCGCGGTCTCCACAATCTGCTCCGGGGTCTGATGCAGACCGGTGTAGATGACCTCCATCCCGGCGTCCCGGAGGGCACGCGCGACGACCTTTGCGCCGCGGTCATGGCCGTCCAGGCCCGGCTTGGCGACGACGACCCGAACACGAGAGCTCATCTGCGCATCCCTTTCACCGGCTCCGCGGCTTGACCTTAACGAACGGTAACCCGACCGGTCCGGGCCGCGGAATCCGGGCCGCCGAACACCCCCGCCACCTCGGTGCCCGCCCACCCACCGGAGACGGGGTCACCCTGACTCGGTCAAGTCGGACGGCTCCACCTTTCGGTCACCCTACGCGACGAACAGGATGAGATAGGGGACACCTTCACCGGCCTAGCCCCAGGACAATAGTGGATACAAACGGACAGAACATCACACGAATTTAGCGATGCGGCTTGTGACGGACGTGGTGGTTGGTTACCGTGTCCAACGGTTGTCATCAGGTCCATGGACGGGTGACGACGCGGTCGGAGGAGTTCACCCAGCTTCGCGAACCCACCCGATCGCCTCGATACCCCGACAACGGAGGGTGTGCGTGCGCCAGCGCCTGTCGTCTGAGCCCGATAGATATCGCGGCCGCCGCCGCGTACCCACCCCACCGCGGAGCCGCTACGCCGCCGTGGTCACCACTGCCCTCGTCGGCGCCAGCGGGGTCGCCCTCTTCGCCGGCAGCGCCCTCCCCGACGCCAAGAGCGTCAGCCCAACGGTCCTGGACGAGCTCAAGGCGGCTTCCGCGCTGAGCGAGGACGCCGCGGAGCGCGCCGACGCCGCCGACCGCTCGTCGCGGGACGGCGAGCGGTTCAGCTTGGAGGCGGAGAGCGGAGTCTGGTGCCTCCCACTCAAGGACTACGAGTTCAACTCCCCGTACGGCGTACAGGGTGAAGAGCTGCACACCGGCGTGGACCTGGTCGCCCCGGAGGGCACCCCCTACGTCTCCGTCCATGACGGCACCGTCACCAAGGCCGGCTGGTTCGGCGGCTACGGCTACACGGTGATCGTCGCGCATGCCGACGGCAGCGAGGCCATCTACGGGCACTCCTCCACCCTCAGCGTGCAGGAGGGACAGCAGGTCAAGGCCGGCGACCAGCTCGGCCTGGTCGGCAACACCGGCCTCTCCTACGGCTCCCACCTACACCTTGAGGTCCATGTCAAGGGCGAGCCGCTCGACCCGGTGCCCTGGCTGATGGAGCGCGGAGTGGACATCAAACTCCAGATGGAACCTTTCTACAGCGAGGTAGCGACACCCTGACGCTGTGTCATGCCCTACTGCCGCCCGGATCGAAGGATCCGGGCGGTTTTCTCTCTCCACCAGCCGGTGCAGGTGTTTGAGGTCACCTCCAACACTGTGACTGACCTCATGCACGAGCCGGGGTCGCTGCCGCCGCTATTCGCGACACGGGCCGACATAGCTCCGACGATCGCACCGGACCGCGCCCGCCCGCGGGCCCCTCGTCTCCGGCCGGCTCCGGGCAGACCTCAGGATGTCGAGGTCACGTGCCCCTACGAGCAGTGAAGGTCCGCTGTGCAGAACGACACCTCCCGCTCGCGCAGGAACACCGCCCCGACCCGCCACCGGCGACCAATCAACACCCGAGGTCGGGTACTGCGGGCCACGGTCACCGCGGTAGCCGGACTCGCCCTCGCCGGAGTCGCGGTAACAGCGATCGTCGGCGATGACCAGGACGCCACACCGAACGAAGCTGTCCACGTCGACCTGCGGGGCCAAGCCGAGGCCCGGGCCCGGGCCGAGGCCGAGGCCGCCGCTGAAGCCGAGGCCGCCGCTGAAGCCGAGGCCGCCGCCCGCACTGCGGCGGCCGCCCGCGCCGATCGCTCCGCCCGAAAGTCGGCGAGCAGCAGTCCGAGCGCCAGCGCCTCGGCGAGCCCCACGGCGCAGCCCTCGGCGAGCGCGACACCACCGAAGGTGACAGCCAAGCCGACAACGACCGCGTCGACACCGGCCTGGGTCATCCCCATGGCCGACGCCTCCATCACCTCCTGTTACGGCCCCCGGGGAGGAATGCTGCACGCCGGCATCGACTTCGCCCTGCCCGCCGGCACCCCGGTCCGCGCCGCTTCCGGCGGCACCGTGACGAAAGCCGGCGACGCCGGTGACGGGTACGGCATCTCGGTCGTCATCGACCACGGCAACGGATATCTGACCCACTACGCCCACCTGAGCACCGCGAAGGTGAGCGTCGGCGACCCGGTCGACACCGGTGACACCATCGGCCTGGAGGGCTCCACCGGCGACTCCACCGGCCCGCACCTGCACTTCGAGGTGCATCAGGGACAGCTGTGGAACCAGATCGACCCGGCGCCGTTCCTCCGTGAACGCGGCATCGACGTGGCCTGCTGACCGAGTGACGCCGCGCCTCCCGGGGCCGACGGCGACCGAACAGCGCCCGGACCGTCCGCTCAGAGTCGATCGATCGGTGCGTGCCGGAGCACCAGCCAGACCGTCTGGTCGCCGAAGTCGATCTGGGCACGGGCGCCAGGGCCATGCCCCTCCACCGCGAGCACCCGACCCAGCCCGTACCGCTGGTGGTTGACCCGGTCCCCGACCGCGACCCGCGGGGGCGCCGACGGCAACTCGCTGGCCGTGGCGAGGCGGCTACCGTCCACGCCGAGCCGACGCGCCAGCTGCGTGGCTTTCGGCGTGCCCCCGGTGAAGCCGCCTGGCCCCCGGTCCGCGCGACCGCCCACGCCCCCACCGCCACCGGCCCACGAGGTGTACGAGCCCTCGGTGCGCTCCCAGCGCACCAACTCCACCGGCAGCTCCGCGAGAAACCGGGACGGCGCGTTGTAGGCCGGCTGGCCCCACGCCGAGCGGGTGACCGCCCGGGACAGGTAGAGCCGCTGCCGGGCCCGGGTGATCCCCACGTACGCCAGGCGTCGCTCCTCCTCCAGTTCGTGGTTGTCGCCGAAGGTGCGGGCGTGCGGGAAGACCCCGTCCTCCAAACCGGTCAGGAATACCACCGGAAACTCCAGCCCCTTGGCGGTGTGCAGTGTCATCAGGGTGACCACCCCCTGGTGCTCCGGGTCGTCGGCGGGCAACTGGTCGGCGTCGGCTACCAGCGCGACCTGCTCCAGGAAGCCGGCGACGGTGGCTCGCTCGCCCTCCTCACCCAGGCCCTCCACCCGCTCCGTGTACTCCCGGGCCACGCTGACCAGCTCCTGGAGGTTGTCGACCCGGCCGGCATCCTGCGGGTCCAGGCTCTCCTCCAGCTCGGCCAGGTACCCCGACCGGTTCAGCAACGCCTCCAGCACCTCCTCGGGTGCGCTGGTCTCCGCGACCTCCCGGGCCCCATCGAGCAGCGCGATGAACTCCGCGATGCCGTTCGCCGCCCGGGTGGAGATGCCCGGCGCGTCCCTGGCCCGGCGCAGGGCCGCGCCGAACGAGATCCGGTCTCGGCTGGCCAGCGCCTCGACGCACGCCTCGGCGCGCTCCCCGATGCCCCGGCGGGGGGTGTTCAGCACCCGACGAAGGCTGACCGTGTCGTCCTCGTTGACCAACGCCCGCAGGTAGGCCAGGGCGTCCCGGACCTCCTTCCGCTCGTAGAAGCGGACCCCGCCGACGACCTTGTAGGGGAGGCCGACGCGGATGAACACCTCCTCGAAAACCCGGGACTGGGCGTTGGTGCGGTAGAAGACCGCCACGTCCCCCGGCCGGGTGTCGCCGTCGTCCACGAGCCGGTCGATCTCCCGGGCGACCCAGTCGGCCTCGGTGTGCTCGGTGTCGGCGACGTAGCCGACGATCGGGTCACCGGTCCCGGCCTCGCTCCAGAGCCGCTTGGGCTTACGGGAGGTGTTTCGGTCGATCACGGCGTTGGCCGCGTTCAGGATGGTCTGGGTGGAGCGGTAGTTCTGCTCCAGCAGGATTGTCCGGGCATCGCGGAAGTCCCGCTCGAACTCCAGGATGTTGCGGATCGTCGCGCCCCGGAACGCGTAGATCGACTGGTCGGCGTCGCCCACCACGCAGAGCTCCGCCGGGTCGAGCCCGTCGGTACCCGACACCAACTCCTTGATCAACACG
Source organism: Salinispora sp. H7-4 (assembly GCF_013416675.1). Taxonomy (NCBI): domain Bacteria; kingdom Bacillati; phylum Actinomycetota; class Actinomycetes; order Micromonosporales; family Micromonosporaceae; genus Salinispora; species Salinispora sp. H7-4. Next base: position 435,942 of record NZ_JABZED010000003.1, read on the forward strand.
TACTGGGCGTGGTTGGTGTCCTGATACTCGTCAACCAGCACGTGCCGGAACCGACGCCGGTAGGTCTCCGCGACGTGCGGATGCGACTGGAGCAGGTGCACCGTGGTCATGATCAGATCGTCGAAATCGAGCGCGTGCGCCTCCCGGAGCCGCCGCTGGTAGAGCGCGTACGCCTCGGCGAGCGCCCGCTCGTTCGGCCCCTTGGCCCGGGCGGCGAACTCCTCGGGGTCAACCAGCTCGTTCTTCAGGTTGGAGACCTGGGCGGCCAGCCCCCGCGCCGGGTAGCGCTTCGGGTCGAGGTCCAGCTCCCGGGTGACCAGTTGCATCAGCCGACGGGAGTCGTCGGCGTCATAGATCGAGAAGGTCGACTTCAAACCGGCGTGCTCGTGCTCGGCCCGCAGGATGCGGACGCACGCGGAGTGGAAGGTCGAGACCCACATCAACCGGGCACGCGGCCCGACCAGCTGGGCCACCCGCTCCTTCATCTCGCCCGCGGCCTTGTTGGTGAAGGTGATCGCGATGATCTCGCCTGGGTGCACCTGTCGCTCCGCGAGCAGGTACGCGATCCGATGGGTGAGCACCCGGGTCTTGCCGGAGCCGGCCCCGGCCACGATGAGCAGCGGTGACCCGGTGTGGGTGACCGCCTCCCGCTGGGGGCCGTTCAGCCCGTTGAGCAGCGCCTGCGGGTCGAGGCGCACCGGAGTGGGCCGGCGCGGCGGAGCAGGGTCGGGCGCGGACGAGGGCACGGGAAGGTCAAAGAGAGGATGCATCGCACGGCGAGTCTATGCCGTCGCCCCGACGAATCTCTTCGGCCACGGCCCGGATGTGTGCGACAGCGGGCGACCACAGCCCTGCCCGGCGCACGGCGCGCCCGCCCCGCCCCCGCCCCGGGTCCTCCCCCCGCCGGTGGCACCGGCCGCCCTGGTCCGGGCTTTCCTTGCGCCGCCAGGCGGGAGCGGGCATACTCGGACCCGTGTTCGATCAGCGCGACTACTTTTACTACGGCCCGGAGAGTCCGGCAGCCGTAGGTCACGCCTGATCAACCAAGACCTACGAAAAGGCCCCGGGCTCGCGAGCCCGGGGCCTTTTCGTCTCGGGATCCGGGCACCAGCGCCCGACACCCGAAGGGTACGACGATGATGACAGGCGTGGCGAAGCAGAACGGCAGCGCGGACGGAACGAATGGCGCGGCGGGCACCGACGACCGCAACGCCGGCACGAAGGAGCCGTTGGCTGCAGCGCAGATCGCGGATATCCGGCAACGGATCGACGAGATCGACGGCACCCTGATCGACCTCTGGCAGGAGCGGGCCCGGCTCTCCCGGCAGGTCGGTGTGACCCGGATGGCCTCCGGTGGCACCCGCTTGGTGCTCTCCCGGGAGCAGGAGATCCTGGAACGCTTCCGGTCCGCCCTGGGTGCGGACGGCACCCAGGTCGCCCTCCTGCTGCTACGCGCCGGTCGTGGCCCGCTCTGATCCGGCGGCCCGGTAGCGAAAACAGGACCGGGGCGTCGGCCAGGAATAGCCAACGCCCCGGTCACCGTGGAGCTGCTACCGCTGCGCGTGCACCACGTCCCGAACCTCGGCGAAGTGGCAGGCACTCGGGTGGGCCGAACTCTGCCGGACGGCCAGCGCCGGCTCCTGCTGAGCGCAGATCTCCTGCGCCTTCCAGCAGCGGGTCCGGAACCGGCAGCCGGAGGGCGGGTTCGCCGGCGACGGAACATCACCGGTCAGCACGATCTGGTCCCGCAGACCCCGCAGCTTCGGGTCCGGCACCGGCACCGCCGAGAGCAGCGCCTGCGTGTACGGGTGGGTGGGGTTCTCGTAGATCTGGTCCTCGGTGCCGACCTCCACGACCCGACCGAGGTACATCACGGCGACCCGGTCGGCGATGTGCCGAACCACGGACAGGTCGTGTGCGATGAAGATGTACGACAGCCCCAACTCGTCCTGAAGCTTCTCCAGCAGGTTGATCACCTGCGCCTGGATCGACACGTCCAGGGCGGAGACCGGCTCATCGCACAAGATGATCTCCGGGTTGAGTGCCAGGGCACGGGCGATACCGATGCGCTGGCGCTGACCGCCGGAGAACTGGTGCGGGTACCGGTTGATGTGATCGGGGTTCAGACCGACCAGATCCAGCAGCTCCTGCACCCGGGCCCGCCGCTTGGGCTTAACCAATACCTCGGGGTGCACCTCGAACGGCTCGCCGACGATGTCGCCGACGGTCATCCGCGGGTTGAGGGACGTGTACGGATCCTGCATCACCAGCTGGATGTTGCGCCGGCCACGACGCCGCTCGGCGCCACTGACCTTCGCCATGTTCCGGCCCTGCACGAACAGGTCACCGGAGGTGGGCGTCTCCAGCCCCACCAGCAGCCGGGCCAGGGTCGACTTGCCGCAGCCGGACTCGCCGACGATGCCGAGGGTCTCGCCCCGGCGCAGCTGCAGGTTGATCCCATCGACCGCGCGGACCGCACCGATCTGCCGCTTGAGGAGGATCCCCTGGGTAAGCGGGAAGTGCTTCACCAGGTCACGAGCCTCCAGCACGATGTCAGACATCGGCCTTGACCTCCTTCCAGAAGTGGCAGGCGGAGCTTCGGGACGGCGCCACCTGATACAGCGGCGGCACCGGGTCCCGGCGGCACGCGTCCCGCGCGTACCGGCACCGGGGGTTGAAGGCGCATCCCTTCGGGATGTCGGTCAGCAGCGGCGGCAGCCCCTTGATGGCGGAGAGTTCCTGGCCCTTGAGGTCCAGGCGGGGGATCGACTCCAGCAGACCCTTGGTGTACGGGTGGGACGGGCTCTCGTAGATCTCCCGGACCGGAGCCTCCTCAATGACCCGGCCGGCGTACATCACCGAGATCTGGTCCGCCACGTCGGCGACCACACCCATGTCGTGCGTGATCAGCAACAGGCCCATGTTCCGTTCCCGCTGCAACTCGGCGAGGAGGGACATGATCTGGGCCTGCACGGTGACGTCCAGGGCGGTGGTCGGCTCGTCGGCGATCAACACCTCCGGGTCGAGCGCCAACGCCATGGCGATCATGACACGCTGCCGCATACCACCGGAGAACTGGTGCGGGTACTCGTTCACCCGCTGCTTCGCCGCCGGAATCTTGACCAGGTCAAGCAGCTCGACCGCGCGCACCTTGCTGTCCGCCCGGGACATGCCCCGGTGCTTGCGGAACAGCTCGCTGAGCTGGAAGCCGACCGTGAAGACCGGGTTCAGCGCGGAGAGGGCGTCCTGGAAGATCATCGCGACCCGGTTGGCGCGGACCTTACGCCGCTGCGCCTCCCGGAGCTTGAGCAGGTCAACACCGCGGTAGCGAATCTCCCCGCCGGTGACGAACCCGGGCGGGGTGTCGAGGATGCCCATAATCGCCTGGGCGGTGACACTCTTACCGCAGCCGGACTCACCGAGAATCGCGCGGGTCTCGCCGGCCCGCAGGCTGAAGCTGACGCCGTTGACCGCGTGGGCGATGCCGTTGCGGGTGCGGAACTCGACGTGCAGATCCTTGACCTCGAGCGGCAACGCATCCGAATCAAGGCCGGGCAGGGCGTCCAGCTTGACGTTCACATCAGTGCTCATGGCGCTCACCGGAACTTCGGGTCGAGGGCGTCACGCAGGGCGTCACCCATGAGAATGAAGGACAGCACCGTGCCAATCAACAGCCCGCAGGGGAAGAGCAGCAGCCACGGGTCCTCCAGGAAGTAGACGTCGTGGGCCGAGATCATGATGCCCCAGGACTGCGCCGGCGGCTGGAGCCCGATACCGAGGAAGGTCAGCGTGGCCTCCGCGGCCACGAACGAGCCCAACACGATCGTGGCGTACACCAACATCGGCGCGATCGCGTTCGGCAGGATGTGCCGGAACATCAACCGGCCGTTACCCGCCCCGACCGCCTTGGCGGCCTGCACGTAGTCCAGGTCCTTTGAGGAGATGACGCTACCGCGGATGATCCGGGCGATCGTCGGCCAGCTCAGCAGGAACAGCACCAGGGCGATGGTCACGACGTTCTGCTGCTTGATCAGGGTCAGGAAGACAATCGCACCGAGCAGGAACGGCAGCGAGAAGAAGATGTCCATCAGCCGGGAAATGATCCCGTCGACCCAGCCGCCGTAGTAGCCGGCGAGGAGTCCCATCAGACCGCCGAAGACCACAATGCCGCTGGTTGCCATGATCGCGATAATCATCGACGGCCGAGCGCCGTAGATGGCGTGCGAATAGTAGTCGCAGCCCTGAATGTTGAAGCCGAACGGGTGTTCCCAGCTCGGCGCGAGCCGGGACTGGTCGGTGTCACACGCCCGGGGGTCCTGACCGGTCCAGAGCTTCGGGAAGGCCGCCATCGTGCTGACCACGAGAATGTACAGCACGGCGATCATGAAGACCGGGTCGCGGACCAACTGCCGGCGGGCATCCGCCCACAGGCTGGCGTTGTGCTCCTTACCGCTCGTGCTCGCCTTCTCCGGGGCCCGGCCGTCGCCGGAACCCGGGGCACCGCCGACGGCGGGGCCGGCACTCGTCGCGTCACTCATGTCCACACCTCGTTTCGCTTCGCCTGCCGCGGATCGCCGGGCTCGCCGGCCCCCGGTTGCTGATCACGGTGCCGTCACTCATAGCGGATCCTCGGGTCGAGCACGGCGTACAGGAGGTCGACCAGAAGGTTGACGAGCAGAATGACCAGCACCAGCAGGGTCACCACGCCGATGATCACAGGCGATTCACCGGTACGGGCGGCCTGCGTCACCAGCCGGCCGATACCGGGAACGTTGAAGATGGTCTCGGTGACCACCGCGCCGGCCATCGCCGAACCGATGTCGACACCGAGGTACGTGATCACCGGAATCAGCGAGTTACGCAGCGTGTGCACGCCGATGACCCGCTTGTTCGCCAGGCCCTTGGCCCGGGCCGTCCGGACGAAGTCGGCGCGGATGTTCTCCATGATGCTGGTCCGGGTCAGGCGCGCGGTGGTGGCGAGCGCGACCGAGCCGAGCACCATGCCGGGAATCAGGAGACTGGCGAAGGGGTAGTCCGGCTTGAAACCGGGGCTGAAGAACCCGTACGCGATGACGTCGGGGATCCACTCCTGATCGCGCAGGATGTTGCCGAACTTGACCCCGACGAACTCTCGTACCACCACACCGAGCACGAAGATCGGCACGGAGATCACGAAGACGGTGCTGATCTTCACCAGGTTGTCGGCGAAGCTGCCGCCCCGCAGACCCGCCCACACCCCGGCGGCGATACCGACGACGGCCTCGAAGATGATCGCGATCACCAGCAGCTTGAGGGTGAACGGCAGGGCGTTGGCCATCAGGTCGGTGACCTCCTGCCGCCGCAGGTTGATGCCGAAGTCAAAGTGCAGGAAGACTCCGCTCACCCGGTCGAGGAAGAGCCCGAAGCAGGGGTTGCCCTTCTGCTCGAGGCAGGGGTCGCCGTAGCCGAGTCGCTCGGTGACCGCCTGGAGCAGGGCCGGCGGTGGGGTCCGGTCGCCGAAAAGCGCTCGGACCGGGTTCCCGCTGAACTGGATCGCCAGCGAGGTCATGTAGTGGAGCAGGAACATGGTGCCCAGCACGGTCGGGATGAACTGGAGCAACCGTCGAATGACGTAGCGCCCCATGTCGGGGTCTCCTCTCGGCGCTGATATGGCGGCAACGATCACCCTGGTGGGGTGACCGTTGCCGCCACATCCTGGTTACGGCTGGATCAGGTTGCCGAAGCTCTGTTCTACTTCAGCGAGGTCGCACCGTAGTCGGCACCAGAGACCTGGTTCCAGACGAAGGTGTCGACGTTCTCGCTGTAGACCGCCGCCTCCTTCCGCCAGAACATCGGGATGACCGGCATCTCCTCGGCCAGGATGTCCTCGGCCTCCTGGTAGAAGGGGATGGCCTCTTCCATGCTCTTGGCCGAGTCGCCCTTCTGCAGCAGGCTGTCGAACTCGGGGCTGCTGAAGGTGGTCTTGTTGCCGTCGGAGTTGCTGCCGTAGACCGGAGTCAGGAAGGTCTCCAGGTACGGGTAGTCCGGGCCCCAGCCGAGCCGGAACGGGCCGGTGAAGTCCCGGGCGTCACCAACAGCCAGGTACTCGGGGAACTGCAGGTTGACCTTCAGGTCGTAGTCGATGCCCAGCGCGGCCTTGATCTGGTCGCCGACCGCCTGCAGCCAGTCCTCGTGGCTGGCGCCCGCGTTGGCCCACAGGGTCAGCTTCTTCCCCTCCGGCCAGCCGCCGGCGGCCGCGAGCAGCTCCTTGGCCTTCTCGACGTCCTTCGCACAGTAGGTGCAGACACCGTCGCGAGCACCCTCGAAGGCCGGCGCGACGAAGCCGGTGGCGGGAGCCCACCGTCCGTCGAAGACCGCGTCGGCGATGGACTGCCGGTCGATCGCCAACGAGAATGCCTGGCGGATCCGCTTGTCCTTGAAGCTGTCGTCGTACAGCGGCAGGCCGACGTAGTTGAGGCTGTCACCCGCCTGCTCGTACAGCCGGTCGCCGTAGCTGGCCTTGGCCTCCTTGAAGCGCGCCGGCGGGATCGTGTACATCACGTCCAGCTCGCCGGCCTGGAAGGCGGCGTAGGCGCCGTCCACGTCCGCGAAGATCCGGTAGTTGATCGATTCTGGCTTGCCCGGCTCGCCCTTCCAGCTGTCGCTGCGGACCAGGTTGATCTGGATGCCGCGCTCCCACGTACCGTCGATCTTGTAAGGGCCGTTGCCGATCGGGGTCTCGTTGCAGGCTTCCGCGTCATCGATGCAGGCCTGGGCCATGGGCGAGAAGCCCGTGTAGCCAAGCACGGTCGGGAAGCCGCTGAACGGCTCCTTGAGCTCGACGGTGAAGGTCAGGTCGTCGACCTCCTTCAGGCCGGACAGCGTCTCGACCGTCGGCTCCGGGGCCTCCTCCGGACCATCGTCGTCCGGGTCCTTGGGCTGGACCGCGTCGATGCCGGCGATCCGCTTCATGAAGTAGCCGTTGTTCTGCGCGTTCGGCGCGTAGGCGGCGTAGTTCCACGAGCGGATGAAAGCCGCGGCGTCGACCGGCTCACCGTTGTCGAAGGTGTAGCCGTCCTTCAGCTTGATCGTCCAGAGCTTCTGGTCCTCCGAGTCGATCGACTCGGCCAGATCATTCTCTGACTCACCGGTCTCGGCGTTGTACTTGACCAGACCACGGTAGAGCTGACGGATCACGTAGATCGACGGCTCATCGTCACCATTCGACGGCAGCAAGTATGCCGGCGGTGACGCGTATACGCGAAGCGTACCACCGGACTCGCCGTCGGCGTCGCTCGCGCCGCCACTGCCACAGGCGGTGGCCAACATAGCGGTGGCGGTCGCCGCGACCGCCACCTTCAGAAATTTCCCGCGCATGGGAGTGCCTCCTCAGGGCGCTCAGCTCACGAGGGGGTGTGAGGTGCCTGCCACTGTGACACCAGACGCGCGCTAGCGGGAAGGCGTGTTATCAACCCGATACCCGGCCGGGACGGTGTGTACATCCACCCATAGGTGGATTCATCGACTCCGGGCAAGCGTGGTAATAGCCGGGAAAACAACATCGACAGTAGCCAGTACTGTCACGTTAAGCAACCCGTCGTAACAGCCGGTCGGCGACTCAGACGAGCCGACGATCCGCCGCCCAGCGCGACAACTCGTAGCGGCTGGACATCTGGAGCTTGCGGAGGACGTTCGACACGTGCGTCTCCACCGTTTTGATCGAGATGTACAGCTCCCTGGCGATCTCCTTGTACGCGTACCCCCGGGCGAGTAGACGCAGCACCTCCCGTTCCCGGTTGGTCAACTGGTCCAGCTCGGGGTCCGAGACCGGCACCTCCGGCCGGGCGGCGAAGGCGTCCAGCACGAAACCGGCCAGCCGGGGACTGAAGACGGCGTCGCCCTCGGCGACCCGGCGGACCGCCGCCGCCAACTCGTCCGGTGAGATCGTCTTGGTGACATAGCCACGGGCGCCAGCGCGGATCAGCCCGATCACATCCTCGGCCGCGTCCGAGACGCTGAGCGCGAGGAACCGCACGTACGGGTGCGTCCGCCGGATGGCCTCGAGCACCGCCCGGCCGCCCCCCTCCGGCATGTGCACATCAAGCAGCACCACATCGGGCTCGGTGGCGGCGATCCGACTGACCGCCTCCCCCACCGTGCTCGCCTCGCCCACCACGTCAACATGCGCACCCAGCTCGGCGCGGACTCCGGCCCGAAACATCGCGTGATCGTCAACGAGAAAGACCCGCAGCCGCCGCGCGGCCACACCCGCCTCCACCGCTGAGTCCGGCGTCTGGTCCGCCATCACCTACTCCTCTCCGCCGTGGACCCGTCACGGGAGATCGGCAGGATCAACCGGACCTCGGTCCCTTCCCCGGGCTCGGAGCGGATCTCCGCCCGGCCACCGTGTCGCTTCATCCGACCGATAATCGAGCCGCGAACGCCGTGCCGGTGTTCCTCCACCGTAGCCGGATCGAAACCCCTCCCCCGATCCCGGACGAAGACGCTGACCTGCTCCGGTTCGACCTCGGCGTAGAGCGAGACGGTCTGCACCCCAGCATGCCGGGCCGCGTTCACCAACGCCTCGCGCGCGGCGGCCACCAACGCGCCGACCCGCTCGTCGGTCTCCCGGTCACCGACGACCACCGTCTCCACCGGGAGTGCGTAGGTGTCCTCCACCTCGGCCGCCACCAGCTCCAGCGCGGCCGCGAAGCGCTCCGTCGGCGAGGCGGTCGGCCGGTAGAGCCAGTTGCGCAGCGAGCGTTCCTGCCCCCGGGCCAGCCGCGTCACCATCTTCCCGTCGCTGGCGTTGCGTTGGATCAACGCGAGGGTGTGCAGCACCTGGTCATGCACCATGGCAGCCAGTTCGGCCCGCTCCTGTTCCCGGATCCGCCCCTCCCGCTCCGACCGGAGCTGGTTCCAGGTTCGCCAGAGCACCGGCGCGGCCACCACCCCGACCCCCGCCAGACCGACCAAGGCAAAGATCACGCCGTTGAGCACCGCGTCGAAGTTCTGTGTCGGGGAGTACACCGCCGCAACCCCGATCAACCCCACCGCGACCAGGATTCCGCCGCCGATGAAGCGAAGCACGAACGCCCGCCGGTCACTCTCCTCCACCACCGCGCTCAGCCAGGGCACCGGCAGCGTCCCGTCCCACTGCCGTCGCCGCTGCGGTGCGGACTGGTGCCAGATCAGCCCGGCCCCGACCGCGATGATCGTGACCAGCCAGCTGGCGGTGCCGGCCACACCGGTCGCACCCACCGAATCAAAGAAGATCATCTGAACGATCAGCACTCCCAGGCCGATCGCCACAAACGGCAGCAGCTGAGCCACATCACGACGGGGCGGGGTGGCGGTATCCCCCGGTCGCAGCGGCACCACCGCCCAGAAGGCCGCGTACAGCAGCAACCCGAGGCCGTTGAAGCCGAGCAACACCAGGAACGCGACCCGAACCCAGAGCACCGGAATGCGAAGGTGCCCGGCGATCCCTGCCGCCACCCCAGCAGCGATCCGGTGCTCGCGGGCGCGATGGAGGCGCGGGGGGTTGGTCACGACACTGATCGGGGGCTCCCTAGCTAGTCGCGGCGGGTCTCGCTGCCGAGCGGCACGCGCCGCTGGTTCCGATCGTCACACGCCAGGTAAACACTCGACCACGGGGGCGTCCCGGAGATCCTGCTGCCCTGATCTCAGGGTGAGGTCAGGGTCTCCGCCGGAGGCCGGCGAGGCGACGAGGGAGCAGGATCGAGGTCATGACCGAGGAAGCCGCCCAGCACCAGCCAGCCGGGGCGACGCCACCACCTGCGGCACCGACGGGTGCACCGCCACCACCCACGGGTCCGCCCACCCCGCCGCCACCCGGGGGCCCACCCGGGGACCCGCCCACCCCGCCGCTCGGGGGCAGCGGCTTCACCTCGCGGTACGGGCTGGTCCGTCCGCACGACGGCCGCTATCTAGCTGGCGTCTGCGCGGCGATCGGCCGGGCGACGAACACCGATCCGGTGCTCTGGCGGGTGCTGCTCGCGGTGCTCGGCTTCTTCGGCGGCATCGGCATCCTGGTGTACGTCTCCGCCTGGCTGATCATCCCGGGCGAGGGGGACACCGCCGCACCGATCGAGTCGATGCTGGGTCGGGGACGCTCCAGCATGTCCCCGGTCACCGTGATCGTGCTCGGCATCCTGGTGGCGGTCAGCTTCGCCTTCATCGTCACCGACGCGTTCCGGGCCGTGCTGCTCGGCGCGGCGATCCTGATCAGCGGGGCGCTGCTACTCAACCGCGAACGTCCCGGGCGACCCAGCCCGGACGTTCCACCGCCGCCCGCCGGGCCGACCTGGGCACCACCGCCGACCGGGCCGACCTGGGCACCGCCGCCGGCAGCACCGACCTGGGCACCACCGCCGGCGGCACCGACAGCTCCCGAGGCTCCACCTGCTGGCGTCCGCCTGCCGTTCGCCCCGCATGGGCCGTACGCCTCGCCGACGCCGCCGCTCCCGCCGCCGACCCCGCGACGGGAGCGGAAACGACCGCGGGAACGGTCCGCACTCGGTGGGGTCACCTTCTCGCTGGTCTTCCTCGTCCTCGGGTTGCTGACCCTCCTCGACCTGACCGGCGTGCCCGCCCTGGGCGCCTCCGCGTACTTCGCGGCCGTCCTGGCCACCATCGGCCTCGGCCTACTCGTCGGCGCCTGGTTCGGCCGGGCCCGCTGGCTCATCGCGCTCGGCCTGATCACCGCCGCTGCACTGGGGGTGGCCACCGTGGCCGAGTCCGACCGGTTCCGATCGGTGAACCAAGCGGTGACCTGGGCGCCGGGCAGCCACGCCGAGCTCGCGAGCCGGTACGAGAACCTCTCCGGCAACTCGCTACTCGACCTGCGCTCGGTGGATTTCACCGGAGAGCGCAGCGAGATCACGGTGGCGGTCACCGCCGGGAAGGCCACCGTGATCCTGCCCCCGGACGTTGACGCCACCGTCACCGCGACCGTCACCGTCGGCGACGCGGTCGTCTTCGACCAGGACGTCGCCAAGCGCAGCGGCTCCACCGGTTCGCACCGCGAAAGCACCGACCTGGGGGCGGACGGCCCCGGCGGCGGGACGCTGCGCCTCTTCGTTCACGTTGACGTCGGCAAGCTGGAGGTGACCCGGTGAAGCCCCACCGCACCGACTCGGTGTCGCTGATCTTCGGGCTGCTCTTCCTTCTCCTGGCCGTCTGGTGGCTGGTCGCCCGGTTACTCGAGTTCACGCTTCCCCCGGTGGGCTGGTTCCTGGCCGGAGCACTGCTACTGATCGGCGTACTGGGGCTGGTCGGGGCGCTTCGCGCGGCCCGTTCCGGCAGCCCGGCCGCTCCGGAGGCGGAGGCCACACCAACCGATGCGACGCCGGAGCCCGGGCCAACCGAGGGGGATCGGCGCTGAGCGCGACGTCGGGCCGAACCGACTCGGGGCATATGCTGGCCGGTGGCGCCCGCCCCGCCATGCACTCGCCAGTTCGACCCGGCAGCCCCGCCCTCCGGGCGACGCCGAGCGACCCGACGCCGATCGCGCCGATCTCACCAACCCGTCGTCCCGACCCGTCAGGAGCGTGTCCGACATGACCCAGTCCCCCGCCGTGCCTCCCACCGGCCGCTCCGGTCCGGTCCGCGTCGGCGAGCGCGCCGCCCGTGTCCTCGTCTCGGAACTCGCCCGGATCAACGAGCCGAAGGCTGCCCTGCTGGTCGACGCCAGCCTGGAGTCCCCGGTACTCGCCGCGGCGATCGAGGCGCTGTTGCCCGGTGACACGCTCACCGTCGTACCGGCCGGGTGGTCGGACGCCAAGATGCTGCGCGCGCACGTAGCCGCCCAGGGCCCCTGGGTTGCCGAGCGGGTCCGGGTCGTTGACGCGCTGGCCGACGCCGAGGCCGCAGCGGTGGCGATCATCGGTGCACCGCTCACCGGGACGACGGAGGAGACCCGCGCCACCCTCGACGGGCTCGGCAAGTACCTCGACAACGGGGCCACGTTAAGCGTCGCCACCCCCGCCATCACCACGCGCACCGGCGGCGCGAGCGACGAACTGGACCGCCAGGCCGCGCTGCACGGCGTCGGTAGCGACCTGCTGCTGCGCAACAACCCACCGCTGCGGGTGCACCGGCTCCGCTTCAGCCCGGCCACCGCAGCGGCGGCGGTGGGGTTGGCCCCGGCCTACCGACCCGCCAGCGTGCCGCTGACCCGCACGATGCACATCGACAGCAACGGGGTGGCCGCCGCCGGAATCGCCCTCGGGTTGGCGGCGGCGGCCCGTGTCGCCCGGCCGAGCTCGAAGCTGTGGCTGCTGCCGGCCCTCGCCGCCGCACCGGTCGCCGCCTTCTTCCGGGACCCGGAGCGGGAGGTGCCAGCGGATCCGTCCGCGGTGGTCGCCTCCGCCGATGGCAGGGTGCTCTCGGTACAACGGCTCTCCGACGAGCGGTTCGGCGACGGCGAGTGGCTACGGATCGCCGTGTTCCTGTCGGTGCTCGACATCCATATCAATCGTTCCCCGGTGGCGGGCAAGGTGGTCGACCACTTTGTTACCGACGGCGGCTTCGCCAACGCGATGAAGCCCGATGCGGAACACAATGTCGCCGCGTACACGGTGTTGGACACCACGAACGGAACGGTGGTCGTGGCGCAACGTACCGGATTGATCGCCCGGCGGATCGTGCAGCGGGCGCCCATCGGTTCGCTGCTGGCCAAAGGCGAGCGGTTTGGGCTGATCAGGTTCGGCTCACGCACCGATGTCTACCTGCCGGCCGAGGCCGCGCAGCCACTGGTCGGCCCCGGCGACCGGGTCGTCGGCGGGTCGTCGGTCATCGCCCGCTGGCACTGACCGCGTCTACGCCGGGCGCTCGAAGGGAGCGGTGGCGGGGCGCCGGGAAGCCCCGGCGCCCCGCCCGCGAGACCCGAATCAGACGGTACGGCGCTGCCGTAGCCAGAGCACCGGGCCGCTGAGCAGGTAGCCCATCACGACCAGGGCGAAGGTGAGCCGGATGTCGACCAGCGCGCCGACCAGCGGAGCCAGCCACACCCAGGGCGGCAGCTTCACCAGACGGGCGAGCTTCGCGTACGGAAAGCTGGAGACCATCGCGAAGGCGAGCAGCGCCACCCCGCCGAGCAGGACCAGCCCGGACACCGGCAGCCCGATGGCGACGGTCAGGGCCAGCATGGCGGCCGCCATGGTGGTGGGCACACCGCAGAAGAAGCGGCTGTCCTTCGGCGAGACATTGAACCGGGCGAGGCGGATCGCGGCACAGGACGCGACGAGCGCACAGGCCACCGCGGCGGCGGCCGGGGGCACCGAGCCAGCCAGTGAGGCGTAGACCACGACCGGGGCGGCGAGGCCGAAGGAGCACATGTCGGCCAACGAGTCCATCTGGGCGCCGAACGGGCTGGCCACGCCGAGTCGGCGGGCGAGGGCACCGTCGAGACCGTCGAAGGCCACGCAGGCGATCAGGCAGAGGGCCGCGGGCCGCACCTCGCCCTGCATGGCCAGGAAGATCGCCAGCATGCCGAGGGTGAGGCTGGCGAGGGTGCAGCCGTTGACCAGCACGAATTTCATCCGCCGGGCCGGCGTCCGGGCACCGGGAAGGAGCGGAGCCGAGCTCGCTGCCGCTTCGTCCACCGGCGGCGCCGGGGCGACCGCAGGGCTGACCGGGACGATCGTCTCCACCTCGGCGTCGTACCGCGGGTAGCGGCGCCGTGGGAACCGGCGCTCGACCAGCTTGCGGTCAACGCCGGCACGGAGGCCACCGTCCTGGCGGCCCGCCCGGACCCACAGCACCTGACGGGCGATTGTGCCGCTGCGCCGCAACGGGCCTGCCCATCGACGCCCTGCAGGACGTGGACTGTCTGTCGTACGACGCCGGCGCCAGGGGGCTCTCGGCACGTTCCCTCCATCACCGGATCGGCGCACCACCGCAGTGGCAGGGCGTCCGGCTGTCTCGTGCCAGACCTTCGTGGCCCAGCAGCCGTTTTGCGGGCTACACCATCGCACAGGCAAACGGGGCTTGGCGATAGCTGCCGGCGGTACTTAAAACTCCCTTAAACCGCGCGTACCGCCCTCTTACTCCTAATCCGGATTGGATCGCCCGTTACACCGTTAACTTCCCGCACTCAAATGTACCGGAGCCCAGCGGCGCCACATGACGAGCACTCTTCGGCACCCGGAATGCCCCGATTGCAGCTAAATTGGGGACCGTATATCCACGGGTCACTCCGCCCCGGAACCAACACCGGACAGGGCAGTCAGCAGAGCTCGGCGACCGTCCGGGCAGCGATATCGCTGAGCCGCAGCCCCCTGAGCTCGTCGCCGGTAAACCAGCTCGCCCGCGCGGTCGACCCCCCAGCCAGCTCCAGCACCCGCGCCTCGGTCGGCTCCTCCACCACCACCGTGTAGATGGCCCGAACGGTGTGCCAGTTCAACGGACGCCCCTCCGGCCCGACCCGGCTGGGGTGGTGAAAGCTGTCCACACCGATCAACCTGACGACCCGTCCGACCTGACCGGACTCCTCCACCAGCTCGCGGAGCAGCCCCGTCTCCGGCGCCTCACCGTAGTCGGTGCCACCGCCGGGTAGGTGCCAGCTGCCAGCGCCCGGGTAGCCCTCCGCGATGAGCGTCAGCAGCACCCGCCCGGCCGGGTCGGTGACCAGCCCGTACGCGCCAAATCGGTGCCGCAGAGCGGTCGGCCCCGGAGCCGTTGCCACCGGAGCCGATGCCCCCGAGCTCGACAGCGCCGGAGCCGTTGCCACCGAGCTCGTCGGCACCGGAGCCGTCGGCGCCGGCGGCAGCACCCGGGACGACCCCGAAGGCAGGGGTGCGCCCGGCAGACCGAGCAACTCCGCCGTGAACGGCATCACGGGCACCGCCGTCGCCGAGTCGGGCGTGAACCACCCCAGCCTGGCACCGCCGCCGCCCTGCTCCGACCGGAGTACGCCATCCGTCGCGGTCACGTCGAACACCAGCCGGTCGGTGTGAAGCCCGGATCCGGCGGCGTAGGTGGCCACATCGGCTACCGCCGCCCGGACCCCGGCCACCGTCACGGCCAACCCGGTCTCCTCGGCGAACCCGCGGACGACCGCGGCGGCGGGATGCTCGGCGTGCCGAAGGTCACCACCCGGCAGCCGCCAGGCACCGCGATCCGGGCGCCCGTCCCCGCCCCGTACGAGTAGCACCTGCCCGCCGTCATCCCGAAGCACCCCATATGCCGCCATCCGCCGCTGCTGCACCCTGCCCCCGCCCTGCACCGAATCGATGAGAAGTTGCCGCGACCGACGATAGCTACGGGAACGTCCGGCTGGGGCGGTCAGATCAGTCGGGCGGTCAGGTCAGTCGGGCAGCCTGGACCGCCTCGGCCGTCACCTCGGTCAGCCGGTCGACCGGGAGGGCGCCCAGCTCCTCCTTCGCGAACCAGCGAGCCTCACAGGTTGATCCGCCAACGTCGATCACAGTGGGCGGGGCGGGTCGGTCAACCACGACTCGGTAGAAGGCCCGGACCCCGTGCCAGTCGATCGGGTAGCCCTCCGGACCGAGCGAGGCGGCATCCCGGTGACTCGCCACGCCGAGGAGCTCGACCAACCGCCCGGTCTGCCCGGTCTCCTCAACCAGCTCCCGGATGAGCGCCGCGCCCGGCTGCTCACCGTAGTCCGTCCCACCACCCGGCAGGTGCCAACAACCGGCACCCGGGTACCCGTCCGAGACCCGGGTGAGCAGGACCCGCTCGTCCGGGTCGGTGACGACGGCGTACGCGGCGAAGCGCTGCGCCCGGTGCAGGCCGTCCGGCCCCTCGACCGCGTAGAAGGAGGGAAACTCGGGCGGCTCGTCCGGCACAATGTCCGCCGACGAGGCGGGTAGGCCGATAGCCCGCGCCGTGAACGAGCGCAGGGGCAGCTCGCGGGCCTGCTCAGGGGTGAACCAGCGGGCCAGGTCGGTGGGCTGGTCAGCACGGTCGGCGAGCGTCCCGCCCCGCACCGACACCCGGTAGAGCAGGCGGTCGGTGTGGATGGTGATGCCCCGTTCGGGCAACGCGCGCATGTCGGCGAGCACGTCGGTGAGGGTGGCGACGCTGACCGACAGCCCGGTCTCGGCGGCGGTCTCCCGCACCACCGTGTCGCAGGGGTCCTCGCCGTGGTCCACCGCACCCCCGGGCAGCGACCAGGTGCCGGGGGTGCCCGAGCGCTGCGAGGCGCGGACCAGCAGCACCTGACCGACCGAGTTTGTACAAACCGCGTACGCCGCAATCCTACGGAGCGGCTCCAGCATGAGGGTCACAGAGCTAAATTCTCCCCGCTCCCCGCCACCGACGCCGAAAAGGGTCGGAATCATGACTCCCGGGTCGCGGGTGAGGGGCAGATCAGGGTATGGCCCCGGGAAGTCACCGAGGTCGGCCAGGGCCAGGCGACGCACCATGGGGAGATGACCGGCACCGGAACCGCCCAGCCCCCGTACAAACAGCTCCGTCGCCCCACCACCGACCGGATGATCGCCGGAGTGGCCAGTGGCGTCGGCCGCTACCTCAACGTCGACCCCACGCTGATTCGGGTCATCTTCGCGGTGGCCGGCCTGCTCACCGGCGGGATCGCGGTGCTCGCGTACCCGGTCATGTGGTTCCTGATGCCGGTGGAGCCGGCAGGCGCGCCGGCCTGGCCGCACCCGACGACAGCCGCTACCCCCACCTGGCCGGGGCCGCAGCCGCCGGCTCCCCCCGTCAGCTGAGCACGACTCACTCCCACTCGATGGTGCCCGGCGGCTTGCTGGTGACATCCAGCGCCACCCGGTTCACCTCAGCGACCTCGTTGGTGATCCGGGTGGAGATCCGCGCAATCAGGTCGTACGGCAGCCGCGACCAGTCGGCCGTCATCGCGTCCTCGCTGGAGACCGGGCGCAGCACCACGGGGTGCCCGTAGCTGCGTCCGTCGCCCTGCACACCCACACTGCGTACGTCGGCCAGGAGGACCACCGGGAACTGCCACACGCCCCGGTCCAGGCCAGCAGCGCTGAGCTCCTGCCGGGCGATGAAGTCGGCCCGGCGGAGCACGTCGAGCCGCTCCTGATCCACCGCGCCGATGATCCGGATCGCGAGCCCCGGCCCGGGGAACGGGTGCCGCCAGACCATCGCCTCCGGCAGGCCCAACTGGAGGCCGAGGGTGCGAACCTCGTCCTTGAAGAGCGTGCGCAGCGGCTCGACCAGGGAGAATCCGAGATCCTCCGGAAGCCCGCCGACATTGTGATGGCTCTTGATGCTGGCCGTGCCCGCACCGCCGCCGGACTCCACCACATCCGGATAGAGGGTGCCCTGCACCAGGAACTCCACGTCGCCGTGGGCGGCGATGTCCCGGGCCGCGGCCTCGAAGGTCCGGATGAACTCCCGGCCGATGATCTTGCGCTTCCGCTCCGGATCAGTCACCCCGGCCAACGCGGTCAGGAACTGGTCCGCCGCGTCAACCACCCGCAGCTTGATTCCGGTGGCGGCGACGTAGTCCTTCTCCACCTGCTCGGCCTCGCCCGCCCGCAGCAGGCCATGGTCAACAAAGACGCAGGTCAACTGGTCGCCGATGGCCCGGTGCACCAGCGCCGCGGCGACCGCGGAGTCAACGCCGCCGCTGAGACCGCAGATGACCTCCTTGGTACCGACCTGCTCCCGGATCCGGGCCACCTGCTCGTCGATGATGTTCTCCGGCGTCCAGGTGGGCTCGATGCCGGCGAGGTCGTAGAGGAAACGGGTCAGCATCTCCTGGCCGTGCGCCGTGTGCCCGACCTCCGGGTGGAACTGCACCCCGGCCCGGCGCCCGGCCCGATCCTCGAAGGCCGCCACCGGGGCCCCCGCCGACTCGGCGGTCACCGCGAAGCCAGCCGGCGCCTCCGTCACACAGTCGCCGTGGCTCATCCAGACCGGAAGATCATCAGGGAGATCGCGCAGCAGCACCCCGGCCTCCGGCCGCGGGCGCAGCACCGTGCCGCCGTACTCCCGGTTGCCGGTCTGCGCGACCGTGCCCCCGAGTGCCTGCGCCATCGCCTGGAAGCCGTAACAGATGCCGAGGACCGGCACCCCGGCCTCGAACACCCCGGCGTCGATACCGGGCGCGTCGGGCGCGTAAACGCTGGACGGGCCACCCGAGAGGATGATCGCTGCCGGGTCCTTCGCCAGCATCTCGGCCACCGACATCGTGTGCGGGACGATCTCCGAGTAGACCCGGGCCTCCCGTACCCGACGTGCGATGAGCTGGGCGTACTGGGCTCCGAAGTCCACCACCAGGACAGGGCGCGGGGTGCTCATGTGCAGCAAGCCTACCCACCGACACGCCCGGCGCCGACCCGGGACCCGAATCGGCGCAGCGGCCCCGCCGACCACGCCGCGCCGCGGTCTCCGCCGGCGCTACCGCAGCGCACCGGGGGCGTGCGCCGGCACCGCCGGACGGGCCGGGGTCACCGGGGCCAGCCGGACGTACGGGGAGCCGAGCGGCGGGCGGGGATCCGGCTCACCCTGGTTCGGCCAGAACGACAGGGCCCGCTCGGCCTGGGCGGTGATGGTCAGACTCGGGTTCACCCCGAGATTGGCAGAGACCGCCGCGCCGTCAACGACGTGCAGCCCGGGATACCCGTACACCCGCTGCCACGGGTCCACCACGCCGTCCTCCTCGGTGGCGCCGATCACCGCGCCGCCCAGGATGTGCGCGGTCACCGGGATGTTGAACGGTTCGGTGAGCGCACCACCCGGCACCCCGTTGATCTCCTCGGCCAAGAGCCGAACCGCCCGGTTGCCGGCCGGTATCCAGGTCGGGCTCGGCTCCCCGTGACCCGGTTCGCAGACGAGTCGCAGGCCGCGGAGGCCACGGCGTAGCCGGGTGGTCAGCGAATTGTCCGCCGACTGCATGACCAGGGCGATCACCGTACGCTCGGACCAGTTGCGGACCGACAACAGCTGCGCCGCCGCACGCGGCCGCCGCACGAGGGTGCCCAGCCAGCGACGCACCCGACGTGGGCCGCCGTCCACCAACAGGGTCTGGAGCAGCCCCATCGCGTTCGAGCCCCGGCCGTAGCGGACCGGCTCGATGTGGGTCTGCGAGTCGGGGTGGAACGAGCTCGTGATCGCCACCCCCGCGGTGAAGTCGACCCCCGCCGCCCGTGCCGCGCGCCGGGGCACCGACACGCCCAGCACCGCCTCCGAATTGGTCCGGGTCAGCGCGCCGAGGCGGGACGAGAGCCGCGGCAGCGCCCCCGCCGCCTTCATCCGGTGCAGCAGACGCTGGGTACCCAACGCACCGGCGGCGAAGACCACCTGATCGGCGTGGATCACCTGCGAACGCCCCCGCAGCCAAGAGCCGGTACGCCGGGTGTGCACCGCGTACCCGCCCCCCTCGACCGGCGCGACGGCGGTCACGGTCGTCAACGGGTGCACTTCGGCACCGAGCCGCTCGGCCAGCCACAGATAGTTCTTGGCCAGCGTGTTCTTCGCGCCGAACCGGCAACCCGTCATGCAGGCGCCGCAGTGCGTGCAGCCGGTTCGCTCCGGCCCCGCCCCGCCGAAGTAGGGATCGGGCACCCGCTGTCCCGGCCGGCCGAGGTGCACGCCGACCGGGGTGGCCCGGAAGGTGTGCCCGACCCCCATCCGCTCCGCCACCGCCCGCATCGCCCGGTCCGCCTCGGTGGTTTCCGGGTACGTGCTGACGCCGAGCATCCGCTTCGCCTGATCGAAGTGGCGGGTCAACTCCTCCCGCCAGTCGGTGATGTCCCGCCACTGCGGATCCTGGAAGAAGGCGTCCAGCGGCTCGTACAGGGTGTTCGCGTAGACCAGGGAACCGCCGCCCACCCCGGCGCCGGAGAGCGCCAGCACGCCACCGGCCCGGCGCCGGCCCGCCCGCAGCAGGGTGATCCGCTGGATGCCGTAGCAGCCCAGCCACGGTGCCCAGACGAAGCGGCGCAGCTGCCAGGAGGTCTGTGGGAAGTCGCCGTCGGCGAAGCGTCGGCCCGCCTCCAGCACCCCGACCCGGTAGCCCTTCTCGGCCAGCCGCAGCGCGGCGACGCCCCCGCCGAAGCCGGACCCGATGACGACCACGTCGTACCGCATAGACGCATCATTACCGACCGGTAGCAATCGCGCCAGAGGCAGCTCAGCCCCGTTCGGGGAGAGCGGGTGGGGTGGTGCCGGAGAGCCAGGCGTCGAAGAACTCGCCGAGCTGCGCCCCGGAGACCCGCTCAGCCAGTTCGATGAGGTCATCGGTGCTGCCGTAGCCGTCGCGCCGCTCGGCCGTCCAGGCCCGCAGGATGGCGAAGAAGGCATCGTCGCCGACCGTCCGCCGCAGCGCGTGCACGGTCAGTGCTCCGCGCTGGTAGACGGCGGTGCCGAACATCTGCTCCGGCCCCGGGTCCAGGGCCGGCAGCGACCAGTCGGTCACCGCGTAGAGGCTCTCGAACACACGCTGCAACGACCGATCCTCCTGGTGCTCCGCCCAGAGCCACTCGGCGTAGGTGGCGAAGCCCTCGTTCAGCCAGATGTCCCGCCACCGGGTCACCGCCACGCTGTTGCCGAACCACTGGTGCGCAATTTCGTGGACGACCACATCGAAGTTGGGGCGCCCGCTGAGAAAGAAGGCAGGGCCGTACACCGGACGGGACTGCGTCTCCAACGCGTACCCCACCCGTTGGTCGGCGACCACCACCCCGCCGTAGGAGTCGAACGGGTACGGCCCGAAGCGGTCGGCCAGGAAGTCGGCGATCTCGCCGGTACGGGCCAGCGAGACGGCCTCCGGGCCGGTCTCCGCGAGCGACTCCGACACGGCGGTGACGATCGGCTTCCCGGCGTGGGTGCCGGTCTCCACCCGGTAGTCGCCGATCACCAGGGTGGTCAGATAGCTCGCCATCGGGGCCCGCTGCGCCCAGCGCCACGTGGTCCGGCCGTCAGCGCTGCTCTGCTCCCCGGGCACCCCGTTGCTGAGCGCGGCGAGCCCGTCCGGGACAGTGACCTCGATGTCGTACGTCGCCTTGTCGCTCGGGTGGTCGTTCACCGGGAACCAGGCGGCGGCCGAGTAGGGCTGGCCGAGCACGATCGCACCGTCCTCGGTGTGCAGGAAGCCGCCACCGCCCAGCGGACCGTTCGGCCGGGTGCCGGGTTGGCCGGCGTACTCGACCGCGACGGTGAAGCGGCCGCCCTGGGCCAGCCCCCGCGCCGGCGTCACCACCAGCTCGTCGCCGTCGCGGCGGTACCGGGCCCGGTCCCCATCCACCGTTACCGCCGTGACCTCCAGACCCTGCAGGTCCAGGTTGAACCGGGACAGCGGTTGGGTGGCGACGGCGGTGACCGCCGCCTGCCCCTGGAGCCGGTCGCTGGCCGGGTCGTAGTCGACGGCGAGCCGGTAGTGCTCCACGTCGTATCCGCCGTTGCCCGCCCCCGGCACGTACGGGTCACCCAGCTCGACGGCGCCCGGGCGGAAGTCGTCGCCCGGGCTCGCGGAGGAGCAGCCGGTGAACAGGGTCGCCGCCACGACGACGGCGAGGCCCGGTCGAACCCGGGCGGAGGTGGACCGCACCGGTCGAGCCTAACCACCCGACCGGCGCGATGATGCCCCTCCGCGTCGCTCAGCGATCCAGGACCAGGCCGACCTTCTGGAACTCCTTGAGGTCCCGGTAGCCACACTTGGCCATCGCCCGGCGCAGCCCACCGAAGAGGTTGAGCTGGCCATCCGGCTCGTCGGCCGGGCCGTACAGCAGCCGTTCCATCGAGCCGGCCGGCTCGCCGGCGGCCTCGAAGGCGCCCCGGGGCAGTGCCGGGTGGCTGGCGGCCGAGTGCCACCAGGCGCCACCGGCCGGCGCCTCCGGGCAGAGCGAGAGCGGCTCACCCAGCATCACCGCGTCGGCGCCGCAGCCAAGTGCCTTGGCGATGTCACCGGACGTCCGGATATCGCCGTCGGCGATCAGGTGGACGTAGCGGCCGCCGGTCTCGTCCAGGTAGTCCCGGCGCGCCGCCGCGGCGTCGGCGATCGCGGTGGCCATCGGCACCCGGATGCCGAGCACCGACTCGGTGGTTGACCAGTCGTCGCCACCGATCCCCACGATCACCCCGGCGGCGCCGGTGCGCATCAGGTGCAGGGCGGTCTTGTAGTCGGTGCAGCCGCCGACGACCACCGGTAGGTCGAGGTCGGCGATGAACTCCTTGAGGTTCAGCGGCTCGTCGGTGGTGGAGACGTGCTCGGCCGAGACGATGGTGCCCTGGATCACCAGGATGTCCACCCCGGCGTCGAGGATCACCGGGGCGAGCGCCAGGGTGTGCTGCGGCGAGACGCGTACCGCCACCGTCTGGCCGCCGGCCCGCAGTTCACGAACCCGCTCGGCGATCAGGTCCGCGCGGATCGGCTCGGCGTACACCTCCTGAAGCCGCCGGGTGTGGTGCAGCCCGGTCCCGCCGGCGCGGGTGGGGCGGGGCGACGGGCCGGTGGCGTCCGCGCCCAGGCTGGCCAGCTCCGCCAGCACCTTCGCCGGGTTCTCGTACCGGGTCCACAGACCCTCCACGTTGAGCACACCGAGGCCGCCGAGCTGGCCGAGCCGCACCGCCGAGGCCGGGCTCATCGTCGCGTCGGAGGGGTGACCGACGCAGGGGATGCCGAACGGGTACGCGTCGAGCTGCCAGGCCGTCGACACGTCATCGACGTCCCGGGTACGGCGGCTCGGCACGATCGCGATGTCGTCCAGGTGGTAGCCGCGCTGCGCGGTCTTGCCCAGCCCGATCTCGACCACGTCACGCATGGAAACTCCAGACGGTAGGGGGTGGTGGGGTCAGCGGGTTTGGTAGTTGGGTGCCTCAGCGACCATCTGGATGTCGTGCGGGTGGCTCTCCTTGAGCCCGGCCGCGGTGATCCGAATGAGCTGTCCGCGCTGGTGCAGCTCGGCAACGCTCTCCGCGCCGGCGTACCCCATCGCCAGGCGCAACCCGCCGACCAGCTGATGGGCGACCTGGGCGAGCGGGCCACGGTACGGCACCTGACCTTCGACGCCCTCGGGGACGAGCTTCTCGTCGCTGGTGACATCCTCCTGGAAGTAGCGGTCCTTCGAGTACGACCGGACCTGGCCCCGGGACTGCATCGCGCCCAGCGAGCCCATCCCCCGGTATGCCTTGTACTGCTTGCCGTTGATGAAGATCAGCTCGCCGGGGCTCTCCGCGCAGCCGGCGAGCAGGCCGCCCAGCATCACCGTATCGGCACCGGCCACCAGCGCCTTGGCGATGTCGCCGGAGTACTGGATGCCACCGTCCCCGATGACCGGAACGCCGGCCGGTCGGGCCGCCCGGGCCGCTTCCATGATCGCGGTCACCTGCGGCACACCGACGCCGGCCACGATCCGCGTCGTGCAGATCGCCCCCGGCCCGACCCCCACCTTGACCCCGTCCACACCGGCCTCGACGAGCGCCTTCGCCCCCGCGTACGTGGCGACGTTACCGCCGACGACATCGACCCGGACGTCCTTCTTGATCCGGGCGACCATCTCCAGCACCGCCCGCTGGTGGCCGTGCGCGGTGTCCACGATCAGTACGTCCACGCCGGCGTCCACCAGGGCACGGGACCGCTTGTACGCGTCCTCGCCCACGCCGACGGCGGCGGCGACGCGAAGCCGGCCGGCGGAGTCCTTGGTGGCGTTCGGGTACTGCTCGCTCTTGGTGAAGTCCTTGACGGTGATCAGGCCACGCAGCTTGCCGCTGCCGTCAACGATCGGCAGCTTCTCGACCTTGTGCTGCCGCAGCAGGCCGAGCGCGTCCTCCTTGCTGACGCCGACCGGGGCGGTGACCAGCGGGGTCCGGGTCATGATCTCGCGGACCGGCGTGGCCGGGTCGGAGACGAAGCGCATGTCGCGGTTGGTGACGATGCCGACCAGTTGCCCGTCGCCGTCCACCACCGGCACCCCGGAGATCCGGTACTGCCCACAGAGCGTGTCCACGTCCTTGAGGGTGTCGCGCGGGCCCGCGGTCACCGGATTGGTGATCATGCCCGACTCGGAGCGCTTCACCAGATCGACCTGGAGCGCCTGGTCCTCCACCGAGAGATTGCGGTGGAGCACGCCGATTCCGCCCTGGCGGGCCATGGCGATCGCCATCCGGCCCTCTGTCACCGTGTCCATCGCGCTGGACAGCAGTGGGATGTTCAGCTCGATGGTGCGGGTCAGCTTCGTGCGGGTGTTCACCCGGCTCGGCACGACATCCGACTCGCCCGGCTGGAGCAGCACATCGTCGAAGGTCAGACCGAGGGGAACCACCCGCGCCGAACCGGCGGGCAGCTCCGGTAGGTGACCGCCCAGCTCACCGCTTTCGGCGTCGGTCGGTTGAACGGTGCTGGGCGAATTTTCCACGATTGCTCCCCTGAGCTGCTCGAACGGGCTTCAGCGAGGTGGCGCGGGCGGGCACCGGCAGAAACCGGGTAGCGGCGCTTCGCCCATCGTACCCATCGACTGGCCGCGCCCCTGCTGCCGGCGGGCAGGTCACGTATGCCCAGGGCGGGCAGGTCACGTCGGCCCAGGGCGGGCGGCGAACGAGCGTTGGGTCTACGGTGAGGGGGTGCACGACGAGCCCATCGATCCCTTCAACGGAGAGCCAGCCGACCCGGTGGCGGGCCAGCCCGGTTCCGGCGACGCTGAGCTCGACCCACTGAGCGACGCCGAGCGGCAGGAGGTGCTGGAGGACCTGGCCGACCTGGAGATCTACCAGGCACTGCTGGCGCCGATCGGCGTACGCGGCCTGGTGATCAAGTGCGAGGACTGCCGGGAGCCACACTACTTCGACTGGGATCTACTTCGTGGCAACCTGCGCCACCTACTCAGCTCCGGGCACCCCCGGGTGCACGAGCCGGCGTACGACCCCGATCCGGATCACTACGTGACCTGGGACTACGCCCGCGGGTACGCCGACGGGGTGCACGACACCCTCAGCGACGGCACCGACGAGGAGCCGGACTCCAACCGCTGATCCATCAGGCGACCAGTCCGGCGCGGAAGCCGGCGGCGACGGCGTGGGCACGGTCCCGGGCGCCAAGCTTGCGGAAGAGTCGTCGGGCGTGGGTCTTCACCGTGTCCTCGGAGACGAACAACTCCCGGCCGATCTCGGCGTTGCTCTTGCCCTCGGCCATCCCCAGGAGCACCTGTAGCTCCCGCTCGGTCAGCCCGACCCCGGGCCGCGACTCCCGAGCTGGGGCGCCGGCGGGCACCGCCGCGGGCTCACCCGCCGGGTCGGCGGGATCGTCGCCGCGCTGCACCGGTACGACCGTGGGCCCCCCACCGGCCCCCTCGGCGGCCCCGGCCGGCCACCCCGACGGTGGGTCAGCAGGAGCCCGGCCACCGGGAGTAGCGCGGGCCGACCCGCCCACCGAAGCCGCGTCCCGGGCCGGATCGACCCGGTGGCGGTTGGCCCGCCCGGGGGCGGAGAGCAGCAGCAGCGCCTTCGCCACCGAGCTGGTGAGGTCGTGGTCGGCGCCCTGAATCAGCCCACGGGCACCCGCGCTGATCGTCGCCGCCGCCGACTCGGACTCCTCGACTCCCAGCAGCACCACCGCCGCCTGCGGTGCCCGGGCCAGGACCCGGCGAACGAACCCCGCACTGTCTGGCCGGGTCAGCGCCGTATCAACGAGCACCACATCGGCGGGGCGTTCAGCGAGACGCAGCATCACCTCCGGGTCGGAGACGGCAGTCCGCACCGCCCCAGACAGCCCCAGCCGCGCCGCGGCGGAGGTCAGGTGTTGCGCCGCCAAGGGCGTCCGAACGCACACGAGAACCGTACGCACAGTGGTCTCCTCTCCGTCAACGAGCAGACCATGACGGAGTCCGGTCGGGAGGGGGTTCCCGCCAATCCTTCGAACTTTTCCGACAGTTGGGGTATTTGCCGCAAGTTGTCCGGGGTTACCGTTCCTGGGGGACGACCAGATGGACAGGCAACACGATCAACCGGGCCACACCGAGGCGCTGGCGCGGTTGGCGGCGAGTGACCGGGGCGGGGGGTCGGGGGTTGGCCCTGGGCGTGGTGGCCGCCGGGGTGAGGTGGCGGCGCTGCAGCGCCGCCACGGGTGAGGTGGCGGCGCTGCGGCGCCGCCACGGGTGAGGTGGCGGCGCTGCGGCGCCGGTTCTCTCCGACCGGACTCTCACCAGAGCCCGGTGCGGTCAACGCACCCGCGTGGCGGGCGGCTCGCCGCTCCAGGACCCAGCCGCGATGCGTCGTTGTTTGCACTCCGCCGTGAACGTCCGCCGTTTCGGGCGTCCGCCCGGCTCAAGGGTTGCGCCGAAGCGAGCGCCGTTACTACTTCGTGGGCTGGCGGGTTCCGGGGCAGTCGCCCCGGCCGCCCATCGCCGTGTGTGGTGGGCAAGAGCTGCCCGGCCTCACACCGACCCGGGCACCGCAGGCTGGGCACTGTGACTGAGGCGACATAGCTGGGCTCCCTTCTCAGCTGAACCACCGGGAGGGCGCGCCAACCGGACCGTCGACACACCCGGGCCCGGCTCCGGGCCCTCCACCGGCAGCTGAGCTTTCCCCCGCACGGCGCCGTCAACCCCG
Organism: Salinispora sp. H7-4; assembly: GCF_013416675.1. Classification (NCBI taxonomy): domain Bacteria; kingdom Bacillati; phylum Actinomycetota; class Actinomycetes; order Micromonosporales; family Micromonosporaceae; genus Salinispora; species Salinispora sp. H7-4. Next base: position 462,444 of record NZ_JABZED010000003.1, read on the forward strand.
CGAACTGTTGCGCGCCAGCTAAATGTCAGTGGTCGCGCCGGATGTCAGTGACATCAGGCGTGAGGCGGTGTTGGCGCGGGCTGGCCACACAGTTAGGGGTCGGGGCTGTCGCCGGCCAGGGGTGGCCCAGTCGTGGCGGCTGTCCCATCCGTGGTCAATCTCCTGCAGCGAGGTCCAGCGGTAGTACCCGACGATGGCGGCCGGGTGCCACCATCGGTAGCGATCCACCCCGCAGCCCGGTAGAACGCGCTTCGCGGGAGTTGCCGCCGCGGCACAGCACTCCTCGGATCTGGCCCGGTAAGTATCCTTGATTGCTTGCCGAACTCTTTTTGAGGTTGACCGCGGCCGCACCGCAAATCAATGTTGCAATGGTCCTCAATCTGGGGGGCGCCCCGCAGTCCTGGCGGAAAACCAACGGATATGGCCGACCTACGGAGACACAAGGGTCGATGATCGTCGCAGTGATGGTTTCCACTATGTTCACGACGGATTTGTCCGGTGAACGTAGTGGAGGACACCGCCGATCCTGTCGCGTGCCGATGCCGGCATCACCTGGGCGGTTAATGTGTTGCGTCGGTCGAAAGGGGCGGTAAAGATTACCGACATGCCGCAGGTGGAGATCGAGATTCGGCCCTACACCAACGACGACTGGGATGCGATCGCGCGCATTCACGACGCCGCGCGACGTGACGAGTTACGCGGATCCGCCGGGGTTGAGGCTTTCCTGACCCTTGCGCAGACCGCCGAGGGAGAAGGGCTTTTCGACGGGCACCTGTGGGTGGCGGAGGCCGGTGGCAGCGTAGCCGGCTTCGTCGCACTCGACGACGACGAAGTAACCTGGCTGTACGTCGACCCGCAACACTACCGGCAGGGAATCGGCAGGGCGCTGCTGTGCTACGCGGTCGCCGCAGCCGGGCCCCGGGTCGAGGTCACCGTGCTCGACGGTAACCCGGCCGCCGAGGCGCTCTACGCCAGCGAGGGGTTCACCGTCACGCAGACCCGGACCGGCCCGCTGGTCGGCAACGAGACGTTCACCGCCACCGGTCACATCATGCACCTCGACAAGTCCGACGCGGCACCGGACGAGCGTCGGGTGCCGACCGTCGACACGGTGTGACCGGCCGACCCTCCGCCGGGGCGCACCGTCGCCCCGCCGGCTTACGGGCGCGAGGTGACAAACAGCTGAACGGGCGTTGGAGCGATTTGTGGCGAAGTCCAAGCCGCTGTTCGGGATGCAGGCGCCTCTGTCTGTCAAGTGGCCGCTGGGTGTGTTTGTTTCTGATCTCTGAGGATTCGTCGGTAGATGACGTTGGCGAGACGGCGTACCGGCGGGTCAGCCAACCGTGACGCGCACCGTGTGCCAACCGGTAGCGCCGTCCGGAGCCACCGGCGCGCTCCGGCCGGTCTGCGTCTCACCGGTCACGTCGGTGGCCCGAACCTGAAGCGTGTGCTCCCCCGGCGTCGCGTCCCACCGCCACGACCACTGCACCCAGGTATCCACCGAGACCGTCGGCGCGAGGTCCGCCTCCCGCCAGGGCCCCTCGTCCACCCGGACCTCCACCCGCCGGATCCCCCGGTGCTGCGCCCAGGCGACACCGGCGACCACCACCTCCCCCGCCACCAGCCGACTCCGCCGCCGGGGCGTGTCGATCCGCGACTGGGTCTTCACCGGGCCCTGCGGCGACCAGCCGCGCGGCACCCAGTACGCGTCGAAGTCCGCGAAGCTGGTCAACTCCAGCTCGGTGATCCACTTACAGGCCGACACGTAGCCGTACAGGCCCGGCACCACCATCCGAACCGGGAAGCCGTGCTCGACCGGCAGCGGCTCACCGTTCATGCCGACCGCCAGCAACGCGTCCCGGCCGTCCCGCAGCACCGCCGTGGGGGTGCCGCAGGTCCAGCCGTCAACCGACCGCCCAACGACCTGATCCGCGCCCGCCAGCGGCTCCGCCTCGGCCAACAGATCCCGCAACGGCACCCCCAACCAGCGGGCGTTGCCGATCAGGTCACCACCGACCTCATTCGACACACAGGCCAATGTGACGTACCGCTCGACCAGCGGCCGGGCCAGCAGGTCGGCGAAGCTGAGGGTGATCGGGTTGCGGACCCGGCCATGGATGCGCAACCGCCAGGTGGCCGGATCCACCTGCGGCACCACCAGGGCGGTGTCGATCCGGTAGAAGCTGGATCTGGGCGTGACGTAGGAGGCGAGCTGGGCCAGGTCCAGGTCGGCTCCGGCCGGCACCGCGGCAGCCGGCGAGGCCGGGGCCGGTAGCACGACCGCCGCCCGGGCCGCCGACACTCCCCGCCGGCCGCTCAGCCACCGGCCGCCGACGCCGGCCGCCGACGCCGCCCCGAGCAGTAGCCCACTCGCGGTGAGGAACCGTCGCCGGGACTCCGGACTCGGACCCGCGGCCTGCTCCCGGTCAGCTGGCCCCGCCACCGGCGCCCCGGAGTCGGCCGGTGGGGTGGGGGCGGACCAGGGCCATGGATCCAGCTCCAACGGGCCCTGGATGAACGCCCAGAGCACCAACCCACCGAGGCTGCCCCCGGCCAGCGCCGGCAGGGCGGCGGCGAGGTCCGCATCGGCCCGGGTCAGGGCGGCGAACGCCCCCAGCGCGGTGAACGCCGTAACACCGGCCAGCCCGTACGCCAGGTGCCGCCGGGACAGTACGCCGAGCAGCGCGGCGAAGCCGGCCAGCAGCAGGGCCGTACCCACCAACAGGGCGACCTTGTCGTAGCTGCCGAAGAGCGCGATGCCGAACTGTTTGAGTGGCTCCGGCACGGTGTCGACCACCAGCCCGCCGACGGCTACCAGCGGAGCGGAACGGGGGCCGGTCAACACCGCGACAAGCTCCGCCGAGCCGATCGCCACCGCAGCGGCGATCACCCCGGCCGAAGCGGCGTGGCGACGGGTCGTACTGGTCACGCGGACCAGTGTTTCCGATCTCGGTCCACACCGGTAGCCACGTCAGCGTTCCGTAAGCAGTCTGGAAGACGCGTCGGGGCGCGTCGCCACTGTGGACGAAGCGCCCCGACCGAGCGTCCGGCGTGGGTCAGAAACCCGGGCCGTGCTGGTGACCGTGGCCGTGGCCAGCCGCAGCCGGCTCCGGCTCCTGCGGCTTCTCCACCACGAGGCTCTCGGTGGTGAGCAGCAGGCCCGCGATCGACGCGGCGTTGACGACGGCGTTGCGGGTCACCTTCACCGGGTCGAGGATGCCGGCCTTGGCCAGGTCGACGTACTCGCCCGTCGCTGCGTCGAGGCCGTGACCCCAGTTCTTGTCGACGACCTTCTGCACCACGACATAGCCGTCGTGGCCAGCGTTCTGGGCGATCCAGCGCAGCGGCTCGACCAGCGCCTTGCGCACGATCGAGACGCCGACCTTCTCGTCCCCGACGAGGCCGAGGTCACCGTCGAGCGCCGGCAGGACCTGGGCCAGGGCGGCGCCACCGCCGGGCACCGTGCCCTCCTCGACCGCGGCCTTGGTGGCGGCGATGGCGTCCTCGATGCGGTGCTTGCGCTCCTTCATCTCGACCTCGGTCGCCGCGCCCGCCCGGATCACGGCGACGCCGCCGGAGAGCTTGGCCAGCCGCTCGGCGAGCTTCTCCCGGTCCCACTCGGAGTCCGAAGCCTCGATCTCCTTGCGGATCTGCGCGACCCGGTCGGCGGCGTCGGCGGCCTTGCCGCCGCCGTCAACGATGGTGGTGTTCTCCTTGTCGACCACCACCCGGCGGGCGGTGCCGAGCACCTCCAGCCCGACCTGGTCAAGCTTGTAGCCCAGCTCCGGGGCGACCAGCTCGGCGCCGGTCAGGATCGCCATGTCCTGCAGCATCGCCTTGCGGCGGTCACCGAAGCCGGGAGCCTTCACCGCGCAGACCTTCATGGTCTTACGGAGTGCGTTGACCACCAGCGTGGACAGCGCCTGACCCTCGACGTCCTCGGCGATGATCAACAGCGGCTTGCTCTCCTGGAGGACCTTCTCCAGCAGCGGCAGCAGCTCCTCGATCGCCGAGATCTTCTGCGTGGTGATGAGGATGTACGGGTCCTCCAGGACCGACTCCTGCCCCTCCGTGTCAGTGACGAAGTTGGGCGAGATGAAGCCCTTGTCGAACTGGAGACCCTCGGTCACGTCCAGCTCGGTGGCGAGGGTGGAGCCCTCCTCGACGGTGATGACACCGTCGCGGCCGACCCGCTCCATCGCCTCGGCGATGAGCTCACCGATCGTGGCGTCCTGCGCGGAGACGGTCGCGACGTGCGCGATCGCCGCCTTGTCCGACACCTCGACGGCCTTGCCGAGCAACGCCTCGGAGACCTTGGTGGCCGCCGCGTCGATGCCCCGCTTGAGGCCGGTCGGGTTGGCGCCGGCCGCCACGTTGCGCAGGCCCTCCCGGACCAACGCCTGGGCCAGCACGGTGGCGGTGGTGGTCCCGTCGCCGGCGACGTCGTTGGTCTTGGTCGCCACCTCCTTGACCAGCTGCGCACCGAGGTTCTCGTGCGGGTCGGTGAGCTCGATCTCCTTGGCGATGGTCACGCCATCGTTGGTGATCGTGGGCGCACCAAATTTCTTGTCCAGGACGACGTTGCGCCCGCGGGGGCCGAGGGTGACCTTGACCGCATCCGCGAGGGCGTTGACACCGTGCTCCAGCTGGTGCCGAGCGTCGTCCGAGAAGCTCAGGATCTTCGCCATGAATGTCCCTTCAAAGCGTCGTCGCCCCGGCCCGGCGAGCCGGACCGGGGCGACCACACTGCTCTCGGTTACCTACTTCTCGATGACCGCGAGGACGTCGCGGGCGGAGAGCACCAGGTACTCCTCGCCGGCGTACTTGACCTCGGTGCCGCCGTACTTCGAGTAGAGGACGGTGTCGCCGACCTTGACGTCGATCGGCACGCGGTTGCCCTTGTCGTCGATCCGGCCCGGGCCGACAGCGAGGACGGTGCCCTCCTGCGGCTTCTCCTTGGCGGTGTCGGGAATCACGATGCCCGACGCCGTGGTGGTCTCAGCCTCATTCGCCTGGACCACGATGCGGTCCTCAAGCGGCTTGATCGCAACCTTGGTCGCGGTAGTCACGGGCATACCCTCCTGGGGTACTTGGTTTCGTTACCGACCGGCAAACCGGCCAGCTCAATCTGCCACATGCCACCGGGCGGGGCCGTCGTCGCGGGTGCCGGTCCGCCTGGCGTTAACCTGCCGGGCACCAGGGCCCGGAGGTTGGCACCCTCACCTCGAGAGTGCTAATCGCAGGTTATTCCTCGGCTAGCACTCCGTCAAGGAGAGTGCCAACAACCGCCCCAGCGCGTCGCGGTACGACGTGAGGTGGGCCGGCGCACGCCCGGCAACACCCCGGCTCCGGCCCCCGCGGACCAGCCGGAAGAATGACGGGGTGGACCTGGGACAGCTGGCACGGCTGCGTACCCCCGCGGGGTCGGCAGCGCTGACGGCGGCCACCGAGCTGGCCGGGGGTGATCCGCTGGCCGCGGCGACGGCGCTCCGCTCCGCCGGGTTCCCGGCCGACCTGGCCGCGGCGGCGCTGACCCAGGCCGAGCTGCGCCGGCGTGCGGTGGGCAAGTTCGGTCCGGTGGCGGCCGACATGTTCTTCACCCGAGCCGGTCTGGAGCAGGCCACCCGCCAGGTGGTGGCGCGGCGACGCGCCGAACGGCTGCGCACCAGCGGCGTCCGCGCCCTGGCCGACCTCGGCTGCGGAATCGGCGCGGACGCGCTCGCCGCCGCCCGGGCCGGGATCCGGGTGTTCGGGGTGGAGGCCGACCCACTCACCGCCGCGACCGCCACCGCGAACGCCGAGGCGACCGGATTCGCCGAACGCTTCACCGTCGAACGCCGGGACGCAACCACCTTCGATCTGCACCGGGTGGACGGGGTCTTCTGTGACCCCGCCCGCCGGGCCTCCGGTCGACGGATCTTCGACCCGAACGCCTACTCCCCGCCGTGGGACTTCGTACTCTCGCTGGCCGAACGGGTGCCGCGGACGGTCGTCAAGGTGGCACCCGGCCTGGACCACGCACTGATCCCACCCGGCGCGGAGGCGGAGTGGGTCAGCGTCAACGGCGACCTGGTCGAGGCCGCCCTGTGGTGCGGCGAGCTGGCGACGGCGACCCGCCGGGCGACCGTGCTGCGGGAAGAGCCGCCGACCGAACCCGTCGGCCGGGTCGGACCCGCCACGCAGCACACGAGGGCGCACGAGCTGACCAGCTCCCGCGTCACCGAGGCCCCGGTCGGGCCGGTCCGCCGCTACGTTTACGACCCGGACCCGGCGGTGATCCGCGCACACCTCGTCGCCGAGCTGGCCGGCGCCCTCGACGCCACGCTCGCCGACCCGACGATCGCCTACCTGTACGCCGACACTCCCACCCCAACCCCCTTCGCCCGCTGCCTGGAGATCACCGACGTACTGCCGTTCTCGCTGAAGCGGCTCCGTGCCCTGCTGCGCGAGCGGCGGGTCGGCCGGGTGGAGATCCGCAAGCGGGGTTCGGCTCTCGAGCCGGAGCAGCTCCGCCGCGATCTGCGGTTGACCGGCGACCAGCCGGCCAGCCTCGTGCTGACCCGGGTGGACGGCGCCCCCACGGTGCTGATCTGCCGTCCCGGCCCCGGCTGGATCGGCGCCAGGCGCGGCCGCTACTGATACCTGTTGACGTGGGCGAAAACAGCATCAAGATCAGCCCGAATCAGAAGCACGCCGACAGCACGACGCACATAAGATTCACGTATGGAACTACCCAATTTAGATAGAAGGAAGCTGCTCGGACTCGGCGCCGGATCGGCGACCACAATGGCCCTCGGCACCAGCGCACACGCTGCACCATCGGAAGTAGACGCTCGCAGAAGACCATCGGCGAGCCGCCTCGCGGCCAGTCTTCCCGGATCGTTCACCAGCGAGTACGTACAGACCAACGGCGTACGCCTGCACTACGTCGCCGGCGGCAGCGGAGCGCCCCTGATTCTGCTGCACGGCTGGCCGCAGACATGGTGGGAATATCGCGCCGTTATGCCCGATCTTGCCAAAAAATATCGTGTTATTGCCGTGGATCTACGCGGCGGCGGCGATTCCGGCAAGCCTCAGTCCGGTTATGACAAGAAGACGATGGCGGCCGACATCGCGGGTTTGATTACCGCACTCGGATACACCAAGGCACATGTCGCCGGCCACGACATCGGGGCCATGGTGGCCTTCAGCCTCGCGGTGAACACGCCCCAGGCCGTGGACAAACTCGTGATGCTGGATGTCACCCACCCCGACAGCGGATACTACGAGGCCCGCATGCTGCCCGTACCGGGCGCGGGGTTCCACCCGTGGTGGTGGGCCTTCAACCAGGTGAACGGCCTGCCCGAACGCCTCGTCACCGGCCGCTCCCGCATCCTCATCGACTGGATGTTCGACAGTTTCCTGGTGAACCAGGATGCGATCAGTGCCGCCGACCGCGCCATCTTCGCCCACGCGTACGCAACACCGGACGCAATCCGGGGTGGCAACGGCTGGTACCAGACGTTCGGTCAGGACATCATCGACAACGAGGCGTACGGGCAGATCGCCACACCGACCCTGGGCCTGGCGTCCCCGGCGTTCTACCCCAGCTTCGCCGCGGTCCTCAGCCAGCAGGCGACCAACCTCCAGTTGGCGCAGATCGAGGACACCGGCCACTACTTCCTCGACGAACAACCAGCGGCCGTCGTCGCGCACCTGATGGCCTTTCTCGGCTGACCCACGAACGCGGGAGCCCGCACGTCTCGCGCGGGCTCCCGGAACCATCCCCGCCTTCCCGAAGCTTTTGTGATCAACACTCTGGCCACCTTCGCCGAGTTCGAGGTCAACCTCCTGCGGATACGACCCCTGATCTGCCCCCGGCCCAGGCGGGGTCGGCGGCGGGTCGGCTCAGTCGCGTCGGGTCATGATGTGCAGGGTGGCGGCGAGGCCGAGGACGCACCACGCGGCCAGGACCGCGTACGGCCCGGCCGAAACGCCCGCCGGGCCGGCGGTGAGGGAGTCGCGGACCACCTGCGCCATGTGCTGGAACGGCAGCACCTGGTGGATCGTCTGCAGCCACTCCGGGAGCCGGTCGGCGGGGAAGTTGATCGGCGAGAACATCAACGCGATGAAGACGATGAGCTGGGTGACCATGTTCGTCACCGGTGGCGGGGCCGCGTAGGCGATCGCGAGGCCGACGGTGGTCGCGGCGAGCGCGACCAGAACCGCGGCGGGTACGGCCAGCCAGCTCACCCGCAGGGTGAGATCGAAACGCAGCTCCGCGACCAGCAGCCCGAGGAGTAGTCCCGGCGCCCCGACGACCAACCAGGTGGTGACCTCCGAGAGCACCACCGCGGTCCGCGGTACGGGCAGTGTCTGGTGGTAGGTGAAGGTGCCCTCGGTCTTCGCGGTGGCGACCAGTTGCGGTGCCATCACCATGCCGATCGTGATCAGGCCCAGGGTCGGCGCCCCGGTGGCGAGGTAACGCGCGGTGGCCGGGTCGATCTGCGGCAGCAGGAACGCGAACCCGAGGACGATCCCCACCGAGAGGAAGATCTGGACGACCAGCACCAGCGAGAGCAGGTAGCGCAGCCGGATCGCCGACCAGCGCAGCAGGAGCAGGTAGCTACGGAACCAGTGTCGCATCAGGGTTACTCCGGGTTCGCGGTCAGGGTGAGGTAGAACTCTTCGAGGCCGACGGGGTTGAGCGAGAAGCGGCTGGTCACTGACGCCGCCCAGGCCACCGCGAGCTGCGCGTGCTCGGCGGCGAGGGTGATGGTGAGCCGGTCGCCCGCCCGGCTGGTGCGCAGCGCCCAGGCGGGCACCGTCGGTGCGGCGGTCCCGCTCACCTCCAGGCGCAGCTGTCGGTCCGGGGCCAGCGCGGCCGGCGGGCCGGTGGCGGTGACCCGGCCGCGGTCGAGGATCACCACCGTGTCGATCACCCGTTCGGCCTCGGCGATGTTGTGGGTGACCAGGACGACTCCGTGCCCCGCCGCGGCCAGTTCCCGAACCTGCGCCCGGAGCAGGCGCCGGCGGGCCGGGTCCACGTCGTTGGTGGGTTCGTCCAACATGACCAGCCGGCCCGGCTGGACGACCGCCATGCAGAACGCGGTGAGTCGCCGCACCCCGCCGGAGAGGCGTTCGCCGGGCTGGTCCGCCCACTGCTCGATGTCCAGGGCGGCGAGCAGTTCGGTGGTCCGGCGTCGCACCGCCCGGCCGTGGCCACCGCGGATTCTGCCGATGCTCTCGATCGCCTGGCGGACGGTGACACCGGTGAGTGGGGCGTGGGCCTGCGGCTGGAACGAGCAGACCGAGCGCGCCCAGGCGGGTTCGGCGACCGGGTCGCGGCCGAGCAGGGTAATCGTGCCGCCGGTCGGTCGAGCCAGGCCGACGACCTGGTTCAGCAGGGTGGTCTTGCCGGCGCCGTTGTGTCCGAGCAGGCCGAGGAGTTCACCGCCGGCCACCGCCAGGCTGATGCCGTCGTTGGCGCGCACCCCACGGCGATAGACCTTGGTCAGGTTGTCGAGGTACAGCATGAGGACTCTCCGAATACCGATGAGTATCTGGATACCGAACGGTATGCAAGTACCGGAGCGTATGTCAATGGGGTAGGTTCGGTACCCATGGCGGAACGACTCACCCGGGCACAGCGACAGGAGCTCACTCGGGCCCGCCTACTGGACGCCGCGGAGGCCCGGTTCGGCGACCGCGGGATTCACCAGACCTCACTGGATGAGATCGCCGCCTCCGTCGGCCTGACCAAGGGCGCCATCTACGCGAACTTCAGCAGCAAGAACGACCTCATCGCGGCGATCCTGGAGCGCAAGGTCGGCAGCCACGAAGAACCGCACCCGATCCAGTCCCTGGCCACCTGGGCGGCTCGCCTCGGCGACAGCTTCGAGTCCAACGCGGATCGCGCGGAGACGCGCCGCTTCGCGCTGGCGCTCATCGAGTTCTGGCTCCACGGCATGCGTAACGAACCCACCCGAGCGCTCCTGGCCCAGTGGCTCCGGACCGCCCGCGAAGTCAACGCCCAGGACGCCGCCACCCTGACCGGTGCCGACCTCCCCCTCCCCGCCGACCAGCTGGCCACCCTGCTCCTGGCGCTCGACATCGGTGTTGGCCTCCAACGTCTACTGGACCCCGAGGCGGTACCGGCCGAGGTCTACACCGCCGGTGTCGAGGCGATTCTGGGGCGCGAACACCCGAAGTGACCCCGTGCCGGTGACCTCGCCAGGCAAGGACACGGCGGACCGGGCCCCGGCACAGCCCAAGACCACGACGTTGCCGAATTGTTACTGCCGGCAACAAACTCATGACCTCGCCACTCTTGTGTCGTCCAGGGATCGCGGAATAGGTTGCCGGGCACAACAAACCATCCCCCAATCCCCCACCTGGAAAGGACCCTGCAGATGCGCAAGGGTTTCCTCGCCGCTGCCACCGTCGGCCTCCTGGCCACCGGCAGCATGGCGGCCTGTGGCGACAACTCCGACGAGGAGTCGGCCGGCAAGACCCCCAAGGTCGGCGTGATCCTCCCGGACAGCAAGTCCTCCGCCCGCTGGGAGGGCGCGGACCGCAAGTTTCTGGAGGAGGCCTTCAAGGAGGCCGGCGTCGAGGCCGACATCCAGAACGCGCAGGGTGACAAGACCCAGTTCCAGACCATCGCGGACCAGATGATCACCCAGGGGGTCACCGCCCTGATGATCGTCAACCTGGACTCCGGCACCGGCAAGGCCGTCCTGGACAAGGCCAAGTCGCAGGGGGTCGCCACCATCGACTACGACCGCCTCACCCTCGGCGGCTCGGCGGAGTACTACGTCAGCTTCGACAACGAGGCCGTCGGCAAGCTCCAGGGCGAAGGCCTGATCAAGTGCCTCACCGACGGCGGCGTGCAGAACCCCTCGATCGTGTACCTGAACGGCGCGCCGACCGACAACAACGCCACCCTGTTCAAGAACGGCTACGACTCGGTCCTCAAGCCGAAGTTCGACGCCGGCGAGTACCAGCAGGTCGCGGACGACTCCGTACCGGACTGGGACAACGCGCAGGCCGCCACCATCTTCGAGCAGCAGCTCACCGAATCCGGCGGCAAGATCGACGGAGTGCTCGCGGCGAACGACGGGCTCGGCAACGCCGCCATCTCGGTGCTGAAGAAGAACAAGCTCAACGGCAAGGTCCCGGTCACCGGCCAGGACGCCACCCCGCAGGGCCTACAGAACATCCTCGCCGGTGACCAGTGCATGACCGTCTACAAGGCGATCAAGCAGGAGGCCCAGGCCGCCGCCGAACTGGCCATCTCGCTGGCCAAGGGGGAGCGGAAGGAGACCGGCCAGACCGTCACGGACCCGGAGAGCGGCCGGGATGTGCCCGCCGTGCTGCTCACCCCCCAGGCGATCTACAAGGAGAGCGTCAAGGACGTCATCGCCGACGGCTTCGTGACCAAGGACGAGGTCTGCACCGACGCGTACGCCGAACTCTGCGCGAGCGCCGGCATCAGCTGACCTTCGCCGCGGCGGCGTCGCCCGGCACGGGCCACCCCGTGCCGGGCGATGTGTCGCCGCATCCGGTGGTACGACGATCTCCCCTCACGTGCGTTAAGGAGTCCCCGTGTCCGCGACCCCCCTGCTGGAGCTGCGCGGGATCGACAAGAGCTTCGGTCCCGTCCAGGTCCTGCGTGATGTCGCTCTCTCCGCCTTTCCCGGACAGGTGACCGCGCTGGTCGGCGACAACGGCGCCGGTAAGTCCACCCTGGTCAAGTGCATCAGCGGCATCTACCCGACCGACGCTGGCGAGTTCCTCTTCAACGGCCACCCGGTGAGCATCCACAACCCCCGCGACGCCGCCGCACTCGGCATCGAGGTCGTCTACCAGGACCTCGCGCTCTGCGACAACCTCGACATCGTGCAGAACATGTTCCTCGGCCGGGAGAAGCGGCACGGCCTCGTGCTCGACGAGCCGACCATGGAGCAGATGGCGGCGGACACGCTCGCCGGGCTCTCCGTCCGCACCGTCAAGTCGCTCCGCCAGCAGGTTTCCAGCCTCTCCGGAGGCCAACGGCAGACCGTGGCGATCGCCAAGGCGGTGCTCTGGAACAGCAAGGTCGTCATCCTAGACGAGCCGACCGCCGCGCTCGGGGTCGCGCAGACCGCACAGGTGCTGGAGTTGGTTCGCCGGCTGGCCGACAACGGCCTCGCGGTCGTACTCATCTCCCACAACATGAACGATGTCTTCGCCGTCTCCGACCGGATCGCCGCGCTCTACCTGGGCCAGATGGTCGCCCAGGTGAAGACCACCGACATCACCCACGCCCAGATCGTTGAGCTGATCACCGCCGGCCGCTCCGGTGCGCTCGGGCTCAACGCGGGCAACGGATCGAACGACACCGGCGGGGAGCCCGCCGCCGCCCCGGGAGCCGCCCGATGACCAGCACCGCCCTCCCCGACCAGGAATCCGTGGCCACCCCCGCCGCCGTACCCACCCTCACCGGCCACGTGCGCGGCTACCTCAGCCGGGTACGCGGCGGGGAGATCGGTGCCCTACCCGCCGTCCTCGGCCTGATCGTGCTCTGCACCGTCTTCGCGATCATGCGGCCGTCGTTCCTCACCACCGCCAACTTCGCCAACCTGTTCACCCAGGGGGCAGCGGTCACGCTGATCGCCATGGGGCTGGTCTTCGTCCTGCTGCTCGGCGAGATCGATCTCTCCGCCGGCTTCGCCAGCGGCGTCTGTGCCGCGGTGCTGGCCAACGTGGTCACGGTCCTCGGCTACCCGTGGTACGTCGCGGTGCTCGCCGCTGTTCTCACCGGAGTGTTGATCGGCAGCGTGCTCGGTATGCTGGTCGCGAAGATCGGTATTCCGTCCTTCGTGGTCACCCTCGCCGGCTTCCTGGCCTTCCAGGGCATCGTGCTGCTGCTGATGGAGGAGGGCAGGAACATCTCGGTCCGCGACCCGGTGCTGGTGGCGATCGCGAACCGCAACCTGCCACCGGCTCTCGGCTGGGCCCTGGCCGGGCTCGCCGTCGCCGGCTACGCCGCGGTCCAGACGATGCGGTACCGCAACCGTGCGGCCCGGGGCCTGGTCACCGACCCACGCACCGTGGTCCTCGCCCGGGTCGTCGGGCTGGCCGCCGTACTCGGCACGACGGTCTACCTCCTCAACCAGGAACGCAGCTTCAACGTCCTGATCAATTCACTCAAGGGCGTACCGATCGTGGTGCCACTGATCGCGGTACTGCTGATCACCGGGACCTTCGTACTGCAGCGCACCAGCTACGGCCGGCACATCTACGCGGTCGGCGGCAACAAGGAAGCAGCCCGCCGAGCCGGGATCAACGTCGACCGGATCCGTATCTCCGTCTTCGTGATCTGCTCCGCGATGGCCGCGATCGGCGGCATTGTCGCCGCCAGCCGGGCCAACTCGGTCGACCCGAACACCGGTGGCAGTAACGTACTGCTCTACGCCGTCGGCGCGGCGGTGATCGGTGGCACCAGCCTCTTCGGTGGCAAGGGTCGGGTCCTCGACGCGGTGCTCGGCGGTGCGGTCGTCGCGGTGATCGACAATGGGATGGGTCTGATGGGCTACAGCTCAGGGGTCAAGTACGTGGTAACCGGGGTGGTCCTACTCCTCGCCGCCAGTGTGGACGCGCTGTCCCGGCGCCGGGCCGCCGCCAGCGGCGGCCGCTGACCGGGCCGGCCCGACCAGGCCACCGACGCCGCCCCGCCACCGCACTGAGGAGCAGTACGTCGCAATGCGCGCAGGACCGAGCCAGGACGAGATCCGTCGGCAGAACCTCGGAGCGCTGCTGCGGTACGTCCACATGCACGGGGCGACGTCCCGGGCCGAGCTGACCACCACGCTGGGGCTGAACCGCAGCACCATCGGCGCACTCACCACCGACCTCGCCGCCGCCGGCCTGGTGAGCGAGGGTGCGCCGAAGGAGACCGGCCGGGCCGGACGACCGTCGCTGGTCGTCCGGCCCGAGTCGGCCCGGGTGCACGCGTACGCGTACAGCATCGAGGTGGACCGGCTGCGGGCCGCGCGGATCGGGCTCGGCGGCGGGGTGCTCGACCGGCGGGAACTGGCGCGTCCGCGCGGCATCACCGCCGCCGAGGCCGCGCCGTTGCTGGCCCGGGCGGCGCGGGAGATGCAAGAGTCCGTGCCCGCCGACGCGATCTGCGTCGGCGCGGGCGTCGCCGTCTGCGGCCTGGTCCGTCGGGACGACGGACTGGTCCGGCTCGGCCCCACGCTGGGCTGGGTGGACGAGCCGATCGGTGCGGCGATCGGCGCCGAGCTGGGGCCGGACGTTCCGGTCGTCGTCGGCAACGTCGCCGACATGGCGGCCTTCGCCGAACACACCCGCGGCGCCGCCACCGGCTGCGACAACCTGATCTATCTGTACGGCGATGTCGGCGTCGGCGCCGGCATCATCACCGGTGGGCGTCGGCTGACCGGACACGGCGGCTACGGCGGCGAGGTCGGACACATGGTGGTCCGGCGGGACGGCACCCGCTGCGAGTGTGGGTCACGCGGCTGCTGGGAGACGGAGATCGGCGAACACGGGCTGCTGCAGGCCGCCGGCCGCTCCGACACCCAGGGCCGGGACGCGCTGCTGGCCGTCTTCGAGGCCGCCGACCGGGGCGACGCCCGAGCCCAGACCGCGGTCCGCACCGCCGGCGACTGGCTCGGCTTCGGCGTGGCCAACCTCGTCAACATCTTCAACCCGGAGTTGGTCATCTTCGGCGGTGCCATGCGGGACCTCTACCTGGCCGCCGCCGCCCAGGTGCGCAGCCGGCTCAACGCCAGCGCCCTGCCCGCCTGTGTGGAACACGTCCGGCTGCGCACCCCCGAACTCGGCGACGACGCCGCCCTGATCGGCGCGGCCGAACTCGCCTTCGAACGGCTCCTCGCCGACCCGCTCGACGTCAACTGAACCCCGTCCCCCGGGTGGACTGATCGGCGCGGGGGTCAGCGATCGACCGGCGTGAAGTCCCAGGAGTACGGGGGACGCGCGACCAGGGTCACCGGCGCCTCGGGCAGCGGACGGGGGTTGCCCCGCCACTTCGAGATCACCACGACCCGGTCATCGGTGGAGGAGAAGACCTCGCTCGACACGTGCAACGGGTCGTGTTCAAACTCCGGCAGGGCGGTCTCGCACACCCAGGTGATCAGGTCGGCCATCCCGTACGGCTCAGCCCGTACCTCCCACATCCGCACGATCATGTCTACTCCTCCCCGGTAACACTGACTGTCGTCAGTGGCATCGCCGAATCGGCGGGCAGGTCCAGGCGGCTCGGCGCGACACCGGCGGCGACCAGGTGTGAGCCGAGCGCGGCGACCATCGCGCCGTTGTCCGTACACAACGTCGGGCGGGGCGTTCGCACCCGAATGTCGTACTTCGCCGCGCGCTGCTCGGCCATCGCCCGCAGCCGCGAGTTGGCCGCCACTCCGCCCCCGATCACCAGGGTCTGCACCCCGCTCGACCGGCAGGCATCCAGTGCCTTCCCGATCAGCACGTCGCAAACCGCCTCCTGGAAGGAGGCGGCGACATCGGCGACCGGGATGGGCTCGCCGGCCCGCTGCCGACGCTCCACCCAACGCGCCACCGCGGTCTTCAACCCGGAGAAGGAGAAGTCGTAGCGGTGCGCTGCCAGGTCCTTGGCCGCGGTCAACCCGCGGGGGAACGCGATGGCGGCCGGGTCACCGGCGCGGGCCTCGCGATCGATGTACGGGCCACCGGGGAAGGGCAGCCCGAGGAGGCGGGCGACCTTGTCGAACGCCTCGCCGGCCGCGTCGTCGATCGTGGCGCCGAGCGGGGTGACACCCTGGGCCAGGTTGTCAACGAGCAGCAGCGACGAGTGCCCGCCCGAGACCAGCAGGGCGATCGCCGGCTCGGGCAGCGGCCCGTGTTCCAGGGTGTCCACGGCGACGTGCGCGGCCAGGTGGTTCACGCCGTACACCGGCTTGTCGGCGGCGACCGCGTACCCCTTGGCCGCGGCGACCCCGACCAGCAGCGCCCCGGCCAGACCGGGGCCGGAGGTTACCGCGATGGCGTCGATGTCAGCGAGCGTCACCCCCGCCTCCGTCAGCGCCCGGTTCATCGTCGGGACGATCGCCTCCAGGTGGGCCCGGCTGGCCACCTCCGGCACCACGCCGCCGAACCGGGCGTGCTGCTCGACGCTGCTGGCCAACGCGTCGGCGAGCAGGGTGTGGCCCCGGACAACACCGACCCCGGTCTCGTCGCAGGACGTCTCGATCCCCAGGACCAGGGGTTCGTCAGCCATCGGTCAACTCCTCGTCCCGGCGCATGACCAACGCATCGGTGTTGCGCGGCTGGTAGTACCCGCGCCGCACTCCGATCGCCTCGAAGCCATGCGCCGCGTAAAGCTTCTGCGCCGGGGCGTTGTCCGCGGCCACCTCCAGCAGGGTGGCCTGCACCCGCAGTCGCGCCGCCTCGGCCAACAACGCGCGCAACAGCAGCCGCCCGACCCCGCGCCGCTGCGCGGACCGGCAGACGGCGATGTTCTGCACCCACGCCTCCTCGCCGGCGACAGCGGTGAGTCCCGCGTAGCCGAGCAGGGCTCCCCCCTCGGTCGCCACCAGGTAGTGGTGCCCGTTGGCGAGTTCGTTCCAGAACATCGCGGAGGACCACTGCTCGACACCGAAGAGGTCCGCCTCGATCGGCAACACCTCGGCGATATGCCACCAGCGGAACCGCTCCAGGTGGAGGCCACTCCCCCCGCCACCCGGTTCGCCGCCCGGGTTCGCTTCCCTACTCACGGCAGGACCGACTTGCGGCCCGCCGCCGCGACCGCGTCCGGGCGGCGCAGGTAGAGCGGGGTGAGCGGCTCACCGGGGGCACCGGCGGCGATCCGCTCCGCCGCGAGCTGCGCCAGGGCCACCGGCATCGGGTAGCGGGGCTCGTCGCCGACCGGCACCTCCAGCGTCGGCGCGTACCGGTGCGCGCCGTCGCCGACCGCGGCGACAACCGCCAGGTCACGGGCGCGGGCGGCGGCGACCGGCGGAGCGGAGACCTCGGGGCCGACGATCCGTTGGCCGGCCCCGTCGTACACCGCCCAGTAGATTTCCCGGCGGCGCGCATCGGTCGCCGCCAGGACCGGCTCACCGGCGGCGGCCGGGAAGCCGATGGCGTCCAGTGAACAGACCCCGTAGGTCGGCACGCCGAGCGCCTGCCCCATCGTGGCAGCGGTGACCAGCCCCACCCGCAGCCCGGTGAACGGGCCCGGCCCGAGGCCGGCGACGATCGCACCGAGAGCGGAGGGGCGCACACCGACGTCGGCCAGGACCGCGTCAACCTGTGGGGCGAGCAGCTCACCGTGTGCTCGGGCGTCGACGGCGCAGCGCTGCGCCCGCACCTCGACGCCGGCCGCCGTGACCTGCACCAGCGCGGCGATCACCGCGGGAGTCGAGCTGTCCACCACCAGTACGAGCACGGTGAACCAGCCTAGCCGCCCGGCTGTCGGGCCCGGCCCCACCCCGGCAGAGTGATCAGGCGGCGGCGCGTTCCCAGTCGATCGTCGGCAGACCGGCGTCGGCGAGCGCCTTGTTGGCCGCGCTGAACGGGCGGCTGCCCAGGAACCCCCGCGGGTTCATCGGGCTGGGGTGTCCCGCCTCCAGCACCACGTGGCTCGGATTTGTCACCAACACCGCCTTCTTCCGGGCATAACCGCCCCAGAGCAAGAAGACCACCCGGTGCTGCACCGCGTTCAACGCCCGAATCGTCGCGTTGGTGAACTCCTCCCAGCCGCGGTTGGCGTGGGAGCCGGGGCTGGCCTCGCGGACCGTCAGCACCGAGTTGAGCAGCAGCACACCCTGCGCGGCCCAGCCGCCCAGATTTCCACCGGCCGGCCGCGGCACCCCCAGATCGGCGCCCAACTCCTTGAAGACGTTGCGCAGTGAGGGCGGCGTCGGCACCCCGGGGCGGACGCTGAAGCTCAGCCCGTGCGCCTGCCCGGCCCGGTGATAGGGATCCTGGCCGAGGATCACCACCCGGGTCTCCGTCGGCGGGCAGAGCCGGTAGGCCGAGAAGAGGTCCGCCACGGGCGGAAAGACGGTCTGGGTGGCGTACTCCTGCGCGACGAAACCGGCAAGCTCAGCCGTGCGGGCCGGGTCGAGCTGCGGGGCGAGCACGGACCGCCACCCCGACGGCAGCAGGGCCAGCAGATCCAGGGTGGGTGCGTCGTCGGGCATCAGCGGCCTTTCCGGTCGGGGCGTCCCGCGCACTCTAGTCGCCGGCTCCGACAGCACCGGCCACCTCCCCGCGCCACCGGGCGCGGCCTCCGGGTCGCCACCTCAACCCAGCCAGGACGGCCCACCTCCCGTACGGGACCGGTCGACCGGGTCAGCTGTCGATGAATCCGGGCGTGCCGGTCAACCGCGCACTCCAGTCGCCACCGACCGGTTCCAGATCGACCAACCGGGTGTCGTCGTCCCGGCGGTCGATCCGAACCCACAGGTGCGCCGCGACGAGCTGCTCGGCGAGCCCCTCGCCCCACTCGACCACGGTCACCGCCTCGTCCACCGACGCGTCCAGGTCCAGGTCGTCAAGCTCGGCACGGGGGTCGCTCGCAGCACCCAGGCGGTACGCGTCGGCGTGCACGAGGGGCACCGAGCCGCCCCGAACCGGATCGGGTTGGTGTACCCGCGCGATCACGAAGGTGGGGGAGGTGACCGCCCCGGCCACCCCAAGACCGGCACCGATGCCCTGGGTGAGGGCCGTCTTGCCGGCACCGAGGGGACCCGTCAGCAGCAGCAGGTCCCCCGCCCGGAGGAGGCCGGCCAGCTGGCGGCCGAAGGCGTGCGTGTCGGCGACGGTCGGCAGGGTGAATCGGATCGGCCTTCCGGGGTTCACAGCTCCTCCAGGAACCGGGTCAACGCCGCGTTCACCTCGTCGGCGTGCTCCAACATCACCACATGCCCACTGTCGGGAATCTTGACGAATTCGGCGTGCGGCAGCCGGCGGACGATCTCCTCCGAGTGCGCCACCGGGGTGATCATGTCTTTCTCCCCCACCAGTACCAGCACCGGCGCGCTGGTGAGCGCCGCCAACGCCGGAAACCGGGAGTGGGTGGCGAGCGTTCGCAGGTAGCGGGTGACGGTGTCGGCGGAGGTCCGGGAGTTCATCTCCTCGACGTAGGAGACCAGAGCCGGGCTGGGGTGACCGGTGCCGAAGCCATACCGGCGGGTGAGCAACCAGGCCACGTTGGAGGTGGACCGACGCGCTCGGTCGATCACCGGGCTCCCGTAGCGGGCGGCGTTGCTCATCAGGTGCAGCACCGGCGGACCGACCCGCCCCAGCAGTGCCGGGGCGACCAGCTTGGTCTCGGCGAGCAGGCCGCCGGAGGTGGCCAGCAGCACGGTGCCCACCACCCGGTCTCCGAACAGCTCCGGGAAGAGTTCCGCGAACGCCATGATGGTCATGCCACCCATCGAGTGGCCGACCAGCACCAGCGGGCCCTCCGGCGCGGTCTGGTCGAGCACCGCGCGCAACGTCCGACCGAGTGCGGTCAGGTCGTACTCGCCGGTTTCCAGCCGGCCGGAACGCCCGTGCCCCGGCTGGTCGTACGCCACGATCCGGTGCTCACCCCGGGCGGCGAGCAGCTTGCGCTGGAAGTGGAAGGTCCCCTGGTCCAGGCAGAACCCGTGCACCAGCACGATGGTGGGGTTCCCGGTGACCGGCCGGGTCGGCTCGACCACCTCCACGTGGATGTCGGTGCCGTCCGGCATCTCCACCCGCAACGCCTCGTCGAACCGCCGCTCGCCGAAGTCCTCGCCGGCGTACCGGTCGGTGGGGTCGGCCTTCAGCCGACGGACCAGAGCGCGTTCGGTCGCGACGCCGGCGACGAGACCGGCGGCCGCGACACCGACGGCGGCCAGCGCGCCGATCGCCGCCCGGGGGTGGCTGGCCCGGGGCATCGGAACCCGGAACCGGGACGCCGTCACGGACGCTCGCCGTCGTAGCAGCGGGGCACCCGGGTGCTGCCGAAGCGGGTGACGATCTCGTAGTTGATCGTGCCGACCGCCTCGGCCCAGTCGTCGGCGGTGGGCTCCCCGTTCCGGCCGGCGCCGAAGAGGGTGGCCACGTCTCCCGGCGCGACCGGATCGTCGCCGCAGTCGAGCACGAACTGGTCCATGCAGACCCGGCCGGAGATGGTCCGCCGAACGCCACCGAGCTGCACCGGGCCGCTGTTGGACGCGGCCCGGGGGACCCCGTCGGCGTACCCGAGTGGAATCACGGCGAGGTTGCTCGCCCGTTCGGTGGTGTACGTGTGGCCGTAGGAGACCCCGGACCCCGCCGGGACCTGCTTGGTGAGCATGACGCGGGCCCGGGCGGTCATCGCCGGTCGCAGGCCGAATCGCTCTCCGGCCACCGGCGAGAGCCCGTAGACGGCCAGCCCGGGACGGACCAGGTCAAAGTGGGCGTCCGGCCGGGTCAGCGTGGCCGCCGAGTTGGCCAGATGGCGGTAGCGCGGGCGTAGCCCCGCCTGCTCCACCATGCTCAACCCCTCGTGGAAGACGGCAAGCTGCCGGTCGGTGGTCGGGTGTCCGGGAGCGTCGGCGTACACGAAGTGGCTCCACACCCCCACCACCTCGACCGCGCCGTCAGCCTGCGCCTTCGCCGCGGCATCGAGCAGCTCCGGCCACTGCGAGACGGTCGCGCCACCCCGGGACAGCCCAGTGTCGATCTTGAGGTGCAGCCGGGCGGGACGCCCGGCCACCCGGCCCGCCTCGACCATCTCGTCGAGCTGCGGCACGCTGGCCGCGCCGAGATCAATACCGGCCAGCACCCCTTCGTGCAACGGCAGGCCCGGCGCGAGCAGCCAGGCCAGGATCGGCACGGTGATCCCAGCCCGGCGCAGGGTGAGCGCCTCGTCGAGGGTGCAGACACCGAGCCAGTCGGCACCACCATCCAGCGCGGCGTGGGCGGCCGGGACCATGCCATGGCCGTACCCGTCCCCCTTGACCACCGCCATCAACTCGGCGGCGCTACCGGAGCGCAACCAACTCACGTTCTCACGGATCGCGTCAAGGTCGACGCGTACCTCGGCCTGCCACATGCCCCCAGCCTACTGAGTTGATCAGGAATTGGCCCCGGCCCAGGTCGATCCACCGATCCACCCGAGCCCGGCCAGCACCGGGCGCAGGGCGACGGCGACATCGGGCGAGGCCACCGGGCCGCCCCGCGCCGCCTCCCGGCCGGCGAGCCCGTGCAGGTAGGCCGCCGCGGCGGCAGCCCGCTCCGGTGCGAGCCCCGCGGCCAGCAACGAGCCGAGCAGCCCGGCCAGCACGTCGCCGGTACCGCCGGTGGCCAGGGCCGCGGTCCCGGTCTGGTTGACATAGGCCCGGCCGTCGGGC
Source organism: Salinispora sp. H7-4 (assembly GCF_013416675.1). NCBI lineage: Bacteria > Bacillati > Actinomycetota > Actinomycetes > Micromonosporales > Micromonosporaceae > Salinispora > Salinispora sp. H7-4. The sequence goes on from NZ_JABZED010000003.1 coordinate 483,794, forward strand.
GTGCCGATCACCGTCCGGTCGCCCTTGAGTAACACCACGGCGTTCAGCCGGGCAGCCAGGTGCAACGCGGCAGCGACCCGGTCGTCGCCCGGAGCCCCACCGGCGAGCCGGGCGAACTCCCGGTCATGCGGGGTGACCACGACCGGGGCGTCCCGACCCCGGAATTGGTCGGCGAGGGAGCCCGCAGCGATCAGGGTCAACGCGTCCGCGTCGAGCACCACCGGCACCGGTGCCGCGAGCACCGCCCGCAGCTCACCCGCCGCCTCGTCACCGGTACCCAGCCCGGAACCGCACACCCACGCCTGCACCCGACCGGCCTCGGCGACCCGGTCGGTGGCGATCACCGACGGGTGTTGGCGCAACACCTCCGCCCGGGCGCTGCCGGCGTAGCGGACCAGGCCGGTCGGGCCGGCCAACGCACCGGCCACCGAGAGCACCGCCGCGCCGGGGTAGCCGGCCGAGCCGGTGGCGAGACCGACCACGCCCCGGCTGTACTTCTCGGCCGCCGGTCCGGGTCGGGGCCACCAGTCGGTCACATCCGCCCCCTCGGTGACCTGCAGCGCCGCAGTGCCACGCAGCCAGGGCTCCAGCCCGATGTCGACCAACTCCACCTGGCCGGCCAACGGCGCCGCCGCGCCCACGACCAGCGCCGGCTTCAGGGCGCCGAAGGTCACCGTGACGTCGGCGTGGATCGCCGACGGCTGACCAGCCGCGGTCAGCGGCACCTGCCCGGTGTCGACCGAGACCCCACTCGGCACGTCCACCGCGACCACTGTCGCCCGGCCACCGGACCGCCCGCGACACTGCGCGAGGCCCGCCGCGAGCTGCGCCGCCGGTGCCCGGAGCCCACCGCTGCCACCGATCCCGACGATGCCGTCGAGCACCAGGTCCACCCGGGCCGGCGGGCGGTCAACCAGCCGGCCGCCGGCGGCCCGGAACGCCGCCAACGCCTCGGCGTGCGCCCGGCCGGGAGTCAGCAACAGGGCCGACACCGCCGCCCCGCGCCGGGCCAGCCGGGCGCCGGCGAAGAGCGTGTCGCCGCCGTTGTCGCCCGAGCCAACCAGCAGCAGCACCGGGGCGCCGTAGACACCACCCCGGTCGGCGAGGAGCAGCGCACAGCGGCGGGCGAGCCCCGCGGCGGCCCGCTGCATCAGCGTCCCGGGCGGGAGCGTCGCCAGCAAGCCCGCCTCAGCGGCGCGTATGTCCGCCACCCGCCACACCGGTCTCATCCCACTCCGTCCCCGTGCCCGACCCGACGCCGGGCACGCCACCGATCAGCGTTCCGCGACCACCATGGCCGACGCGATGCCCCCGTCGTGCGACAGCGACAGGTGCCACCGGTTGGCCCCCCGCTCGACTGCCGCCGCCGCGACCGTGCCGGAGACGGTCAACCACGGCCGGCCATCCGGATCCGGCACGATCTCGCAGTCATGCCAGCTCAGCCCGCTCGGCGCACCGAGCGCCTTGGCCACCGCCTCCTTCGCCGCGAAGCGGGCGGCGAGCGACTCGGGCGAACGGGCGTTTCCAGAACTGGTGTACCGCTCGGCTTCGGTGAAGAGCCGGTCGGCGAGCAGCGGCGTCCGGGTCAGCGCACGCGCGAACCGCTCCACCAGGACCACGTCGATGCCGACCCCGACGATCATGCGCCCACCCTACCGGCGCGGTTCCCCGCGCATGCTGCCGTTGCCGCCACTCGCGACACCCCACCGGGCCGCGGTGCATGGCCACGTCGGCCGGCGGGCCCACCGCATTCCCGGCGACCCCCGGTACTCACTCGACGGTGACGGACTTCGCCAGGTTGCGGGGCTGGTCAACATCGTGGCCCCGGGCGGCGGCGATCTCCGCGGCGAAAACCTGCAACGACACGGTGGTCACCAGCGGCGCGAGCAGGGTCGGCGTACGCGGCACGTAGACCAGGTGGTCGGCGTACCGGACGACGGACTCGTCCCCCTCCTCCGCGATCACGATGGTCCGGGCACCCCGGGCCCGCACCTCCTGGATATTGGAGACGATCTTGTCGTGCAGCATGCCGCGACCGATCGGCGACGGCACGATGCAGATCACCGGCGTGCCCTCGTCAATGAGCGAGATCGGTCCGTGCTTCAGCTCGCCCGCGGCGAAGCCCTCGGCGTGCATGTACGCCAGTTCCTTGAGCTTCAGGGCGCCCTCCAGGGCTACCGGGTAACCGACGTGCCGACCGACGAAGAGCACGGTCGACTCGGACTTCAGCTCCCGGGCCAGCTCGCGTACCGGCTCGATCCGCCCCAGCAACTCGCGCAGCTTGCCCGGAACGTCCTGCAGCTGGGACACCACCGCGGCGACCTCGTCGGCGAACTTGATCCCGCGCACCTGGGCCAGGTGCAGGCCGATCAGGTAGCAGGCGACGAGCTGGGTCAGGAACGCCTTGGTGGAGGCGACCGCGACCTCCGGCCCACCGTGGGTGTAGAGGACCGCGTCGGACTCCCGCGGAATGGTGGAGCCGTTGGTGTTGCAGATCGCCAGGACGCGCGCCTTCTGGTCCTTGGCGTGCCGCAGCGCCATCAGGGTGTCCATCGTCTCGCCGGACTGCGAGATCACCACGATGAGAGTGGACCGGTCGAGCACCGGGTCGCGGTAGCGAAACTCGCTGGCCAGCTCCACCTCGCAGGGGATCCTGGTCCAGTGCTCGATCGCGTACTTGGCCACCATTCCGGCGTGGTACGAGGTACCGCAGGCGACGATGAAGATCTTGTCCACGTCGCGCAGGTCCTGGTCGCTGAGGCGAACCTCGTCGAGCATGATCTCACCGGTCTCGGTGAGCCGGCCCAGCAGCGTGTCGGCGACGGCCTGCGGCTGCTCCGCGATCTCCTTGAGCATGAACCAGTCGTAACCGCCCTTCTCCGCGGCGGAGGAGTCCCAGTCGATGTGGAAGTCCCGGCCGGTAGCGGGCTGGCCGGCGAAGTCGGTGATCTCGATGCTGTCGGCGGTGATCAGGACGATCTGATCCTGACCCAGCTCGATCGCTTCGCGGGTGTGCTCGATGAACGCCGCGACGTCGCTCGCCAGGTAGTTCTCGCCGTCGCCTCGGCCGACGACCAGGGGCGAGTTACGCCGCGCGCCGACCACCGCACCCGGAACACCGGCGTCCACGGCGAGCAGGGTGAAGGCGCCCTCCAGGCGCTGACAGACGACCCGCATGCCGGCGGCGAGCAGCTGCGGCCCCTCCGGATGCCCGGCGGAACGCAGGTCGGCGAGGGCCCCGGCGAGCAGGTGGGCGGTGCACTCGGTGTCGGTGTCGCTGCCGAACTGGACCCCGTCGGCCTCCAACTCGGCGCGCAGCTTCGCGAAGTTCTCGATGATGCCGTTGTGGATCACCGCAACCCGTCCGTCCGGGGAGAGGTGCGGGTGGGCATTGCGGTCGGTGGGGCCGCCGTGGGTGGCCCAACGGGTGTGGCCGATTCCGGTGACCCCATCCCCGATCCCGATCGGGGATGCGGCACAGGCCTCCGGATCGCGCGCGGACCGCTCGGCGAGGACCTTCTCCAGGTTGGCCAGCTTGCCGGCCTTCTTCTCCGCCAGCAGCTCATCCGCGCAGATGATGGCGACGCCGGCCGAGTCGTAGCCGCGGTACTCCAGCCGTCGCAGCCCATCGAGCACAATGCCGAGCGCCGGCCGCGCACCGGCGTAACCCACGATTCCACACATGGGTGGCAGCCTAACCCAGTTTCACTCATCCGGAGTGCTCGAAAGGCGGGTAAACAAGCATCTGCCTTGAGCGAAAGGTGCGAGTGGCTACCGAGCGTCACGAAGAACGATCGGCGACCGCGGCGGGTTGAACCGACACGGACAGTCCGTAGGCTGACAGACGTGACGACCGCCCATGTCGATGCCCTGGTAGCCCGAATGCGCCCCTTCGGGACGACGATCTTCGCCGAGATGTCCGCCCTCGCCAGCCGTACCGGGGCGGTCAATCTCGGGCAGGGCTTCCCGGACAGCGACGGTCCACCCGAGATGTTGGCGGCCGCGGCGGAGGCGCTGCGCGGCGGACAGAACCAGTACCCGCCCGGGCCCGGCATCCCCGCCCTCCGCGCCGCCGTGGCCGCACACCAGCAACGGTTCTGGGGCCTGGAATACGACCCCGATGGCGAGATCGTGGTGACCGCGGGCGCCACCGAGGCGATCGCGGCGGCGATCCTGGGCCTCTGCGAGCCCGGCGACGAGGTGGTCTGCTTCGAGCCCTACTACGACTCGTACGCCGCCTCGATCGCGCTCGCCGGCGCCCGTCGACGCCCCGTGACGTTGCGCCCCGGAGCAGCCAGCCGGTACGCGGTCGACCCGGACGAGCTGCGCGCCGCGTTCGGGCCGCGTACCCGGCTGGTGCTGCTGAACTCCCCGCACAACCCCACCGGCAAGGTCTTCACCCCCACCGAGCTGGCCCTGGTGGCCGAGCTGTGCCACGAGTACGACGCGTACGCGGTCACCGACGAGGTCTACGAACACCTCGCCTTCACCGATGCCGCCGCCGCCCACGTGCCTCTCGCCACGTTGCCCGGGATGCGGGCGCGGACGCTGCGGATCTCCTCAGCCGGCAAGACCTTCTCCTGCACCGGCTGGAAAGTCGGCTGGGCGAGTGGGCCGCCGTCGCTGGTGTCGGCGGTCCTGCGGGTCAAGCAGTTCCTCACCTTCGTCAACGCCGCGCCGTTGCAACCCGCGGTCGCGGTGGCGCTGGGCCTGGGCGAGCAGTACTTCACCGAGTTCCGGGCCGGGATGCAGGCCCGCCGGGACCAACTCGTCACCGGCCTCGCCGATGCCGGGTTCGGGGTCGGACCACCGGAGGGCACCTACTTCGTCACCGCCGACGTGACACCGCTCGGCGCCCGGGACGGGGTGGAGTTCTGTCGCGCGCTGCCGGAACGATGTGGCGTGGTCGCGGTACCGACCCAGGTCTTCTACGACGACTCGGAGGCCGGCCGGCGGCTGGTCCGGTTCGCCTTCTGTAAACGCCCGGAGGTCCTGGCCGAGGCCGTTACCCGGCTGCGGCAGCTGGCCTGGTGAGCGTGGCCCCGCCGGCACCCGTCGCCGGCGGGGCCACACCAGGTCAGCTGACCGGGCTGGCGGTGCGGACCTGCGCGGCGATCCGCTCGGCCACCGCCCGCGCCGTCGTCTCGGTACCGGCCTCCACCATCACCCGGACCAGTGGCTCGGTGCCCGAGGGACGCAGCAGGACCCGGCCGGCTTCGCCCAACTCGGCCTCGGCCCGCGCGACCTCGGCCCGCACCGTCGGAGCCGCCGCACCCACCGTACGGTCACCGACCGGCACGTTGATCAGCACCTGAGGCAGCGGAGTAACCACGGCTGCCAGCTCGGCCAGGGACTTGCCGGTCCCCGCCATCCGGGACATCAGGTGCAGGCCGGTCAGCACGCCGTCGCCGGTGGTCGCGTGGGCGGGCATCACGATGTGCCCGCTCTGCTCGCCACCGAGCGCCAGGCCGGAGGCGCGCAGCTCCGCCAACACGTACCGGTCACCGACCTTCGTCTCGACCAGCCGGATCCCCTCCCGCGACATGGCTATCCGCAGGCCGAGGTTACTCATCACGGTCGCCACCAGGGTGTCGCCGGTGAGCGTGCCGGCCTCCCGCATCGCCAGTGCGAGGATCGCCATCACCTGGTCGCCGTCCACCTCGTCACCGTCGGCGCTGACCGCCACGCAACGGTCCGCGTCGCCGTCATGGGCGATGCCCAGCTGCGCGCCGTGCTCGACGACGGCCTGCCGGAGCGCCGCCACGTGGTTGGAGCCGCACTCGTCGTTGATGTTGAGGCCGTCGGGTTCCGCGTGGATCGCGACCACCTCGGCGCCGGCCTCCCGGTACGCCGCCGGGGCCACCTCGGCGGCGGCGCCGTTGGCACAGTCCACCACGACCTTGATCCCGTCCAGCCGGTGTGGCACGGTGCCAACCAGGTGCTGCACGTAGTGGTCGGCACCGTCGAGCAGGTCGTGGACCCGACCGACCCCCGCCCCGACCGGACGCTCCCAGGCGGTCGTCGCGTTCGTCTCGACCGCCGTCTCGATCTTCATCTCGATCTCGTCCGGTAGCTTGTGCCCACCGGCGGCGAAGAGCTTGATGCCGTTGTCCGGCATGGGATTGTGCGAGGCGGAGAGCATCACCCCGATATCGGCCTTGGCCTCCGCGGTGAGGAACGCCACCGCCGGGGTCGGCAGGACGCCGACCCGTACGACGTTCGCGCCGGCACTGGTCAGCCCGGCCACCACCGCGGCTTCCAGCATCTCGCCGCTGGCCCGGGTGTCCCGGCCGACAACGGCCAGCGGGGGGTGGCTCCGGTCCGCCTCGGCGAGGGTGTGCGCGGCGGCGACCGCTACCGCGAGCCCCAACTCGGGCGTGAGATCCGCGTTCGCCCGTCCCCGTACCCCGTCCGTGCCGAACAACCGACCCATTCCCGCCAAACCTCCGATGCGACTGCCGATGGTGAAAAACGGGAACGGCCGGACCACCTCCGTTCGCAGGAGGCGGTCCGGCCGTCCGTCAGAAGTACAACGAGCAGCTGATCGTCAGCGCTTCGAGTACTGAGGAGCCTTACGGGCCTTCTTGAGGCCGTACTTCTTGCTCTCCTTGACCCGCGCGTCCCGGGTCAGGAAGCCGGCCTTCTTGAGCGCCGGACGGTCGTCCGGCTCGCTGGTGATCAGCGCGCGGGCGATGGCCAGCCGGAGCGCACCGGCCTGACCGGTGGTGCCGCCGCCCCGCAGGTTCGCGATGACGTCGAACTGCTCCGCCTTCTCGGTGGTGACCAGCGGGTCCTTGATCAGCTGCTGGTGCACCTTGCTCGGGAAGTACGCCTCAAGGTCGCGGCCGTTGCAGGTGATCTTGCCCGTGCCCGGGACGATACGGACCCGGACGATGGCCTCCTTGCGGCGACCCACGGTCTGGATCGGCCGGTCACCAAGGGGCGCGCGGACGACGGGCGCCAGCGCCTCGGCGGCCTCGGGGGCGACCTCGGTGGCGATGATGTCGGTCATGCTGCTTCCTTCGCCCGCGCTCACTGCGCGATCTGCTTGATCTCGAACGGCACTGGCTGCTGCGCGCCGTGCGGGTGCTCGGCACCGGCGTAGACCTTCAGCTTCTTGATCAGCTTCCGGCCCAGCTTGTTGTGCGGGAGCATGCCCTTCACGGCCAGCTCAACGGCCCGCTCGGGGCGCTTGGTCAGCAGCTCGTCGTAACCGACCTGCTTGAGGCCGCCGGGGTAACCGGAGTGCCGGTAGGCGATTTTCTGCTGCCGCTTGTTACCGGTCAGCGCGACCTTGCCGGCGTTCACGATGACGACAAAGTCGCCCGTGTCGACGTGCGGCGCGAAAGTCGGCTTGTGCTTGCCGCGCAGCAGCGTGGCGGCATGGGTGGCCAAGCGGCCCAGCACGACATCAGAGGCGTCGATAACGTGCCACTGACGCTCGATCTCACCCGGCTTCGGGCTGTACGTACGCACAGGTTTACCTTGTCTCGTCGTCGGTCTGGGGCCTGCGCACCGGGTGACCATGACTTTCGGCCGAGCCAGCGCGCACGAACGACCAAGCGCACCTCAGACGGCACGCCCCTAGATGTCGCACAACAGCAGGTAACGATACCCAACGCCGGGCCAGCCGGCAAAACGGGGTCCGGCCGGCCCGGCGGGCCGGGCCGGGGCCGGCCGGTTTCCCACCCACGGCACCGGTCGACGATGATCGAAATCACACCCGAGCCGAGGCCAGCCGGGCCCCCGGGCGCAGGTACACCGCCCACGTCAGCACGGTCAACAGCAGGAAGAAGCCGACATAGAACCACAGCGCGGGCTGGATGCTGCCGTACGCCGACTTCGCCCACGCGTAGCAGATCGGGACCAGGAAGCCGCCGAAGGCGCCGATCGCGGAGATGATCCCGAGCGCCCCGGCCGCCTGCCGGCGCATGGCCCGCATGATCTCCGGCGAACCGCCGAGTTCCTCCCCCCGCACCTGGAAGATCCGCGAGATCATCCGGTACGTCGATCCGTTGCCAACCCCGGTGGCCACGAACAACAGCATGAAGGCCAGGAAGAAGAGCTCCAGCCACCGCTCCCGTACCGACCACAGCGCCAGGTACGCACCGCCGGTCATCAACACGAAGCTGGCCACGGTGACCCGGGCGCCACCGATGGCATCGGCGAGACGACCACCGAAGGGCCGGCAGAGTGAGCCCACCGCCGCACCGAGGAACGCCCAGGACAGCGCGATGTCGGGCCGGCCGAAGACCCCGTTGAGCAGCGTCGGGAAGGCCGCCGAGTAGCCGATGAAGGAGCCGAACGTGCCGACGTACAGCAGCGACATGATCCAGGTGTTCCGGTCCCGCAGCGAAGACCAGACCGGCCCCACGTCCGCCTTGGCCTCGACCAGGTTGTCCATGAACAGGTAGGCACAGACCGCCGCGATCACCGCGAGTGGGAGGTACATCAGACCGGCCCGGGCCAGCGCGAGGCCACCGCCGAGCACGATCACCTGCGGCACCAGGAACTGCACGACGGCGACCCCGATGTTGCCGCCCGCCGCATTCAGCCCAAGTGCCCACCCCTTCTCCCGCTCCGGGTAGAAGAACGAGATGTTCGCCATGCTGGAGGCGAAGTTCCCGCCGCCGAACCCGGCCGTGGCCGCGATCAGCAGCAGCGGCACGAAGCCGATCTCCGGGTGCTGCACCGCCCAGGCCAACCCGGCAGCCGGAATGATCAGCAGCAGGGCGGAGATCACGGTCCAGTTCCGCCCACCGAAGATCGGCACCGCGAAGGTGTACGGCAGTCGTAACAACGCGCCGACGCCGCTGGGCACGGCGGTCAGCCAGAGCGCCTGGCTGGTGGTGAGCGTCCAGCCGACATCGCCCAGCCGGACCACCACGATGCTCCAGAGCAGCCAGACGGAGAACCCGATGTGCTCGGCGAAGATCGAATAGATGAGATTGCGCCGGGCGACAGCCCGGCCGACGGTCTGCCAGAAGCGCTCGTCCTCCGGATCCCAGTGGCCGATCCAGCGGCCCCGGCCGCGGTGCAGGTCGACCTCCTCCGCGGTGGTCGTCGCGGGCACGCTCGTCGTCATCAGGCGCTCCTTCCGGCCGGGCCGTCCTGGCCCGCCGGCCGCACCGGTTGTTCGGTGTCGAGCGGGCCCGGCTGGAACCTAGGAAGCCGGCGTTACCGCAGCGTTCGTCGCCGGATTCGGGGAGGCAACGGTGCGCGCACCGAGCTGGACACCGGCCGGTGAGGAGCGCTCCCGGTCCACAGGGCGACCGGCGGGTGGCTCAGAGCTGTTGCAGGATGCGCAGCGCCCGGTCGACCCGACGCATGACCTCGTGGTCGGCCACGTCCACACACTCGGAGAACCACTGCTTCATCGGCGAGGAGAGCCGGTCCGGCATCACCACCCGCTCGCCCATCGACACCGCGAGGGGGGAGTCCCGCAGCAGCGCCGTCTCCACCACCTCCGCCACGATCACGATCGGTACCGCGGTGGAGTTGTAGACGTCGGAGCTGACGACCAGCCCCAGCCGTTCCCGGGCCCCCGAGATCCGCCAGACCTCGCCCCTATGCAGCACGCGGACGGCCACCGCGGAGCAGGTCGTTGACCAGCCCCACCTCGTGGGCGTCAGCGAGCGCGGGGGTTTCCCAGTCGAGACCGGCACGGCTGACCGCGTCGGCGTGGGCGGAGAAGACCGCCCGCAGCGTCTTCTCCCGGGCGGCCTGGTCCATCCAGGCGGACAGGGAGAGCCCCTCGCGGCGGGCGAACCACCGGGCCTGCTCGATCGTCTCGTCGGCGAGCGACAGGGTCACCTTGGCAGTCATGCCGGCAGCCTACCCAGGGGTACGACCATCAGTCAGCCCACCAAGGTGGTGCGCCCGACTTGACCGGACCGAAACACGTGGGAACCGGGCCGGAAATCCCCTACCGGCACGCTTCACCGGCATGACAGACGGTACGCGCCCCGCTACCGCACCCGGACAACCCCACCTCGAGGCGGCGACACACTGCCCATACTGCGCGCTCCAGTGCGGGATGACCCTGCGCGAGACGGCCGGCGAGGTGGCCGTACTCCCCCGCTGGTTCCCCACCAACCAGGGCGGGCTCTGCCAGAAGGGCTGGACCGCCGCCGAGCTGCTGGACCACCCGGATCGCCTCACCACCGCGCTGCTTCGCGACCCGGCCAGCGGCGAGCTGCGCCCGGCGAGCTGGGAGGCGGCCCTGGACCGGATCGTCACCGGCATCCGCACCATCCAGGCCAACCACGGGCCGGACGCGGTCGCCGTCTTCGGCGGCGGTGGCCTCACCAACGAGAAGGCGTACGCGCTGGGCAAGTTCGCCCGGATGGTGCTCCGAACCCGACACATCGACTACAACGGGCGGTTCTGCATGTCGTCGGCGGCTGCCGCCGGGATGCGCGCCTTCGGTGTCGACCGGGGTCTTCCCTTCCCCCTGGCCGACCTGGGCACGGCCGACACCCTGCTGCTGGTCGGCGCGAACCCGGCCGAGACGATGCCCCCACTGGTGCGCTGGCTGACCGCGCAACGCCGCCGGGGCGGGCGGCTGATCGTGGTGGACCCACGCGTCACCGCCACCGCCCGCCAGGCCGACCTGCACCTACAGCCACTACCCGGCACCGACCTGGCGGTGGCCAACGCGCTGCTACACATCGCGCTCACCGAGGGGTTCGTGGACCACAGCTACGTCGCCGGCCGCACCACCGGCTTCGACGAGGTCCGCCGGACGGTGGCGGAGTGGTGGCCGGCCCGCGCCGAGGCGCTGTCCGGGGTGTCGGTCGCCGATCTGGAGACGACCGCACGGGCGCTGGGTGGCGCCCGCCGGGCGATCATCCTCACCGCCCGCGGCGCCGAGCAACACGCCAAGGGGGTCGACACCGTCACCGGGTACGTGAACCTGGCGCTCGCCCTCGGCCTGCCCGGCCGCCCCGGCTCCGGTTACGGCTGCCTGACCGGGCAGGGCAACGGCCAGGGCGGCCGGGAACACGGCCAGAAGGCCGACCAGCTTCCCGGCTACCGCCGCATCGACGACCCGGCCGACCGGGAGCACGTCGCCGCGGTCTGGGGCGTACCAGCGGAGGAGCTACCGGGGCCCGGGATGCCCGCCTATCGGCTGCTGGACTCGCTCGGCACCCCGGACGGGCCGAAGGCCCTGCTGGTGTTCGGCTCCAACCCGGTGGTCTCCGCGCCCCGGGCGGCCCGGATCGAGCGCCGCCTGCACGACCTCGACCTGCTGGTGGTCGTCGACTTCCTGCGCTCCGAGACGGCAGCCCTCGCCGACGTGGTGCTGCCGACCGCGCAGTGGGCCGAGGAGGACGGCACCATGACCAACCTGGAGGGACGGGTCCTGCGTCGGCGGGCGCTCCGCACACCACCGCCCGGCGTCCGTACCGACCTGGAGCTCCTCGCCGCCCTCGCCACGGCGCTGGAGCAGGGCCCCGGACGCCAGGCCGACCGGGACCGGGGGCCCGCCCTCTCCCCCGAGCCACAGGTGGTGTTCGAGGAGCTCCGAGCGGCCTCGGCCGGCGGGCTCGCCGACTACGCCGGGATCAGCTGGGAGCGGATCGACACGCAGGAGGGGGTGTTCTGGCCCTGCCCGGAGCCCGACGGGCCGGACGCCCCCCGGCTCTTCGCCGACCGGTTCCCCACCCCGGACGGGCGCGCCCGATTCCACGCCGTACAGCACCGACCCGCCGCGGAGCAGGTGTGCGCCGCCTACCCGCTGCACTTCACCACCGGACGGGTACTCGCCCAGTACCAGTCGGGAACGCAGACCCGCCGGGTACCCGCGCTGCGCCGGGCCGCGCCAGCGGCCTTCGTCGAACTGCACCCGGACGTGGCCGACCGCCTGGGCGTGACCGATGGCGAGCCGGTCCGGGTGCGCTCCCGCCGGGGCGAGCTGGTCGCGCCTGCCCGGCTCAGCCCGGCGATTCGGCCGGACACCGTCTTCGCCCCGTTCCACTGGGGTGGCACCGCCCGCGCCAACACGGTCACCAACGACGCCGTCGACCCGATCTCCGGAATGCCGGAATTCAAGATCTGCGCGGTCCGGGTGGAGAAGGTGGCGGCGACGTGACCGACCGAATTGTGATCATCGGCAACGGAATGGCCGGTACCCGCCTCGCCAGTGAGCTCTCCGCCCGCGGCGGGGACCGGAAGGTAACCACATTCGGGACAGAACCGCACAGGGCGTACAATCGGATCATGCTCTCCACCCTGCTGGCTGGAGCGATCGGGGAGCCGGACGTGCAGCTGGCCGAGGCCGCCGGACACGGAATCGACCTGCACACCGGGGTCTGCGTCACCGCCATCGACCGCGAGAACCGTGCCGTCCGCACCGACCGGGGCGACCGGATCCACTACGACCACCTGGTCCTGGCCACCGGTAGCCGCGCCGTCGTCCCCCCACTGGCCGGGCTGACCGGCAGGGAACTGCCAGAGCGGGTGGTGTCGTTTCGCACCCTCGATGACTGCCGCCGCATCCTCGCGGTTGCTGACCGGGCCCGCCGGGTGCTGGTGCTCGGCGGCGGGCTACTCGGCCTGGAGGCGGCCCGCGGGCTCGCCGGTCGCGGGCTCGAGGTGACGGTGGTGCACCCGGTGCCGTACCTGATGGAGCGGCAACTCGACCCGGCCGCGGCGGCTGTGCTCGCCGACACGCTCGCCGACCTCGGGGTAACCACCCAGCTGGCCGTACCGGCCACCGCCGTGCTCGCCGACTCCCGCGGCGTCCGCCTCGAGCTGGCCGACGGCCGGTCGTTCGACGCCGACCTGCTGGTGCTCGCCTGCGGCGTACGCCCGGACACCGCGCTCGCCACCGCCGCCAACCTGGCCGTACGGCAGGGGGTCCTCGTTGACGACCAGCTACGCACCAGCGACCGGCGCATCTCGGCCATCGGCGACTGCGCCCAGCACGGCGACACCCTGACCGGCCTGGTGGCCCCGGCCTGGGCACAGGCACGGGTGCTGGCACAGGTGCTCAGCGGCGCGGACCCGGCGGCCCGGTACCGGCCGAGACCGGTGGTGACCCGGCTCAAGACCGCCGGCATCGACCTGGCGGCGATGGGTGACCCCGGCGACGGCCCCGGTGAGGAGCTGACCTTCACCGACCCGGCCGGTGGCACGTACGCCCGGCTGCGAATCAACCACGAACGGCTGACCGCCGCGATCCTGGTGGGCGACAACCCCTCCGTCGGTACGGTCATCCAGCTCTTCGACCGGGGGCAGCCGGTGCCCAGCGACCGGCGGTCGCTGCTGCTCGGCCGGGCACCCGGCCCGGGACCGGCGGAACCGGCCACGACACCGGCGCTGATGCCGGCCGCGGCGACGGTCTGCCACTGCAACAACGTCAACAAAGGAACGCTGGTGGAGAGTTGGCGCCGCGGGGCGCGGACGGTTGACGAGGTGGTGGCGGCCACCCGCGCCGGTACGGGCTGCGGCTCCTGCCGGGACGCGGTCGCCGGCATCACCGATTGGCTCTCCACCGTGGAATCTGTGGAGGTGGAACGATGAAGAAAGGCCGACTGGTCGTCGTCGGCAATGGCATGGTCGGGCAGCGGTTCGTGGACGCGCTGCGGGACCGCGACAGCCACGGTCGGTGGCGGGTGACCGTGCTCGGCGAGGAGCCCCAACCCGCGTACGACCGGGTGCGTCTCTCCGCCCTCTTCGACGGGGTGGACGCAGCTGAACTGAACCTGCACACCCCGGATCCGGAGGTACGGCTGCGGCTCGGTACATCGGTCACCGCGATCGACCGGGCCCGACGCGTCGTGGCAACGGCCGCCGATGAGTACCCGTACGACGCGCTGGTGTTGGCCACCGGCTCAGACCCCTTCGTGCCGCCGATCGACGGCGCCGACCTGCCGGGCGTCTTCACCTACCGCACCCTGGACGACCTGGCCGCGATCCGCGCGCACGCCCGGGGCCGCCGGCGGGGCGTGGTGATCGGCGGTGGGCTACTCGGCCTGGAGGCGGCGAACGCGCTGCGGCTGCTCGGGCTCGCCACCAGCGTCGTGGAGTTCGCACCACGGCTGATGCCGATCCAGGTGGACGCCGCCGGCGGGGCGCTGCTGCGCCGCTACGTCGAGGAGTTGGGCGTCGCCTGCCACCTCGGGGTCGCCACCAGCGCGCTGCACCCCGGTCCGGACGGCTCGGTGGCCCAGCTGGAGCTGGCCGACGGCAGTCGGGTGGACGCCGACCTGGTCGTTGTTGCCACCGGCATCCGTCCCCGGGACGAGCTGGCCCGCGCCGCCGACCTGCCCCTTGGCCGCCAGGGCGGGGTGCTGGTCGACCGCACCTGCCGCAGCGCCGACGAGCGGATCTGGGCGGTCGGCGAGTGCGCCGCCGTGGACGGCACCTGCCACGGTCTGGTCGGCCCCGGCTACGCGATGGCGGAGACGGTGGCCGACCGGCTGGTCGGTGGGGCGGCCACCGTCCCCGACCCGGACACCGCCACCAAGCTGAAGCTGCTCGGCGTGGACGTCGCCTCCTTCGGCGACGCCCACGGCACCACCCCGGGCTGTCTCGACGTGACCTTCACCGATCCGGCCACCCGGGTGTACGCGAAGCTGGTCCTCTCCGACGATGCGCAGACGCTGCTCGGCGGCGTACTGGTCGGCGACGCCGACGCGTACCCGACGTTGCGGGCCAGCGTCGGGCAGGCGTTGCCTGCCGCGCCGCTCGCGCTGCTCGCCCCGGCCGGTGCGGGCACCACAGCAGCGGCGCTCCCCGGTTCCACGCAGGTTTGCTCCTGCAACGCGGTGACCCGCGCCGATCTGGACGCGGCGATCGCCGGCGGTGCGACCGACGTGCCGGCGCTGAAGGCGTGCACCCGGGCCGGCACCAGCTGTGGCTCCTGCGTACCGATGCTCCGGCAGCTACTCGACGCCGCCGGAGTTGGGCAGTCCCGCGGGCTCTGCGAACACTTCGAGCTGAACCGCCAGGAGCTCTTCGACCTCATCCGGGTCCGGGAGATCCGCACCTTCTCCAGCCTGATCGCCGAGTACGGCCGCGGCGATGGCTGTGACATCTGCAAGCCGGTGGTGGCGTCGATCCTGGCCTCCCTCGGCACCGGACACCTCCTCGACGGCGAGCGGGCGTCGCTACAGGACACCAATGACCACTTCCTGGCCAACCTGCAGCGGGACGGCAGCTACTCGGTCGTGCCCCGAATCCCCGGTGGCGAGATCACCCCGGAGAAGCTGATCGTGCTCGGCGAGGTGGCCCGGGACTTCGCGCTCTACACGAAGATCACCGGCGGGCAGCGCATCGACCTGTTCGGTGCGCGGGTGGAGCAGTTGCCGCAGATCTGGCGCCGGCTGGTCGACGCGGGCTTCGAGTCCGGCCACGCGTACGGCAAGGCACTGCGGACGGTGAAGTCGTGCGTCGGGTCCACCTGGTGCCGGTACGGGGTGCAGGACTCGGTCGGGTTGGCCATCGCGCTGGAGCTGCGCTACCGCGGGCTCCGCGCCCCCCACAAGATCAAAGCAGCGGTCTCCGGCTGTGCCCGGGAGTGCGCCGAGGCGCGCGGCAAGGACTTCGGCATCATCGCCACCGACGCCGGCTGGAACCTCTACGTCGGCGGCAACGGCGGATTCCAGCCCCGGCACGCCGACCTCTTCGCCACCGACCTGACCACCGAGGCGCTGGTACGGCTGGTTGACCGGTTCCTGATGTACTACATCCGCACCGCGGACCGGCTGCAACGTACCGCCGCCTGGATCGAGGCGATGGACGGCGGCCTGGAGCACCTCAACGCGGTCATCGTGGACGACTCGCTCGGGCTCTGTACCGAACTGGACGCGGCGATGGCGCGGCACGTCGGGTCGTACTCCGACGAGTGGCGCGACGTCCTCGATGATCCGGTCCGGTTGGGCCGGTTCACCTCGTTTGTCAACGCTCCCGAGGTGCCCGATCCCTCAATCCGGTTCACCGCCGAACGTGGACAACGGGTACCGGCGGGGGCCGGGGGGACCGAGAACCGACAGCCCGTCGGCCTGGGAACGCCGGAGGTACGGCGATGACCGGGCAGCCGCGGGAGTGGACGGTCGTCTGTCCCCTGACCCGCCTGGACCCGGGTCGGGGGGTGGCAGCGCTCGTCGACGGCGTCCAGATCGCGCTGTTCCGTACCGCCGCCGACCTGTTCGCCATCGACAACCGGGACCCGGTCACCGACGCGTACGTGCTCTCGCGCGGCATCGTGGGCAGCCGGGATGGTGTGCCGACAGTCGCCTCCCCACTACACAAACAGGCATACGACCTGCGTACCGGAGACTGCCTGGACCAACCGGGCGTCGCGGTCCGGTGGCACGAGGTGCGGTGCCGGGCCGGGCTGGTCGAGGTACGGCTGCGAGAGGAGGAGTAGATGCGCGACGAACTGGCCGGCTTCACCGTCGGGGTGACCGCCGACCGGCGTCGGGAGGAACTGGCCGCGCTCCTCCAGCGGCACGGGGCCCGGGTGGTCTTCGCGCCGGCCCTACGGATCGTGCCACTCGCCGACGACACCGAGTTGCGCGCGGCGACGCGGGCCTGTCTCGATCGGCCACCGGATGTCCTGATGGCCGACACCGGGATCGGGATGCGGGGCTGGCTGGAGGCGGCCGAGGGCTGGGGGCTGGCCGAGCCGCTTCGCGCGGCGCTGCGCGGAGCGTACGTGGTGGCGCGCGGCCCGAAGGCCCGCGGCGCGATCCGGGCCGCCGGCCTGCAGGACCAATGGTCGCCTGGCTCGGAGAGCTGCGCCGAGGTGGTGGCACACCTGCGTGACCGGGGGGTCGCCGGCCAGGTGATCGCCATGCAGCTGCACGGCGGAGCGCAACCCGAGTGTACGAGGGCGCTGGTTGCCGCCGGCGCGACCGTGGTCGCGGTGCCGGTCTACCGCTGGGCCCCGCCGACCGACCCGACCCCGCTGCATCGACTGATCGACCTGGTTGCCGACCGGATGGTGGACGCGGTGACGTTCACCTCGGCACCGGCCGCCGAGGCGTTGCTGCACGCCGCCGGGGACCGGGCCGACCGGGTGCTCGACGCGTTCCGGGGTCCGGTGCTGGCGAGCTGCGTGGGGCCGGTAACCGCGGAGCCGCTGCGGCGGCGGGGGGTGCCGGTCAGCGCCCCCGAGCGGGCCCGGCTGGGCGCTCTGGTCCGAACGATCGTGGCGGAGCTACCGCGGCGCGCGGTCACCCTGAAAGCCGCCGGTCACCTACTCACCCTGCGCGGGCATGCCACCGTGGTCGATGGTGAGCTGCGACCGCTGGCGCCGGCCCCGATGGCGGTGCTGCGGAGGCTGGCAGCGTCCCCGGGGCGGGTCCTGTCCCGAGCGGCGCTGCTCCAGACGCTGCCGCGCGGGGCGGACGAACACGCGGTGGAGATGGCGGTGGCGCGGCTGCGCGCCGGGTTGCGGGCCCCCGGGGTGGTACAGACGGTGGTGAAGCGCGGCTACCGCCTCCGGGTCGACTGACGCGGTGCCGCCGCAGCCCCGGCCCGCAGCTGGTTGCGGGCCGGGCTCGCAGACCGATGCCGGGGGAGCCGGCCACCGAGGCGGAGGTGACGGTGCCGGTCCACCGGCACCGTCTCACCCGACCGGAGTCGGGTAACCGCGCTCGTGCTCCGCCTGCAGGCGGCTCATGGCGTGCTCGACGACGGTCACCAGCACCTGCTTGACCGAGTCCCGGCCGCGCGCATCGGTCAGCACGAGCGGCACATCCGCCGGGATGGCGAGCGCCTCCCGCACCTCCGCCAACTCGTAGTTGGGGGCGTCGTCGAACCGGTTGAGCGCGACCACGTACGGCAGTTTACGGTTCTCGAAGTAGTCCAGCGGGGCGAAGGCATCGGTGATCCGGCGGGTGTCCACCAGGACAGCCGCGCCAACCGCACCACGGATGATCTCGTCCCACATGAACCAGAACCGAGTCTGTCCGGGCGTGCCGAACAGGTACAGGATCAGATCCTGCGCCATGGTGATCCGGCCAAAGTCCATGGCGACTGTCGTCGTCTCCTTGCCCGGCACTTTGGATGGATCGTCGATGCCGACACCGGCTGCGGTCATGACCGCCTCGGTGGTCAGCGGCGTGATCTCCGAGATCGCACCGACCAGCGTCGTCTTTCCCACGCCGAAGCCGCCCGCGACGACGATCTTCGCGGAGGTGATCTCCCGGCTCGCCCTGGCGGGGTCATAGTTCGCGAAGTCCACTTAGCACCCTTCCAAGCAGGTTCATCCGCTCCACAAACCCCATCGTGGGAGCGGCAGTGTGTAGCGTCAGCAAGCCCTCGGCCACCATGTCGGCCACCAGCACCCGGGTAACACCGAGGGGCATCCGGGTGTACGCGGCGATCTCCGCCAACGACTGCGCCCGGCCCTCACAAATCGTCGCGATACGGTGCTTGTCGTGCCCCGCGAAACGTGACTCGGCAACCGCCGTAGCGCTCGCGGACAGCACCGCCTCCAGGGTGATGTCCTGCCGCGGCTCCGTCCGGCCCCGAGTGACCGCGTACGGACGCACCAGCGCCCCACGCGGTTCGGTCCGCCGGCCTTCCATCCGCTGTCACCTCCCCTCTCGCCCGACCTGCGCCCCCTCGGCGCCGGATCTGCTCTCTTCAGGTGGCGCTACCCGGAGCCCGGTGATCATGAAGAAACCGCGTCCCGAGGCAGCGGCACCAGTGCGGCACCGACCCGTTCCACCAGGAGTGCCATCTCATAGCCAACCTGGCCGACGTCGCAACTGCGGGCAGCGAGCACCGCCATCGACGAGCCGTCACTGATGGACATCAGGAAGAGGTAGCCGCTGTCCATCTCGATGACCGTCTGCAGCACCCCGCCGGCGCTGAACATGCGGGACGCGCCGTCGGTCAGGCTCACCACGCCGGAAGTGATCGCCGCAAGCTGATCTGCCCGGTCCGCGGGCAGGTCCCGGGACGAGGCGAGCAGCAGCCCGTCGGCAGACACCGCAACCACGTGGGCGATGCCCGACACGCTGTCAGCGAAGTTGCTGAGCAGCCAACCCATGTCCTGCATGGTTGCTGGCCTGTTCATCAGCTCGTCTCCTTGCTCGAAGTGCTGTTGGGGTCCGAGCCGGCCGCGCGGCCCCGCTGCACGCCGCGGTGATAGGCCGACAGCAGGCCGCGGACTTCGTCCGGCGTCCGGCGGGTCCGTTCCCGGGTCCGGGGCTCGATCCCGCCGGGCACGAGTTGCGCCTTTGGCACCCGCTTCGGCAGACCGGAACGGGTGGTACCACCGTTGGACGGCTCGGCAGCCTGGGTGGCGCGGCTCCACCCCTCATCCGCGATGGTGCGCCACGCATTGCCACCGCTGGCCGGGGCCCCGGAGGCACTCGGCGAGGCCGGCGGTGCGCTGGCTGGCGGCACGACAGTCGGCGGCACGGCGGGCGGCGGCACGGCGGGCGGCGGCACGACAGACGGCGTCGCGATCGGGGGTGGCACGACAGACGGCGTCGCGATCGGGGGCGGCACGACAGGCGGCGGCACCACGGGCGGCCGTCCGGTGGAAGCGGGAGCGGCGGGAGCGGAAACGGGAGCGGCGGAATACGACGGCGCCGGGGTGGCGGCCGGCGGAGTCGTCGTCCTTCCGGGCACCCGGGTGGGTAGCTGCGACTCGACCGGGGGGCTCGCCGTCGCGGACGGCGCCGCTTTGTCGAAGTCCGGCCGGGTGAAGATGGTGGTCGCGTCGTTGCCGTGCGTCCGGAACCAGACCGCCTCCATCTCCCGGAAGATCGGCGCCTCCGCCGGCGCCTCCACCGGCGGCGCGGACCACCGTGCCGCATCGATCGATGCGGTGGCGGCCAGGTCGGCGCCGAGCCCACCGGTCAACGCGCTGTCGGTGCCGAGCGGGCTGGCGGGCGGCGGGTCGACTGGTGATGGCGGGGTAGCGGCCACGGTAGGGAAGGCCGCAGTCGCCACCGACGACTCGCCCGAGGGATTCCGTTGGGGCAGTGGGTGCGACGCGGTGGGCGCTGCAGCCAGACCGTCGGCGACGCTGCGGCTGGGCTCGGTCCCGCTCACCCCGACGGTCTGGTCCGGCACCACGCTGACCACCGCCGGCGCCGGCCACGGGGCCGGCTCGGGCTGCCGCTGCTCCGGCAGGGTAGCGGCGCTCGCGGCGACCGCCACCGGGTCCCCAAAGCTGACCGGGGCGGACGGGCCCTGCTCCACCGCGAGCGGCTGGCTGGGCCGGGTGAGCTGGGCCGGCCCCCGCCCGACGGGCAGCACAACCGCAGCCGTCGGCAGGGTCACCTGGGCGACGATGCCCCCCTCAACGTTGCGGCGCAGCTCGACCCGAATGCTGTGCCGCTCGGCGAGCCGGCTCACCACGGCCAGGCCCATCAGTCGGAACGCCGCGACATCGACGCTCGGCGGCTCCGCCAGCCGCCGGTTGAGCGAGTCGAGCTGCTCGTCGGAGAGGCCGAGACCGCGGTCCTCGACCTGGATGAGCACGTAGTCACGGATTCGCCGCCCGTCCGCGACCACGGTGGTGTTCGGCGGCGAGAAGCGGGTGGCGTTGTCGAGTAGTTCGGCGACGAGCCGGACCGCGTCGTTGACCACGTGGGCGGCCACCGACACGTCCGTGTCAACGGTGCCGAACTCGATCCGGTTGTAGAGCTCGACCTCGGACTGCGCGGCCCGCAGTACGTCCACCAGGAGAGCGTCCTCCCGCCGAGGTACGGTCGAGTCGGCTCCCGCGAGGACCAACAGGTTCTCGTCGTTGCGGCGCATTCGGGTGGCCAGGTGGTCCAGTTCGAAGAGTCGGGCCAGCCGCTTCGGGTCCTCCTCACCACGCTCGATCGCGTCCAGTTCCCCGATCATGCGGTCAACCAGCGTCTGACTCCGTCGGGCCAGGTTGAGGAACATCGCTGAGACGCTGGTCCGCAGGGCGGCCTGCTCCGCCGCCACCCGGACCGCCTCCCGGTGCACCACATTGAAGGCGACGGCGACCTGACCGACCTCGTCCTGGTTGGTGAGCCGGATCGGATCCCGAATCTCCCGGACGATCCCGTCGACCCCGCCCTCGTCAACCGCCTCCATGCTCTGCAGACGACGTACCGCTTCCGGCAGATCGTGGTTGGCCACGGCCAGGGCGCCCTCCCGCAGCCGATGCAGCGAGCGGTTCAGCGAACGGGCCAGCACCACGGCGAGGGTGACCGCGATGATCAGGGTCACCAGCACCAGTAGCAACTCGATGACGGCCTGCCGGAGGACGTCCGAACGGTTCTGCTCGGTATCGGCGAGCAGCTCCGCCTGGAGCCGGGCCTCGGTCCACCGCATGAGGTCGTGGACGGCACCGACGGCGGCGCTGGCGTCCTCCGCGCTCACCAGGGACTGCTGCCCGACCGAGCGCCCGATGTCCACGGCGACGGTGTCCGACAGCGTGACCGCGTCGCCCGAGATGGTGTTCTCCACGAACGAGCGTTGCCACGGCTCGGCCGCGAGGGCGAAGCCGAGTAGCGCCTCCTGCTGGCTGGTCAACGTCGCCAGGAAGGAGGAGTGCTGCTCCTCGTCGAAGCCGCCGGCGCTCAACGCGGTGTAGGCGACGGACTCTTCCTCGGCGACTGCTGCCTTGGCCCGGGCGAAGGCCGCGACCGCCCGCCGGGCCTCTGCCAGCCGCTCGTCGCCGGGGAGTTGGGCGAGGCCGTCGCTGTAGGCCACCAGGTCGGTCAGGATGACGCCGTAGCGCAACGCCGACTCGGCGACCGCCATCTGCCGACGCTCCAGCACCTGCTGTCGAATCGCGTCCAGCGTCTCGAGGTGCCCGTCGATAGCCGCCACCCGGTCGCCGACAACGGCGGGCAACTCGTCGAAGAGCTCGCGCTCCTCCCGGTATGCCCGCACCCGCTCGTCGGTGCTGCGCACCCGCAGGTTGTAGGCGTCGGCGGCTGCTTCCGCCTTTCCCGTCGACGCGACATAGACCGCAGCCGCCATTCGTTCGGTGTGCAGGTCCTGAGTAAGGGCCGAGATGTCGATGGAGAGTTCGGTGAGCGCTTTGGCCCGCGTGGCGTCGTACGCACCCTCGCCGACTGTGATCAGACGAACAGTCGCCAGCGCGACGACCGCGGCGACCGGTACGACCAAGATCAGCGCCAGCTTCGAGCGGATTCGCGCATTGTGGAGCCGAGGCAGTCGCCGCCGCTTCGGCTGCTCAATGCCGCTGCTTGCGGGCAGGGTCGTCGGTCCGGTGCTCACGACATCGCCTCCGTCATTTCATCCACGCCTGAACCGCTGACCATGTCTGGTCCAGCAGAGGAGAAGCCATGCGCGGCACGGCCGCGATTTCATCAGACGGGACGGGATTTGGAAAGTCGAGCTGGAGGCCGAAAGGGCCGGAGGACGGCCCGCCGATGCGACTGTCCACAAATGCCGCCAATCCCGCACCGCCCTGAACAGGCAATGTAGATGCAGATTGCTATAACAATACGGCTTGGAATCAGACGCGAACTTTACGTTACCCCAGCATGTGAGATTTTCGTCCCGAAACGCCTCCGCCCGGCCCGCTTGACCACGGGGGCCCGACATTGGCAAGGTTTTCCCGGCTGCGCGCACCCGTACGGGAAAGTGATCGACTCCCCACGATAACGGACGATCTGCCGGCTCCCGTGCCGTACCTGGAGGACAACGTTGAGCCCCATCCGCTCCGCAACCGCGGCACTCACCTCGGCCGTCCTGGCCGCCACACTCACCGCCTGCCAACTCGGCACGGAGGAGCAAGACACCAGCCCGATCATCATCGCCGCCGACCTCGAACTGTCCGGGCCCGGCGCGCAACTGGGCAAGACCTACCAACGGGCACTCGAGCTCAAAGCCGAACAGCTCAACTCATCCGGGGCGCTGAACGGGCGGCAGATCGAG
Organism: Salinispora sp. H7-4; assembly: GCF_013416675.1. Taxonomy (NCBI): domain Bacteria; kingdom Bacillati; phylum Actinomycetota; class Actinomycetes; order Micromonosporales; family Micromonosporaceae; genus Salinispora; species Salinispora sp. H7-4. Next base: position 506,657 of record NZ_JABZED010000003.1, read on the forward strand.
CTCCGGGTCAAGGACAACCGCTCCGAGGCGAGCGAGTCCCTCCGCAACGTCACCGACTTCAGCACCGACCCCCAGGTCAGCGCGATCGTCCTGGGCGGTTGCAACGAATGCGCGGTGGGCGCGGTGGAGACCGTCAACAAGCAGCAGCTGCCGACGGTGGCGCTGGCCGCCGCCGAGGCCATCGCCAGCCCGGCAACGGAGCGCCGGTACGTGTTCAAGCTGGCTCCGAGCGCACCTGACAGCGCCGAAGCCCTCGCTGTCGAGCTTCGCCGCAACAAGATCGGCGCGGTGGGGGTACTGCGCAGCGACGACGCCTACGGCGAAGAGGGGCTCACCGTCCTCCAAGCCGCGCTGGACAAGGCCGCCATCGAGATCCGGGGTGTGCAGACCGTCCGCGCCACCGACACCGACGTCTCCAGCCAGGTCACCGCGCTGACCGGGAGCGGGCCCGAAGCGCTGGTGCTCTGGGCCCCCGCCGAGCAGGCTGATCTCGCCGCCGTCGCCGCACGTAAGGCCGGCTTCGAGGGCGCGCTCTACTTCGATGCCTCTGCCGCGGGCGAGCTCTTCCTCGGCGCAACGGCCCAGGCCGCGGAGAACGCCACGATGGTCTTCACCCAGACCATGGTGATCGACGACGTGATCGCCACCACCCCGGCGAAGGCGGCCCGGCGACAGTGGTTCCAGGACTACACCGCCCGCTTCGGCGGATACCACGGCTCGGCCTCGTTCGCCGCCGACGCCCTCCAGCTCATCACCGATGCCGCCGTGCGGTCCGGCAACAGCGGTGGCAAGCCCGACCGGGAGGGCATCCGGGACGTGCTGGAGACCACCCAGATGGACGGACTCTCGGGTCCGATCCGACTGACTCCGGACAACCACTCCGGCCTCATGCCGCAGGCACTGACCACACTGGTCGTGCGCAACGGCCGCTGGCATCTGGCCGGGTGACATCTCGGCCCGGCCCGGTGACACCGGGCCGGGCTGGCCCGGTCATGCAGGCTGGGTCACCGAGCCGAGGTGGTCGCGCGAACCCAGGGCAGGGCGAGACGTTCGACGAGGTAGAGCAGGGAGTAGAGCCCGATGCTCATCGCGGCGATCAACACGATCGCCGCCCACGCCGTCGCGGTCTCCCCAATCCCGTTGTACTGCAGGATCTGGTAGCCCAGGCCCGGCTGGTCCGAGTAGAACTCCCCGATCACCGCCCCGATGGCGGCCAGCGGCATCGCCACCTTGAGGCCGACGAAGACCTGCGGTAGCGCGGCCGGGAAGCGTACCTTCCGGAACGACTGCCACCAGGAGGCGTGCAGCGACCGCGCCAACTCGGCGAGGTCCGCCGGGGTGGTCGTCAGGCCAGTCGCGGTGGAGAGCACGATCGGGAAGAAGCAGAGCAGGAACACCATCGTCAGGACCGGCTTCGCACCCCAGCCGAAAGACACCACGAGTAGCGGGCCAAGCGCGATCTTCGGCACCGCGTTGACGGCGACGAGCAACGGCGCGAACATCCGCTCGAGGTGTCGAGACGCGGCCAGCGCAATCCCGATCAGCACCCCGGCGGCCGTCGAGAGCAGGAACCCCACCACCGTCATCGAGGTCGTGATCCCGAGCGCGGGCAGGAGCACACCGCTCCGTTCGACCATCGCGGCCCCGACGGCCTGCGGTGACGGCAGGGCAGCCGGGTGCACCAGGCCGAACCCGGTGGTGACCAGCCACCAACAGGCCAGTGCAATCACCAGTCCGAGGAACGGAAGCCCGGCGGCCCCGACCGGGATCGCACGACGTCCGCGGGCGGCCGGCGCGGGCGGGTTCACCACCCCTGCCGACGGTCCCTCGGGACGGGTCCGGGTCTCGGTCACCGCCTCCCTCCTTCCTGCCGGCTGCGGGCCGGCACACGGCGGGGGTGTGGACCGGGGCCCCGGTCCACACCCCCGAACGGTGGTCGATCAGGCCTTCGGGGTGAGGCTGAAGTCGATGACCTGGTCGGGCTCGAGCTCCTGCTTGAGCTGTCCCGCACCCCGCAGGATGGCGATGCTCTTCGCTACCCGGGCACTGTCCAGCGTGCCCAGCGTCGCACCGCTGTTGCTGGACCGGACGTAACCGGCCATCAACTCCAGCTCCGCCTGGGCGGACTCGACGTTCGTCGAATCCACGTTCTTCTTCAGCAGCTCGGCCGCCTCCTGCGGGTTCTCCAACGCGTACTCCAAGCCCTTCAACAGGGCCTCGCTGAACCGCTTGACCATCTCCGGCTTTTCTTTGGCGATCTGCGCGGAGGTGATCAGCACGTTGCCGTAGAGGTCCTGCATGTACTCGCTGTACGGCAGCATGAACGCCTTCTTCTTGGCGATCGCCTCGATGGTCGGCTGGCCCACGACGAACTGCCCGATGCCGTCGACCGTGCCGGAAGCGAGGGTGCCCATCAGGTCCTGCGGCTGACCGTTGACCCAGGTCACCTTACTCGCGTCCACGCCGGCCAACTCCGCGTACGTGGGGAAGAGGTTACGGACCACCGAGGTGGGGGAATCCGCGATCTTCTTGCCCTCGAGGTCCTTCGGGGTGGCGATGTTCGTACCCTCGACGGTGGCGATGCCGGCCATGGTGCGCTGCTGGATCGCGGCGACGACAACGAAGTCCTTGGCCTCGCCGTTGCCGAACTGGAGCAGGCTACCGGTGAGGTCGACCGGTCCGAAGTCGGCCTTGCCGCCGGAGACCGTCTGAATGGTGCTTCCGGTGCCCTGCCCCGGCTTGATCTCGACATCAAAACCCGCGTCGCGGAAGAAGCCCTTCTCCTTCGCCACCCAGGCGTAGGAGTCCCGGCCGAAGTTTCCGAAGGAAGTGAGGTAGGTTACCTTCTCCATCGCGCCGTCACCCCCCTCAGTGGAGTCCGAGTCGCTGCTACACGCCCCAACCATCGCCAGCGCAGCGGCCATCGAAGCCGCGGCGACCGTACGGGTCAGCCTTCTCATCAGTGCACCTTGTCCTTTCCGACCGGGGCCGAGCGCCACCGGAGGGTAGTCGGGTGGCGGCGGCCCGAAGGGTGAAGCCGGCGCCGCCATCGTGAGGGGACTCTTCGGGGGCACAGCGTACGAGAAAAACACCGCCGCACCACCAGGCATATCGGGTTGCGGAACGGACACAACTAATCCCACCCCAGCCAGCATTGCTGCCCCGCCCGACCGGTACCCTGTCGCCTGATCACTGATTGTCAACTCAGGGAGGTCCGCGGATGATCCGGCTGTCCGGGGTATCCCGGAACTTCAATGGCCGCTCCGGCCAGGTCGAGGCCCTGCGCGGCATCGACCTTGACATCGGCGACGGTGAGTTCGTCGCCGTACTCGGCCGCTCCGGCTGCGGTAAGTCCACTCTGCTCCGACTCATCGCCGGGCTGCTCCCGGTCACCATCGGGGAGGTCACCGTGGCTGACGCACCGGTCACCCATCCCCGACCGGACGTCGCGATGCTGTTCCAGCGACCGGCCCTACTGCCCTGGCGCACGGTGCTCGACAACGTCCTCCTCCCGGTGGAGATCTTCGGCTGGAAGCGGGCCCAACACCGCGACCGGGCCCGGCAGCTGCTGGAGCTGACCGGCCTCGCCGGGTTCGAGAAGCGGCTGCCACACGAGCTCTCCGGCGGCATGCAACAGCGGGTCTCGCTCTGCCGCTCACTGATCGGCGAGCCCCGGGTGATGCTGATGGACGAGCCCTTCTCCGCACTGGATGCGCTCACCCGCGAGGAGCTCTCCGGCGAGCTGCAACGGGTGCACATGGAGACCTCCGCGACGGTCGTCTTCGTCACCCACTCCATCGAGGAAGCGGTCCTGCTGGCCGACCGGGTGGTGGTGCTCAGCCCTCGCCCCGGCCGCATCCGCGACATTGTTGACGTCTCCATCCCCCGTCCGCGCACGCTTGGCCGCAACGCACATCTGGCTGATGTCGCCCGGGTCAGCGCCGACCTGCACGAGCTGCTCGCGGAGAAGGATCCCGTATCGGTGGAGGTACCCTGATGCGCATCTCGGTATTTACCGAGCCACACCGTGGCGCCAGCTACGAAGACCAGCTCCGGTTTGCCCGCCACGCGGAACGCTGCGGCTACGACGCCTTCCTCCGCGCCGACCACTACCGGGCGATGGGCGACGACCCGGCGTTGCCCGGTCCCACGGACGCCTGGCTGACGCTGGCTGCGCTGGCCCGCGAGACCAGCCGGATCCGGCTCGGCACGCTGGTCACCTCGGCCACCTTCCGGCTACCCGGCCCACTGGCCATCATGGTCGCGCAGGTCGACCAGATGAGCGGTGGCCGGGTCGAGCTGGGCATCGGCGCCGGCTGGTACGAACGGGAGCACACCGCGTACGGGATTCCCTTCCCCAGCGTCAGCGAACGGTTCGACCGGCTGACCGAACAGCTGGAGATCGTCACCGGCCTGTGGCGTACCCCTCCGGGGGCCGGGTTCAGCTACACCGGAGAGCATTACCAACTCGTTGACGCGCCAGCACTGCCGAAGCCGGTCCAGCACCCCGGTCCACCGGTGATCGTGGGCGGTCGCGGCGCGAAGCGTACCCCGGACCTGGCTGCCCGATACGCCGACGAGTTCAACATGCCGTTCACCCCCGTCGGGCAGACGGCGGCGGCGTACGAGCGGGTCCGGGAGGCGTGCGATGCCGCCGGCCGGGCCGAGTCCGGGCGGCAACCGCTGACGCTCTCGGCGGGGATTGTGGTGGCCGTCGGCCGTACCGACGCCGAGGCACGCCACCGCGCCGCTCCGCTGCACCGCCCCAGCGCCCTGCCCCCGGAGGATGCGGTCGTGGGCTCGCCCGCGCAGCTCGTCGACCGCATCGGCGAGTTCGCCGCGATCGGAGCGAGCCGCGTCCACCTGCGCCTCATCGACCTCGCCGACCTCGACCACCTGGAGCTCATCGCCGCCGCGGTGCTCCCCCAACTGGATGGACCGCAATGAGCACAACCGACCTTGAGCTGGGCCCGGTGGGCCAGGAGATCGTTTTCGAGAATGACCGGGTACGGGTCTGGCACATCCGGCTGGCACCCGGCGAGCGGCAGCCGCTGCATCGGCACGACCACCCGTATCTGGTGGTGGCGATCCAGGGTGCCAAGAACGTCGTGCAGACCATCGACGGCGACCGGATCGACGCCGACGAGCCGACCGGCGGCGTCGTCTATCGGGATCCGGGTGCGGTGCACATGCTCACCAACACGGGCGACACGACCTACCTGGCCCGGCTGGTCGAGCTCAAGTAGCCCAGCGCCGGGGGGCTACCGCACCCGAACCGGCGTGCCAGTGGCGCGCGCCCGTACCGGGACCGTAACGTGCCCGGCATGGCGTTTCGGACCTTGGGCAAGCTACTGCTCACGGCACTTGGGGTAAGCCTGCTGGCCGGAGCCGGACAGCTCGGCGTCGCATTCGGCCTCGGCATCGTGCGCTTCTCCGGCTCCTTCACCGGTGCGGGTGTCGACCAGTGGCCAGCACAGCTCGCCTGGGTCGCCTGGTTGGCGGCGAACGCCGCGGTCACCGGTGCCGTCGGTGCCGACCGGCTGGCGCGTCGGGGAGCCCCGCTGATCAGCGCTGGTCGGCGGGCCGCCGTGGCGGGCGCCGCCGCGCTCGGCGCCACGGTCGTCGCGCCGCTGGGAATGCAGTCCGCCCGAGCCGCCGACGTGGGTGCCGTGGAACCGGTCTGGTCCGTCGCCGCTGGTGCACTCCTTGGCGCGGTACTCGGCGGGGGCGCGGCGCTGGCCGTCCTCATCCGACCCCCACTGCTCTGGAACCTGGCGTTCGTCGCCGGCCTGGGCTGGTTCCTCGCCCTGGCCTCGGTTGCCCCGTCGCTGAACGACATCGGCCCACTTCGGGCAGTACGCCTCGGGGTGTGGGAACCCTCCTGGCTCGATCCCGCCGCGGCGGACCGCCTCTGTCTGCTGGGCCTTCCGGTGGCGGCGCTGCTGGCCGGAGCCGGCAGCGGCGGCCTCGCCCGTCGGCGCGGGCAGGCCGCATCCGTCGGCGCGCTGACCGGGCTCCCCGGGCCGATGCTGCTAGCCGGCGCGTACCTGGCCGCGGGCCCCGGGGCGGATACGGACCAGTACCAGGCCACGCCGTACTACGCCGCCCTGCTCGCGGTGGTCGCCGGCGGGCTCGGCTCGGCCGCCGCCGCGATGCTGCGCTGGCCACTGATCGAACGCCCCGTCGAACGAGCCACCACGATACTGCGCTGGCCGCCGAACAAACGCCCACCGGCATCCAACCCCGGGCCGACACCGCTGCTCACCCCCGAGCCGACGGCAGTCTCCCCGACACACCCGGCTCCGGCCGAGGTCGATTCGGCCGCACCGACCACCAGCGACCCCGTACCGGCGGCCCCGCCGCGTCCGGTAGCGGACGAGGACGAAGCCGACCCGGGCACTGCAGCCGACCCGGGCACCGCAGCCGAGCCGTTGGTGGCCGGCGCGACGCCGCCCGCCCCGCGCCGCCGAAGCCTGTTCCGACGCAGTCGCACCCGGGTCGACGAGGCGGGGAAGCCGCCAGCGGAGGTCCGGCTACCAGCACAGGACGAGGAGTTCGTTGACTGGGTCACCGGTCTGAGCGAGCCGGTGCCCAACAACGAACCCGATCGGGAAAGCGCTCGCCGCTCGTTGCGCTCGGTCGGCCGGCATCACGCCGACTGACCCGGGCCGCCCCCGGCCTCGACCGGCCCGGTCAACGTGGGTGCCACGGTGGCACCCCGCCCGCTGGTCGGGGTGCCACCGTGGTCAGAGATCAGGCAAGCGGAAGGTAGACCCGACCACCGGAGGCGACAAACTCCTCCGACTTGTCCTTCATGCCGCGTGCGGCGTACTCCTTGAGATCCTGGGTGATCTTCATGGAGCAGAACTTCGGGCCGCACATCGAGCAGAAGTGGGCCGTCTTCGCTGGCTCAGCCGGCAGGGTGGCGTCGTGGTAGGCACGCGCGGTCTCCGGGTCCAACGCGAGGTTGAACTGGTCCTCCCAGCGGAACTCGAACCGTGCTTTGGAGAGCGCGTCGTCCCACTCCTGGGCGCCCGGGTGCCCCTTGGCCAGGTCCGCGGCGTGCGCCGCGATCTTGTAGGCGATCACGCCGGCCTTCACATCGTCCCGGTCCGGCAACCCGAGGTGCTCCTTCGGGGTGACATAGCAGAGCATCGCGGTACCGAACCAGGAACTCATCGCCGCGCCGATAGCGGAGGTGATGTGGTCGTACGCGGGCGCGATGTCCGTGGCCAGTGGGCCAAGCGTGTAGAACGGCGCCTCGTGACACCACTCCTGCTGCAGTTCCACATTCTCCTTGATCTTGTGCATCGGCACGTGCCCGGGGCCCTCGATCATCACCTGGACGTCGTACTCCCAGGCGATCTTCGTCAGCTCACCGAGGGTGCGTAGCTCGGCGAACTGCGCCTCGTCGTTGGCGTCCGCGATGGAGCCGGGGCGCAGCCCGTCGCCGAACGAGAAGGTCACGTCGTAGCGAGCCATGATCTCGCAGAGTTCCCGGAAGTTCGTGTAGATGAAGTTCTCCTCGTGGTGGGCGAGGCACCACGCCGCCATGATCGAACCACCCCGGGAGACGATCCCGGTCACCCGCTCCACGGCGAGCGGCACGTACGCCAGTAGCACCCCGACGTGCACGGTCATGTAGTCGACGCCCTGCTCGGCCTGCTCAATGACGGTCTCCCGGAACACCTCCCAGCTCAACTTCGCCGGATCGCCACCGACCTTCTCCAGGGCCTGGTAGACCGGCACGGTGCCGATCGGCACCGGGGAGTTCCGGACGACCGCCTCGCGGGTCTCGTGGATCCGCTTGCCGGTCGACAGGTCCATCACCGCGTCCGCGCCCCACCGGGTCGCCCAGGTCAGCTTCTCCACCTCGTCGGCGATCGAGGAGGTTACCGCCGAGGTGCCGATATTCGCATTGATCTTCACCAGGAAGGCTTTGCCGATGATCGCCGGCTCGCACTCCGGGTGGTTGACGTTCAGTGGCAGCACGGCTCGCCCGGTCGCGATCTCCTCCCGCACCAACTCCGGCGCCACCCCCTCACGGATCGCCACGAACTCCATCTCCGGCGTCACCACTCCGGCCCGGGCGTACGCCAGCTGGGTCGGCCGCTGGCCGTCCACCCCCGCCAACGGGGTACCGGCGCCGCGTACCGGGGCGACGTCCCCCCGCGACGCGATCCACTTGCCGCGCATCGGCAGTAGCCCCGCCTCCGGGTCGGAGCCCGGTCCCGAGGTGTCGTAGAGCCGTACCGGCGGGTTGTCTCCGGCGAGGTCGACCTCGGCGAAGGGCACCTGGATGTCCGGCCGCGACCCCTCGACGTAGACCTTGCGACGTTTCTGCATGACAGCCTCCCTATAGGTCAGACGGACCAGCTGAAGTGATCGAGTGGTCCGCGTCCCGCGCCCAACTCCCAGCCCCGAGCGCCGATCAGCGCCCGGGTCACGTATTCCTTGGCCGCCGCGACGGCTGTCGGCACCGAATCACCGAACGCCAGCCGGGCGGCGACGGCCGCCGAGAACGAGCACCCGGTGCCGTGGTTGTGCCGGGTCGACACCCGGGCCGCGCGGAACCGGGTGGTGCCGTCCTCGCCGTGGAGCACGTCCACCGCCGCTTCATCACCGTCGGTGTCCCCGCCGGTGACCACGACATACTCCGGTCCGCCGGCGGCCAGTGCCTTCGCGGCGACGACCATCTCCTCGACCGTCTCGACCCGGCCGCCGGTGAGGGCCGCGGCCTCCGCCCGATTCGGCGTCGCCACCCGGGCGAACGGCAGCAACCGCTCCACCGCCGCGGCCGTGCCCAGCCGACGCCCACTGGTCGACACCAGCACCGGGTCGACGACGAGGTGCGGCAGTCGGCCCTCCCCCGCCGCAACAGCGACCGCGTCGGCGATCGCCGGGCTACCGAGTGTCCCGGTCTTCACCGCCCGCACCGTGAAATCGGTGAGCACGCTCTCCAGTTGGTCGGTGACGGTCTGCGGTGGCAACGGCAGCACGGCGTCCACCCCGCAGGTGTTCTGCGCGGTGACGGAGGTGATGACGCTGGTGCCGTACGCCCCCAGCGCCGCGAAAACCTTCAGGTCGGCCTGGATGCCGGCGCCCCCGCCGGAGTCCGAGCCAGCGATGGTGAGGACGGTACGGGGCGTCATCGCACGCCTACCCTGGAGCCGGCGTCGAACGCTCCCTGAAGGGCGGCGGCTACCGCGCCCGGGTCCTCGGCCCGCATGATCGCACCCAAGACCGCCACCCCGGCGGCTCCCGCCCGCACACAGTCGCGCACCTGCCCGGACGTCTCGATCCCGCCCAGCGCCACCGCCGGGACTGGACTGGCCTTGATCAAGCTTGCCAGCCCGGACGGAAGCAGCGGTGGGCCGTAGCCGGGCTTCGTCCGCGTCGGATAGACGGGGGAGAGAGTGGCGTAATCCTCAACCGTGAGCCGGCCCAGTTCCGCCTCGTCGTGGCAGGAACGGCCGATCAGCCCGAGCCGCGGCGGCGGGTACGGCCCAGCCGCCGGCAGGTGCACCGCGGCGCCGCCCAGCGGGTCCGGGCCGGCAACGACCAACGTACCGCCGACCGGGGTGAGGACCTGACGCAGGTCATCGGCGAGGGCGACGCGCTCGGCCCGGGGAAGGTCCCGCTCGCGCAGCACCACCCAGCGCGTACCGCCGGTCACGGCCGCGGCGACAACCTCGACGAGCGGTCGCCGCGCCGCCCGGCGATCCGTGAGCACCACCAGGCCGGTCGGCCCGGTCACAGCTCCGGCCGCCCATCGTCCGGAGTCGAGGCGAGGGCATGGAAGCGGCGCGGTATCCGGCCCGCCTGGTAGGCGAGCCGGCCGGATTCGACCGCGTACCGCATCGCCGTCGCCATCGCCACCGGATCGGCGGCCCGGGTCACCGCGCTGGCCAGCAGCACCGCGTCGCAGCCCAATTCCATGGCGAGCGCCGCGTCGGAGGCGGTGCCGATCCCCGCATCCAGGATCACCGGCACCGCCACGCTCTGCCGGATGAGCCGGATGTGGTGCGGGTTCGACACCCCGAGCCCCGAGCCGATCGGCGAACCCGCCGGCATCACCGCCGCGCAGCCGACATCGGCGAGCCGACGCGCCAGGATCGGGTCGTCCGAGGTGTACGGCAGCACGGTGAACCCGTCGGCGACCAACTCCTCCGCGGCCCGCAACAGCTCCACGCCGTCGGGCAGCAGGGTGCGCTCGTCACCGATCACCTCAAGCTTCACCCAGTCGGTCTCGAACGCCTCCCGGGCCAGCTGGGCCACCTTCACCGCCTCACCCGCCGTGTAGCAGCCGGCGGTGTTCGGCAACAGGCGGACCCCGCAACGGTCGACCAGGTCCAGTAGGCCGCCCGAGGGGCCCCCGGTGGTGTCCACCCGGCGCAGCGCCACGGTGACCAGGCCAGTGCCGGAGGCTCGGATCGCCTCTTCCAGGACGGTGAGGTTGGCGGCCCCGCCGGTGCCGAGGACCAGGCGCGACGGGATCGGTACCCCACCCAGTTCGAAGGTCACCCCGCTCACCCGCCCTGCGCGGCGCTGAGCACCTCGACCCGGTCACCCTCGCACAGCAGGGTGACCGGCCAGCCGCCCCGCGGCACAACCTCGCCGTTGACGGCGACCGCCAGGCCACGCTCCTGTTCGGTCACCGCCCGGACCAGGTCCGCGAGCGTGGCGCCGGTGGGCAGGCTGCGCCCAAGGCCGTTCACCATCAGTTCCACGACTCCTCCAGTGGGGTCGGCCGGGGCACGGCGGATCCGCACGCCGGGTCGGCGGTGGCGGATGGATGGGACAGCCCCGGACCGAGGCGCTCCGGGGTGAAGGCGGCGAGTAGCGGATCCGGCGTACCGGTGGTGATCAGGTCGGCGATCAGGTCGGCGGTCACCGGGGTGAGCACCACCCCGTGCCGGTGGTGCCCGGTCGCGGCGAGCACCGCCGGCCGGCCCGGGAGCGGGCCAAGGATCGGCGCGTTGTCGGGGCTGCCCGGACGGAGCCCGGCGACCGCCTCGACCAGCTCGTACTCCGCCACCTCGGGTACCAGGTCGGTGGCCGCCCGGAGTAGCCGCAGCACCGCACCGCTGGTCACCATGGTGTCGGTGCGCTCCTCCGAGGTCGCCCCGACCACGACCTCCCCGTCCGGCCGCGGGACGAGATAGACCTGCTCCCCGTCGGCGAAGCCCCGGATCACGTGCTGGAAGCCCGGCGCACCGGGAGCCCGGAGCCGAAGCACCTGGCCCTTGACCGGGCGAACCGGCAACCCGGTCAGCGCGGCGGAGCCGCAGCCGGCCGCGACCACCGTGGTCCCCGCGGTCACCTCGGTCAACCGCTGGACCGGCGTCGGCACCAGCACTCCCCCGGCCCGCTCGGTGGCGGTGCGCAACGCCGACACCAGCCGCCGCGGGTCCACCTGGTGATCGGTACCGGCGTAGGCGCCGCCCCGCATCCGGGGTGACAGCGCCGGCTCCCGGTCGCGAAGCTCGGAGGGGCGCAGTGGGGTGACCGGCAGCCCCAGCCCCTGCTGGTACGCCCAGAGCCGGCGGGCCACCGCGAGATCGTCGGTGGTGAGCCCGACCATCAGGGTGCCCTCGCTGCGGTAACCGACGTCGGTGCCGGAGGCGGCGGCCAGCTCGGCGGCGAACGCCGGCCAGCGCGCCGCCGACTCGGTGAGCAGGCCGGTCAGCTCGTGCTCCCCGAAGTACGCCTCGGCGACCGGCGCGAGCATGCCCGCCGCGGCGTGCACCGCACCCGAGCCGGGATCCGGGTCGTGTACGACGACCCGCAGCCCGCGGGCCGCACACCGCCAGGCGATGGCCAAGCCGATCGGCCCGGCCCCGACCACCGCAACGTCGGGGGTGGACAGCGAGTTCCGGTTGCCGCCCCGGTGGGTGTCGGGGAGTCTGCTCACCATGTCAGTGCCGCCATCAGTTCGGCGGTGGTCCGGGCGGGGTCGGCGGCGCGCGAGAGCGCGCCGATCACCGCCACTCCGTACGCGCCCGCGGCCCGCAGGGCGGGCACGTCCGCTGCGGTCACCGCCCCGATGGCGATCACCGGCACGCTGGCCGCGGCGGCAACCGCTTGTACCCCCGGCACGCCGATCGGGGGCGGCAGGCCGTCCTTTGAGGTGGTGGAGTGGACCGGCCCGACCCCGAGGTAGCTGGCCCCGGCGGCGACCGCCTCGACGGCGGTGTCCGCGTACCGGGCGGTGGCGCCGAGGACAGCGGCGGAGCCGAGCACCGCGCGGGCCGCACCGACCGGCAGGTCCTCGGCACCCACGTGCCCACCGGCAGCACCAACCGCCAGGGCCACGTGTAGCCGATCGTTCACCAGGCAGGTCGCACCGTACGGGGCGCAGAGCGCGGTCACCTGGCGGGCCAGGTCGTACGCCTGCCGGTCGGTCGCGTCGTCGGTCACGCGGACCTGGACGACCAGTTCGGTACGGGCCACCGCCAGGGCGCCCCGCACCACGGTGAGCGGGTTGTGCCCAGGTCGAGTGTCGGTAATCAGATGTAGACGCCCAAGGGACGACACGGCAACTCTCCTCCCTGCGCCGGCACTATCCGGATCAGGTTCAACGGTCGGGGGCTCTCAGCCCCCCTCTCAGCCCGGTTTACCGGGCTCCCGTGGGTTACTACCAACCACCGTACGGCAGAAGCCGTACGGCTGCCAAGACGGCGTCTACGGCACGGTGGTGCGGACCGGCCGCGGCCGGAGCCGACCCGGACACGAATCGGCCTCCCACCGCCGGGACGATGGGAGGCCGAGATTCTCCACCTGCTAGCTGTCGAGTACCGCCCGCAGGGCCGCCAGATCGTCGGCGCCGGGCACCCAGGCACCCGCCGCCGCGTTGGCCCGTACCTGGTCGGGGGTAGTGGCACCGGCGATCACCGAGGCCACCGCGGGCTGGGCGGCGAGCCCGCCGATGGCGACCTGAAGCAGGCTGAGCCCCCGCTCGGCCGCGTATGCCCCGAGCGCCTCAATGGTGTCCCAGTCGGCGGCGGCGAGCCGGGCCGCGTACCGGCCGCCACCGGCGAGCCGGCTGCCCGACGGCGGGGCCTCACCGCGCTTGTACTTGCCGGTGAGCAGGCCGTTGGCGAGGGGGAAGAAGGGCAGCAGGCCCAGCCCGAACCGCTCACACGCCGGGACAACCTCGGCCTCGATGCCCCGTTCGAGCAGCGAGTAGCGGTTCTGGGCGGAGATGAACCGGGTCGATCCGCGCGAGCTGGCGGTCCAGTCCGCGTCGGCGATCTGCCAGCCGTTGAAGTTGGAGTTACCCAGGTACCGCACCTTGCCGGCGGTGACCAGATCGTCCAGTGCGGCGAGCGTCTCGTCGATCGGGGTGCCGGGGTCCCGTTCGTGCAGCTGATACAAGTCAATGTGGTCGGTCTGCAACCGACGCAACGAAGCCTCCACCGCCCGCATCACGTAGCGCCGGGCACCGCGGGCGCCGTAGTCCGGTCCGTTGTGGCCGTCCATGTCCATGCCGAACTTGGTGGCGATCACCACATCGTCCCGGCGTCCCTTGAGCACCTGGCCGAGGAGTTCCTCGGAGCCACCCGGCGGAGCACCATAGATGTCGGCGGTGTCGAAAAAGTTGATCCCGGAATCGAGAGCGGCCGCCACCACCGCCCGGGTCCCGTCCAGGTCGACCCGGCGGCCGAAGTTGTTGCAGCCGACGCCGACTGCGGACACCACGAGCCCGGAGTCGCCCAACCGGCGGTACGTCATCTCAGTCACGAAATCCACCCTATGCCGCCCGCGCTCAGGCCACCTCCCAGACCGGCTCGGCGGCCTCCGCCACCTCGCCGTCCCCTTGGAACAGCAAGAATCGATCAAAGGAACGGGTGAACCATCGATCATGGGTCACCGCCACCACCGTCCCCGCGAACGCGGCCAGCCCCGCTTCGAGCGCCTCGGCCGAGGCCAGGTCCAGGTTGTCCGTCGGCTCGTCAAGCAGCAGCAGGGTCGCCCCGGACAACTCCAGCAGCAGCACCAGGAACCGGGCCTGCTGGCCGCCGGAGAGAGTTCCGAACCGCTGGTCCCCCTGCCCGGCCAGCTCGTACCGGGACAGCGCGGCCATCGCCGCGTGCCGATCCATGCCGGCGCGGTGCTCGTCACCCCGCCAGAGGATGTCGACCAGCGTCCGCTCCATCAGCTCCGGCCGGTCGTGGGTCTGGGAGAAGTGCCCGGGCCGGACCCGGGCACCGAGGCGGGCCACCCCGTCATGCCCGACGGGTGCGAGCCCCGCACCGCCGTCAACCGGCTGGTTCACCGGATCGGGGTCGGTTCCGCCCCGGGCGATCAGGCGGAGGAAGTGCGACTTCCCGGTCCCGTTGGCACCGAGCACGGCGAGCCGGTCGCCGTACCAGAGCTCCAGGTCAAAGGGGTAGGTCAGACCGTCGAGCTCCAACTGCTCGCAGACCAGGGCACGCTTACCGGTGCGGCCCCCGGCCAGCCGCATCCGGATGTCCTGCTCCTTCGGCGGTACGGGCGGCGGCCCGGCATCCTCGAACTTCCGCAACCGGGTCTGGGCGGCCTGGTAGCGGGAGGCCATACCCGAGTTGTACGCGGCCTTCTGCTTGTACATCAGCACCAGTTCCCGCAGCTTCTGGTGTTCCTCGTCCCACCGCCGACGCTGCTCGTCGAGACGGTCGTGCCGGGCGAGGCGGGCCTCGTGCCAGCTGGCGAAGCCACCGGGGTGCACCCACGCACCACCGCCCTCGACCGCCACCACCCGGTCCGCGGTACGGGCCAGTAGCTCGCGATCGTGTGAGACGTACAGCACCGACTTGCCGGACTCCCGCAGTCGCCCCTCCAACCAGCGTTTCCCGGGCACGTCGAGGAAGTTGTCCGGCTCGTCGAGCAGGAGCACCTCCTCCGGACCACGCAGCAGCAACTCCAGGGCGAAGCGCTTCTGCTGGCCGCCCGAGAGCGTCCGGACCGGACGGTGCCGCGCCGTGTCCCACGGCAGGTCGAGCACGATCGTGGTCACCGTGTCGAAGAGCACCTCGGCGTCGTACCCGCCGGCCTCCCCCCAGGCGGCGAGCGCCTCCGCGTACGCGAGCTGGGCCTTGCCGGCGGCGGTGCTGTACTTGCCGCGCACCTCAGCCGCCCGCATCGCCGACTCCGTACCGGCGACCCGCCCACCCGCCTCGCGCAGCCGGGGCGAGGCGAGGGAGAGCGCCAGGTCGGCGAGGGTTGACTCGTCGCCGATCATCCCGATGAACTGGCGCATCACGCCCAGCCCGCCGGCCCGGGCGACCGCACCGCGCTGCACCGGCAGGTCGCCGGCGACCATGCGCAGCAGCGTCGTCTTGCCCGCGCCGTTCGGCCCGACCAGAGCGATCTTGGCGCCATCACCGACCCGGAACGACACATCGCCGAAGAGCTGCCGCCCGTCGGGCAGCCAGTGCCCAACGGCTGCCACGTCCACGTAACCCACGTTGGCATCCTGCCGGGCCGACCCGGCCCGGCCAACCCGTTTTACCGGACCAACCCGCTCTACCGGGTCACCCGCAGCACCCGGTAGCCCTTCTGGCTCGCCGGCCGCGCCACCTGCCAGCCCCGCTCGGACAGCCAACGGTGTAACGAGTCACCACCGAGGTGCCGGGCGACAACCAGCCAGGCCACCCCGTCCGGCGCCAGCCGCGGCAGCCAGCGCAGCAGGAGCTGATGCAGCTCGTCCTTGCCGATCCGGATCGGCGGATTCGACCAGATCTGATCGAATGTCACCGCTGCTGGCACCGCGTCCGGCGGGGCGACCCGGACCCGGGCCGCCGCACCGACCCGCGCGGCGTTGGCCGTGGTCAGCTCCCGCGCCCGCTCGTTGACATCGACCGCCCAGACGGTGGCCGACGGCACCGAGGTGGCGAGCACACAGGTGATCGGTCCGAAGCCGCAGCCGAGGTCGAGCAGGTGACCGGCGCTCTCCGGTGCCGGTAGCTCGGCCTTGCGCAGCAGCACCGCCGTGCCCGGGTCGAGCCGCCCGGCGGAGAAGACGCCGCCGGCGGAGGCCAGGGTGTAGTCGCGGCCGGCCGCGGAGAAGACCACCTCCCGGGGTTGGGCGGCAGTCGCCGGTTCAGCAGTGAAGTAATGGTCGCCGGTCACACCGTTGATTCTCGCACCGGCCCCGCCGACGCCCCGCCTCAGGCTGGCGGCGGCACCCGCAACCGGCGGGTCCGAACGGCCCGCCCGCCATAGTCGGCGGGGTCGTCCGGGTAGCCCACCTCGACCAGGGTCAAGCCGTGTGCCGGGGCGACGTTCACCTCGCTGGCGCGCTCCCGACGGGCGAGCAGCCCGGCCGGCCAGTCAGCGGGGCGGCGGCCATCCCCGACGGCCAGCATCGCACCGACCAGACTGCGCACCATCGCCTGGCAGAAGGCATCAGCCTGCACGGTCGCCACGAGAATCCCGCCCGGGGTACGCCGCCAGTCCAGCCGGGTCACCTCCCGCAGCGTCGTCGCGTTCTCCTTACGCCGGCAGTACGCGGCGAAGTCGTGCTCCCCCACCAGCCCCTCGGCGGCCGTGTTCAGCGCGGCCAGGTCGAGCCGGCTCGGCCAGGCCAGGATGTCGTGGCGCCGCAACGGCTCGGCCCCCCAGGGCGCGTCCGTGACCCGGTACTCGTACCGCCGGAAGGTCGCCGAGAAGCGGGCGTCGAAGTCGGCCGGCGCGTCGGTCATCGCCCGTACCCGGACGTCGGTGGGGAGCAGCCGGGCCAGCCGCCGCAGCAGGGTGGTCTGGTGCTGGTGCCACAGATCGGTCCGCAGGTCGACGTGGCAGACCTGCCCGGTGGCGTGGACGCCGGCGTCGGTTCGGCCGGCCACGGTCAGCCCGGTCGCCGCGCCGGCACCGAGCACCAGGTCAAGCGCGGCCACGAGGGCACCAGCGACCGTACGCCGCTGCGGCTGGACCGCCCAGCCGGAGAAGTCGGTGCCGTCGTACGAGACATCCAGCCGTACCCGGGTGCGCTCCTGCACTCGTGTCCCCTTCCGCGCGTCGGGCCCGACACCCGGATGGGTGTCGGGCCCGACGCCGAGCCTGGCCGATCAGGCCTTGTTCTGCTCGTTGTTCTCCTCGACAGCGAGGTCGCTGTCTGCGCGGGCCGCAGCGGTGTCACCCGAGACCGAGACGGGCGCCTCGGCGTCCTGGTCGCCGCTGCTCGGCGCCGGGGCCTCCGCAGCCGGGGCGAGTGCCTCGACCTTGTCCTGCTGCGCGGCCTTGCGGGCGGCGGTCTTCTTGTTCGCCTTCGGCTGCGCGACGGCCAGCTCCTCGACCAGCTCGATGATCGCCATCGGGGCGGCGTCACCCTTACGCGGACCAGTCTTCACGATCCGGGTGTAGCCACCGTTGCGGTTGGCGTACCGGGGCGCGATCTGGTCGAACAGGGTGTAGACCACGTCCTTGTCCTTGACGACCCCGAGCACCCGACGCCGGGCGGCAAGGTCACCGCGCTTCGCCTTGGTGATCAGCTGCTCCGCGAGCGGGCGCAGCCGCCGGGCCTTGGTCTCGGTGGTCTGAATCTTGCCATGCTGGAACAGCGACATGGCCAGGTTGGCCAGCATCAACCGCTCGTGCGCCGGGCTGCCGCCGAGGCGGGCACCCTTGGTGGGCGTGGGCATTCTCGGTGCTCCTCGTCAATCCTCAGCCGCGCTTACAGCTGCTCAGTCTCGCGGTAGTCCTCGGTGTCGTAGTCGGCCTCACCGAAGGCGTCCACGACGTTCGCCGGGTCGAAGTTCGGGGCCGAGTCCTTCAGCCCCAAGCCCATCCCAGCGAGCTTCATCTTGACCTCGTCGATCGACTTCTGGCCGAAGTTACGGATGTCGAGGAGGTCAGCCTCGGTACGCCCGATGAGCTCACCAACGGTGTTGATGCCCTCGCGCTTGAGGCAGTTGTAGGAGCGGACGGTGAGGTCCAGCTCCTCGATCGGCAGCGCCAGATCCGCTGCCAACTGGGCGTCCTGCGGGGACGGCCCGATGTCGATGCCCTCTGCGGTCTCGTCCAGCTCCCGGGCCAGGCCGAAGAGCTCGACCAGCGTGGAACCGGCCGAGGCCAGGGCCGTGCGGGGCCCCATCGACGGCTTCGACTCGACGTCGATGATCAGCCGATCGAAGTCGGTCCGCTGCTCGACCCGGGTCGCCTCGACCCGGTAGGTGACCCGCAGCACCGGCGAGTAGATCGAGTCGACCGGGATCCGACCGATCTCGGCGCCCGCCTGCTTGTTCTGCGCCGCGGTGACGTAGCCACGGCCCCGCTCGACGGTCAGCTCCATGTCGAGCCGGCCCTTGCCGTTGAGGGTGGCAAGCTTCAGGTCCGGGTTGTGCACCGAGACACCAGCCGGGGGCTGGATGTCACCCGCGGTCACGTCACCCGGGCCCTGCTTACGCAGGTACATGCTGACCGGCTCGTCATGCTCGGAGCTGACGCAGAGCTCCTTGATGTTCATGACGAGCTCGACCACATCCTCCTTGACCCCGGGGATCGTGGTGAACTCGTGCAGCACACCATCGATCTTGATCGAGGTCACCGCCGCGCCGGGGATGGACGACAGCAGCGTCCGGCGCAGCGAGTTACCCAGGGTGTAGCCGAAGCCGGGCTCCAGCGGCTCAATGGTGAACCGGGACCGGGTCTCGTTGATCGACTCCTCGGAGAGCGAGGGCCGCTGGGAGATGAGCATCTCTTCTCTTTTCTTCCGGGGCGCCCGCCATATGACGCCCACGACACACACCGTTGTGGTGGTCCGCCCGGGAAGGGGCGGACCACCACCCGAGCACCTACTTGGAGTAGAGCTCGACGATCAGCTGCTCCTGGACCTGGGTGTCGATCACCTGGCGGCTCGGGAGCGAGTGCACGAGCACCTTCATCTGGCTCGGAATGGCCTCCAGCCACGCCGGCACGCTCTTGGAGCCGGCCTCGGCCTGCGCCACCAGGAACGGGGTGAGCTCCTTGCTCTTGCCCCGGACCTCGATGATGTCGTGCTCCTTGACGCGGTACGACGGGATGTCGACCTTCTTGCCGTTCACCGTGAAGTGACCGTGCTTGACCAGCTGCCGGGCCATGTCCCGGGACTTGGCGTAGCCGGCCCGGTAGACCACGTTGTCCAGCCGCGACTCGAGGATCTGCAGGAGGACCTCACCGGTCTTGGCCTGCTTCGCCACGGCCTCGTCGTAGTAACCGCGGAACTGCTTCTCCAGCACGCCGTACACCCGGCGGGCCTTCTGCTTCTCGCGGTGCTGGAGCAGGAACTCCGTCTCCTTCGTGCGGCCACGACCGTGCTGTCCGGGCGGGAACGGCCGGGACTCGAACGGGCACTTCGGGCCATCGCACTTGCTGCCCTTGAGGAACAGCTTCATCTTCTCCCGCCGGCAACGGCGGCAGTCAGCACCGGTGTAACGAGCCATCTCTTCCTAACCTCTCAGACCCGGCGACGCTTCGGCGGACGGCACCCGTTGTGCGGCTGCGGAGTCACGTCGGAAATTTGACCGACCTCCAGGCCGACGGCCTGCAGCGAACGGATGGCGGTCTCCCGGCCGGAGCCGGGGCCCTTGACGAACACGTCGACCTTGCGCATGCCGTGCTCCATCGCACGACGCGCGGCGGCCTCGGCGGCCAGCTGCGCGGCGAACGGAGTCGACTTGCGGGAGCCCTTGAAGCCAACCTGGCCGGCGGAGGCCCAGGAGATGACCGCACCGGTCGGGTCCGTGATGGACACGATGGTGTTGTTGAAGGTGCTCTTGATGTGCGCCTGGCCGTGGGCGACATTCTTGCGTTCCTTGCGCCGGACCTTCTTGACGGCGGCTCCGGCACGAGCCTTCGGTGGCATAAGTCTTCTGCGCTCCTATTACTTCCTGCCGGGCTTCTTCTTGCCGGCGACGGTCCGCTTCGGGCCCTTGCGGCTGCGGGCGTTGGTCCGCGTCCGCTGACCACGAACGGGCAGGCCCCGGCGGTGCCGGATACCGGCGTAGCAGCCGATCTCGACCTTGCGACGGATGTCCGCGGCGACCTCGCGGCGCAGGTCACCCTCGACCTTGTAGTTGGCCTCGATGTGGTCGCGGAGCTGCACGAGCTCCTCGTCCGTGAGGTCCCGGGCGCGCCTGTCCGGCGAGATGCCGGTGGCGGCGAGCGTCTCCAGGGCGCGGGTGCGACCCACGCCGAAGATGTAGGTGAGCGCGATCTCCAACCGCTTCTCGCGGGGGAGATCCACGCCGACTAGCCGTGCCATGTGCGGGCGTACTCCTCGTGGTTTCTGGCGGAGGTGTGGTCCCGTCCCATCCCGCTACCGACCATCCCCGTTCTCCGACGCCGATATCGACGCCGGCGACCGGTTCGGTCGCTGCCCGAGCGGGCCCCGGCCTCCGACCGGGGGTTAACCACGACGAGGTACGCGCTGCGCACTCCTGCGGCTGGAACGAGCATGTGCTGTGTTGTGACGAATCTGCGGCTGGGCCGGTGTCAACCGGTCGCGGTGTCACGACCGGCTGAACAATCAGCCCTGACGCTGCTTGTGGCGCGGGTCGGCGCAGATGACCATGACCCGGCCGTGCCGGCGGATCACCCGGCACTTGTTGCAGATCCGCTTGACGCTCGGCTTGACCTTCACGGTTGCCTTACTTCCGATCTGGCCCGGCGACGCGGCGGGCGCGGCTCCGGGCGACGAAGACGGACACGGGATTCACCCGGCCGCCGTCAGGCTTACTTGTAGCGGTAGACGATGCGCCCTCGGGTCAGGTCGTACGGCGAAAGTTCGACGACGACCCGGTCCTCCGGCAGGATGCGGATGTAGTGCTGCCGCATCTTGCCACTGATGTGAGCCAGCACCTTGTGCCCGTTCGCGAGCTCCACCCGGAACATGGCGTTCGGCAGGGGCTCGATGACCCGGCCCTCGATCTCGATGGCTCCGTCTTTTTTCGGCATGTCCTCCGCTGTCCTGACGTCGGTTGCTCCGGACGGCCCACAACGCCTTTCACGGGATGACTGATCGAAATCAGGTGACCCGCGCCAGCCGCGGCTCCAGCACCCGCCGAAGCGCGGGCGGGCATGCCGGAGTGGACGCTGTGCGCCGATCAGAAAGTCTACGCCGGCCCGTACGCCGTCGCCAAACCGACCACCCGACCGGGCGGTTGACCCCGCCGAACCGGACTATCGAGCAGCCAACTCCCGGGCCCACCCGGACATTGAGGGACGGTCAACCAGACGTGCCCGGAAGCTCCCGGCCATCCGGTTCAGCGGGCCGCCTCGCCTCTTTACGGAGTTGCTTCTCCCGCTTGCGCTGCCGCCGGCGCTCGCGTCCGGCCGCCCAACGCGCCGGCTCCCCTGTCGCGAGCCCCTGAACCGTCCGAACCGCCAACACCACGCCCCAGGGGCCAGCCACCCAGCCAGGCCAGAAGAAGAGGAGATTCTGGGCTAACAGCGACGTCACCGCCCAGATGCCGATGACGATCGGTACCGCCCTCAGCCACGGCCCCCACACCTCGACGACCCACCTCCGGGTGACCGACCTCCCCCCGGGGGTCGAGAGCACGGTCGAATCGACCGCCCCAGTTGCCACCAGCTCACCCGGCAGGGCCGTACCGGCGCCACTCGCAACAACGGGCGCCGATCCAGTCGGTAGGTCGGCCAGCAGGACATCAAGCTCGCCATAGGTCTTCGCGGTGTACGCCCGGTGCAGGCGCTCGTCGTACTCGTGCAGGTCGAGTCGGCCCTCGTCAACAGCCACCCGCAACTGGTCGGCGACCGCCTGCCGATCGTCGTCGGCCGCCCGCATCCCGGCACGATCCCGCATGTATTCAGAATGCCATCGCTTTGCAAACCAGGCGATACCCGAACCCGGGTCTGATTTCAGCTCAGGCGGTGGCCGCTGGTTGTTGGGCGGTCACCAGGTCACCGAGGCGCTCCCGCCCGCCGTCAACCGCGGTGAGTACCCACACCCCGTCCGGCAGCAGAGCCATGCTGTGCTCCACGTGCACCGCCCGAGAGCCGTCCCGCGTCACCACCGTCCAGCCATCGGCCAGCTCTGCCGTCCGCGGCGAGCCCAGGGTGATCATCGGCTCGATGGCCAGCGCCACCCCCGGCACCAACCGGGGACCCTTTCCCGGACGGCCGTAGTTGAGCACATGCGGATCCTGGTGCATCTCGGTGCCGATTCCGTGACCGCCATACCCGTCAACGATGCCGTACCGCCCGCCCTTGCGGACCGCCGTCTCGACGGCGTGGGAGATGTCGGTAAGCCGTCCCCTGCCGCTGGCGGCACCGCGGGCGGCCGCGGCGATTCCGGCCCACATCGCGTCTTCGGCGACCTCGGCCATCCTCAGCAACGCCGGATCCACGTCGCCCACCGCGACGGTGATGGCGGCGTCCCCGTGCCAACCGTCCAGCACCGCACCGCAGTCGAGGGAGATGATGTCTCCGTCCCGGAGCACCTGGGTGGGGGCCGGAATACCGTGCACGACCTGCTCGTTGACCGATGCGCAGATCGAGGCGGGGAAGCCGTGGTAGCCCTGGAAGGACGGGGTTGCCCCCGCCGCCCGGATCGTCGACTCGGCGACCGCGTCCAGCTCCGCGGTGCTGACGCCGGGAGCCACCGCCTCCCGCATCCGGCGCAACGCCTCCGCCACCACCAGGCCGGCGGCGCGCATCTTCGCGATCTGGTCAGGGGTCTTCAGCTGGATATCCAGCTGGGGACGACGCATCGGGGTAAACCTTTCTCACCGAAAAGCGGGCACGCCGCAACGTACCCCACTACCGGGGCTCTATCCGCGGTGCGGGGACTCAGCCGCCGTAGGACCGCAGAGCATCGATTGCCCGAACGGTGACATCCTCGACCGGGCCGGTGGCGTCGATGCCCACGAGTTTGCTCTGGGCACCGTAGTAATCCACCAGTGGCGCGGTCTTGTCCGTGTACTCCCGCAACCGGGTGGAGATGGTCTCCGGCTTGTCGTCGTCGCGCTGGAACAGTTCAGCGCCGCACCGGTCGCAGCGCCCCTCCCGGCTGGGGGCGTCGAACTCGACGTGCCACACCTTGCCGCAGCCCCGGCAGGTACGACGGCCGGAGAGCCGCCGAATGACTTCGTCGTCGTCAACCACCAACTCCAGCACCAGGTCCAGCCCGGCGCCCAGGTCAACGAGGAGCTTGTCCAGCGCGGCCGCCTGTGGGGTGGTCCGCGGGAAACCGTCGAGAAGGAACCCCGCACCGGCGTCCGGTTCGGCGAGCCGGTCCCGGACCATGCTGATGGTCACCTCGTCCGGCACCAACTCGCCGGCGTCCATGAATCGCTTGGCCTGAACCCCGAGGGGCGTGCCCTGCGAGACGTTGGACCGGAAGATATCCCCGGTCGAGATCTTCGGCACCGCGAGGTGCGCGGCGACGAACTCTGCCTGCGTGCCCTTACCCGCGCCCGGCGGGCCAACCAGAACGAGTCTCATCTAGCGCAGGAACCCTTCGTAGTTCCGCTGCATCAGTTGGCTCTCGATCTGCTTGGTGGTCTCAAGGCCGACACCAACCATGATCAGAACTGCGGTACCACCGAACGGGAAGTTCAGGTACTGCTGACGGTCGAGCCAGATGAAGAAGAAGTTCGGCAGGATCGAGACGACGGCCAAGTAGAGCGCGCCCGGCAGGGTGATCCGACTGAGGATGAAGTCCAGGTAGTCGGCGGTCGGCTTGCCCGGCCGGATGCCCGGAACGAAACCGCCGTACTTCTTCATGTTGTCCGCGACCTCGGTCGGGTTGAAGGTGATCGAGACGTAGAAGTACGTGAAGAAGATGATCAGCAGGAAGTAGACGACGATGTAGATCGGGCTGGTCGGGTCGACCAGGTTGTTCTGAATCCACACCTGGGTCCGGCCCGGGTTGTTCTGGTCGAAGAACTGCAGGGCCAGCTGCGGCAGGTAGAGCAGCGACGAACCGAAGATGACCGGGATAACACCAGCCTGGTTCACCTTCAGCGGGATGTAGGTGGACGTGCCGCCGTACATCCGCCGGCCGATCATGCGCTTGGCGTACTGCACCGGGATCCGGCGCTGCGACTGCTCGATGAAGGTAACCGCGGTGATGATGACCAGCACCAGGGCGATGACGAGCAGGAACTTGGCCCAGCCCTGGCTCTCCTTGATCGTCCAGCCCTCGGCGGGGAGCCGCGCCGCGATCGAGGTGAAGATCAGCACGGACATGCCGTTACCGACACCCCGGCCGGTGATCAGCTCGCCGAGCCACATGACCACACCGGTGCCCGCGGTCATCGTCATGACCAGGATGCTCAGGGTCAGCCAGTTCGGGATGCCGGTCCCCTCGGGGATGATCGGGAACTGGTCGCACTGGTTCTGGAAGAGCTGGCCCGAGCGGGCGAGCGCGACGAACGCCGACGCCTGCAGCACACCGAGCCCGAGGGTCAGGTAGCGGGTGTACTGCGTGATCTTCGCCTGGCCGGCCTGGCCCTCCTTACGGAGCTGCTCCAGCCGGGGGATCACCACCGTCAACAGCTGCAGGATGATCGACGCGGTGATGTAGGGCATGATGCCCAGCGCGAAGACCGAGAGCTGCAGCAGCGCCCCACCAGAGAAGAGGTTGAGCAGGTTCAGTACGCCGGTGCTGCCCTGGGTCGCATCGATGCACTTCTGCACGTTGGTGTACGACACGCCGGGGCTGGGTAGCGCGGCACCGAGGCGGTAGATCGCAATGATGCCGATCGTGAACAGCAGCTTCTTGCGCAGGTCAGGCGTACGGAACGCACTGAGAAAGGCAGACAGCAAGTTCTTCCTCCTGCGCGAAGGCCGCGTGGCCTTTCGCCAACACGGGCACCATCAGACTGGCGACCTAGACGACGCCGAAGTCACACCTTAACAGGCTTGCCCAACACCACACCACTGGGTGCCTACATGTCTTGTTCCGTCAGGTCGCGGCATACGAAGCTGACAGGCGAGGGAGCGAACCTCCACGGCCTCCCACATCGGGACCCGGCGCAGCTTACGCGCCCATCCGGCCACCAGAGAGCGACGTACCGATTTATCGAGCCCATAATCTTCTATTGACCCCGGCACCACCCGTACGCTAGCGTGCAGAATTGTTGGCAACTATAGCGAACGCCGCTGGGGCAACTCATGTGCGCCCCGACCTGGCTCCGGCCCCGATACACTGATCTCGGTTCTGGATCTCAGGCTCGATCTCGCTACGGCCGTCCCGCTGGTGCTCACCCCAGTCCATCCGGACCTCAGCCGCACCTCCACCATGGCCGGCGAAGTCCACATCAGGTATGCCACGCGAATATGAAAGTGGTATCGCTACCATTAACACATCGGGGCTTCGACTCCGCTGGATCGTAACGCGGCAGCACCTGTAAACAGAGTTTCCCGGACCCGTCGGTCAATTCGAGCCAATTCTACCGGGATCGGCGCGGCCACATTTCCCGAAGCTACCGCAGCCGTAGCGAACGCGGGCGACAAGACTACGGTCTCACTCTTTCGGGAAACAAAACCGAAAGCGGTTGTGGACGGCATTACCAAACGCGGTGCGACTCTCTGGTCATTCAATCAGCCCGACCACACCGCGGCCGGTTCAGGACGCTTCACGTTTCCCATGAACCAAAGCCCACGCCGCATAACGACGGCCAATGAGTCGCGGCGTGGGCATGGCCGGCTTCCCGACCATGCCCACGCCGCAGAACTCTTACAGCTCGGTGATCGAACCACCGGCAGCAGTGATCTTCTCCTTGGCCGACGCGCTGAACGCCTGCGCCGAGACCTGGAGGGTCACGCCACCGAGGTCACCGGTCCCGAGGACCTTGATCGGCTGCCCCTTGCGGACCGCACCGGCATCAACCAGCTCGGCCGGGCCAACCTGACCGCCGTTCGGGAACAGCTCGGCGAGCCGCTCCAGGTTGACGACCTGGAAGGTCACCTTGAACTTGTTCTTGAAGCCCTTCATCTTCGGCAACCGCATGTGGATAGGCATCTGCCCACCCTCGAACGCTGCCGAGATGTTCTTCCGGGCCTTGGACCCCTTGGTACCGCGACCGGCGGTCTTGCCCTTGGAGCCCTCACCACGACCCACCCGGGTCTTGGCGACCTTGGCACCCGGCGCCGGACGCAGGTGGTGGACCTTGATCGTCATTACTCGACCTCCTCGACCTTCACGAGGTGGTTGACCGTGAAGATCATGCCGCGAATCTCCGGACGGTCTTCCTTGACCACCACGTCGTTGATCCGCTTGAGCCCGAGCGAACGCAGCGAGTCCCGCTGGTTCTGCTTGGTCCCAATCTCGGACCGGACCTGGGTGACCTTCAGGCGAGCCATCAGGACGCCACCTCCGCCCGCGACGCCAGCATGGCCGCCGGCGCGACGTCCTCAACCGGCAGGCCCCGCCGGGACGCGACAGCCTCGGGAGACTCAAGCCCCTTCAGCGCCGCCAACGTGGCGTGCACGATGTTGATCGGGTTGGACGACCCGAGGCTCTTCGAGAGCACATCGTGAATGCCGGCGCACTCCAGCACGGCACGGACCGGGCCACCGGCGATGACACCGGTACCGGCCGAAGCCGGCTTCAGCAGCACGACACCAGCGGCGTCCTCGCCCTGCACCGGGTGCGGGATGGACTGACCAATCCGCGGCACCTTGAAGAAGTGCTTCTTGGCCTCCTCGACACCCTTGGCGATCGCCGCGGGCACCTCCTTGGCCTTTCCGTAGCCCACACCGACGGTGCCGTCGCCGTCGCCCACGATCACCAGGGCGGTGAAGCTGAAGCGACGACCACCCTTCACGACCTTTGCGACGCGGTTGATTGCGACGACCCGCTCAAGGTGCGGGGTCTTCTCGACGGGCGCGTTTCCGCGGCCGCCCTCACGGCGGTTGTCGCGGCGACCACCCTCGTTGCCACCGGACCCGCCGCCACGGCGCTGTTGACCTGGCATCAGCAGCCTTCCTTCTCTCTCGTGACGGGGTTTGTCAGAACTCGAGCCCGGCTTCGCGGGCAGCGTCGGCTAGCGCGGCGACCCGCCCCGCGTACCGGTTGCCACCGCGGTCGAAGACGACCTTGGCGATACCAGCGGCCTTCGCCCGCTCGGCGAGCAGGACACCGACCTTGCCGGCCAGAACACTCTTGTCGCCCTCGGTGCCCCGCAGCGAGGCATCCAGGGTCGAGGCCGACACCAGGGTGTGACCCTTGGTGTCGTCCACGATCTGGGCGACGATGTGCCGCAGCGAACGGGTGACCACCAGGCGGGGACGCGCGGGCGTCCCACTGACCTGCCGCCGGACCCGGAAGTGCCGGCGCGCCCGCCCGACGGCGCGCTTGGCGGCGACACCGCGGCGACGCTTGAGCAGCGTGGCGCTCACTTCTTACCTGCCTTTCCGGCCTTACGGCGGATCACTTCACCCTGGTACTTCACGCCCTTGCCCTTGTAGGGCTCCGGCGGACGGATCTTCCGGATGTTCGCGGCGACCTCACCGACCAGCTGCTTGTTGATGCCAGCCACGTGGAACAGCGTCGGCCTCTCCACCGAGAAGGTGATGCCCTCCGGCGGCACCACGGTGACCGGGTGCGAGAACCCGAGCGCAAACTCGAGGTCCTTGCCCTTCGCGGTCACCCGGTAACCGGTGCCCGCGATCTCCAGACTCTTCCGGTACCCCTCGGTCACGCCGACAATCATGTTGGCGACCAGGGTACGGCTCAGTCCGTGCAGTTCCTTGGCCTTGCGCTCGTCGTTCGGGCGAGCCACGTTCAGCTGCCCGTCCTCCGCCCGCTCGATCGTGATCGGCTCGGCGATGGTGTGCGAGAGTTCGCCCTTGGGGCCCTTGACCGTGACGGTCTGGCCGGCGATCGTGACGTCAACGCCGGCTGGTACCGGGATCGACTTACGTCCAATACGCGACATTTCTACCTGTCTCCCGTTACCAGACGAAGGCGAGGACTTCCCCGCCAACGCTCCGCTTGCGGGCCTGCCGATCGGTGAGCAGCCCCTGGGACGTCGAAATGATCGCCACGCCAAGCCCGCCGAGCACCCGCGGGAGCTCACCCGACTTGGCGTACACCCGGAGGCCGGGCTTGGACACACGCTTGATGCCGGCCAGGCTCCGCTCGCGGCTCTGGCCGTACTTCAGCTCGACGACCAGTCGCTTGCCGACGGCGCTCTCCTCGGGCTCCTCGACCAACCAGGTGCTGATGTACCCCTCGGACTTGAGGACCTCGGCGATATTCGCCTTGATCTTCGAGTAGGGCATCGTCACCCGGTCGTGGTACGCCTGGTTGGCGTTACGCAGACGCGTGAGCATGTCTGCGATCGGGTCGGTCATCGTCATTAAACTCGTCAACCTTTCTCGCCGGGGTTCCCGGGTGATCCCGGGCCTACGGCGAAGAGACAGTGCAGCTGACGCGCGGAGCGCGCCGGGCTATTACCAGGAAGCCTTGGACACGCCGGGCAGCTCACCGCGGTGGGCCATCTCCCGGATGCAGACCCGGCAGAGACCGAACTTGCGGTAGACCGCCTTCGGACGCCCGCACCGCTGGCAGCGGGTGTACGCGCGAACCGAGAACTTCGGCTTCGCGGCCGCCTTGAGGATCAGCGCCTTCTTGGCCATCTCAGTTCTCCTTGAACGGGAAGCCCAGGAACTTGAGCAGCGCCCGGCCCTCATCGTCGGTCGTGGCGGTGGTGACCACCGTGATGTCCATGCCCCGCTGGCGATCGATCTTGTCCTGGTCGATCTCGTGGAACACCGACTGCTCGGTCAGACCGAACGTGTAGTTACCGTTCCCGTCGAGCTTGCGCCCGTCGAGACCGCGGAAGTCACGGATACGCGGCAGCGCGATGGAGAGCAGCCGATCCAGGAACTCCCACATCCGGTCGCCGCGCAGCGTGACCTTCGCGCCGATCGGCATCCCCTCCCGCAGCTTGAACTGCGCGATGGACTTGGTGGCCCGCCTAACCTGCGGCTTCTGGCCGGTGATGGTGGCCAGATCGCGGACCGCACCGTCGATCAACTTGGCGTCCCGAGCGGCCTCGCCGACACCCATGTTGACGACGATCTTGACCAGGCCCGGCACCTGCATCGGGTTGCCGTACTTGTACTGCTCCCGCAGCTGGCCCACGATCTCGTTACGGTACCGCTCCTTGAGGCGCGGCATGGTCTTGGTTTCGGTAGCCGTGGTCATCACAGGTCCTTACCGGTGCTACGCGCGATGCGGACCTTCTGGCCGTTGTCGTCGATCCGGTAGCCGACCCGGGTCGGCTTGCCGTCGGAGTCCAAGACCATCACGTTCGAGACGTGGATCGGAGCCTCCTGGGTGACGATGCCACCGGTCTTCGCGCCACGCTGAGTGGTGCTGATGCGGGTGTGCTTCTTGACCCGGTTCACGCCCTCGACCAGGACCTTGTCCTGCCGCGGGTAGGCCGCGATGACCTTACCCTTGGCGCCCTTGTCCTTGCCGGCGATGACGACGACCGTGTCGCCCTTCTTGACCTTCACGGTCACAACACCTCCGGCGCGAGAGAAATAATCTTCATGAACCGCTTGTCCCGCAGCTCCCGGCCAACCGGGCCGAAGATACGGGTGCCACGCGGATCCCCACCGTCCTTGATGATGACGGCGGCGTTCTCGTCGAAGCGGATGTACGAGCCGTCCGGCCGCCGCCTCTCCTTGGCGGTACGAACGACGACCGCCTTCACGACATCGCCCTTCTTGACACCGGCGCCCGGGATCGCGTCCTTGACGGTGGCCACGATGACGTCGCCGATGCTCGCGTAGCGCCGACCGGAGCCACCGAGCACCCGGATGCACAGGATCTCCCGGGCACCCGTGTTGTCGGCGACGCGCAGTCGCGACTCCTGCTGAATCACGTCTATCTCCTATGTCTGCCGGTTCTCCGGCCGCACCACGGCGGCCGGAGCCTGGCGGAACCTGCGCCCGACCGGAACCGGCCGAGCTCGAGCCTTCGCTACTTGGCCTTCTCGAGGATCTCCACGAGCCGCCACCGCTTGGTGGCAGACAACGGCCGGGTCTCCATGATCAGGACCCGGTCGCCGAGGCCGGCCGAGTTCTGCTCGTCGTGGACCTTAAGCTTGCTGGTGCGGCGCATGATCTTGCCGTACAGCCCGTGCTTGACGCGGTCCTCGACCTCGACGACAACGGTCTTGTCCATCTTGTCGCTGACCACGAGGCCCTCACGAACCTTCCGGCGGGCCCGCGTGGTCGCGGTGGTGTTCTCGCTCATCCTGCAGTCACCTCAGTCGGCGCGGCCGAGAGCCCCAGCTCGCGTTCACGCATGATCGTGTAGATCCGGGCGATCTCCCGACGAATGACCTGCAGCCGCCGGTTGTTGTCCAGCTGCCCGGTTGCGGCCTGCACGCGGAGGTTGAACAGCTCCGCCTTAGCCTCGCGCAGCTTCGTGACCAACTCCTCCTCGGAGAGCTCACGCAGCTCGGCGACCTTAACGCCCGCTGCCATCAGGATTCACCCACTTCGCGTGTAACAATCCGGCACTTCATCGGGAGCTTGTGAATCGCGCGACGCATCGCCTCACGCGCGATCTGCTCGTTGGGGAAGGACATCTCGAAGAGAACCCGCCCCGGCTTCACGTTCGCGACCCACCACTCGGGGGAGCCCTTACCGGAACCCATCCGGGTCTCCGCCGGCTTCTTGGTGAGCGCCTGGTCCGGGAAGATCGTGATCCAGACCTTGCCACCACGCTTGATGTGCCGGGTCATCGCGATACGCGCCGACTCGATCTGGCGGTTGGTCACGTAGGCCGGCTCGAGAGCCTGGATCCCGAACTCGCCGAACACCACCCGGTTACCGCCCTTGGACGCGCCACTGCGGTCCGGGTGGTGCGGCTTGCGGAAGCCCTTCGGGGGCTTGCGCGGCATCAGCATCTGTCAGCCCTCCTGCTGCGTTTCTGCCGGCTGGGTAGCGGCCGACGCGATCGCGCCAGCGTCCACCGACTCGCCGCTCGGCGTCTCGGCCGCCTGCGCGATGGTGGTTGCGGCGGCTCGGCCGGTCTCGGTGCCACCAGCGGTGGTGCCGGCCGAACCAGACCTACCCCGACGCGGCCGCTCCGAGCGGTCGCCGCGCTCCCGGCGCGGACGCGACGGAGCCTCGGCCGGGGTCTCCCGGCCCGGTACCGCGTCGCCCTTGTAGATCCAAACCTTCACGCCGATCCGGCCGAAGGTGGTCCGGGCCTCAAAGAAGCCGTACTCGATGTTGGCCCGCAGCGTGTGCAGCGGGACCCGGCCCTCGCGGTAGAACTCGGTCCGGCTCATCTCGGCACCACCGAGCCGCCCCGAGACCTGCACCCGGATGCCCTTGCAGACCGGGTTCTTCATCGCCGACTGCATGGCCTTACGCATCGCCCGACGGAAGCTGACCCGGCTGGACAGCTGCTCGGCCACGCCCTGCGCGACGAGCTGCGCGTCCGACTCGGGGCTCTTCACCTCGATGATGTTGAGCTGGACCTGCTTGCCGGTCAGCTTCTCGAGCTTGCCGCGGATCCGGTCGGCCTCAGCACCCTTACGGCCGATCACGATGCCCGGCCGGGCGGTGTGGATGTCGACGCGGACCCGGTCCCGGGTGCGCTCGATGTCAACCTTGGAGATTCCCGCCCGCTCCAGGCCCTTGGACATCATCCGACGGATCTTGACATCCTCGCCGACGTAGTCCTTGTAGAGCTTGTCCGCGAACCAGCGCGACTTCCAGTCGGTCGAGATGCCGAGCCGGAACCCGTGCGGGTGAACCTTCTGACCCATTACTCGGCACCCTCCGTCTTGCTCTCGGTCGCAGCTGGCGTGGTCTCCGTCGCCGGGGCCGCCTTCTTCGCCGCCGCCTTCGGCGCAGCCGGCGCGACCGCCTCAACCACCACCGTGATGTGACAGGTGCGCTTCCGGATCCGGTACGCCCGACCCTGGGCGCGCGGCTGGAACCGCTTCATCGTCGGGCCCTCGTCCACGTACGCCTCGCGGACGAGCAGCGCATCGGGGTCCAGCCGCTCGTTGTTCTCCGCGTTGGCGATCGCGCTCGCGAGTACCTTGTACACCTGCTCGCTCGCAGCCTGTGGCGCGAACTGCAGCACCGTGAGCGCCTCCTTCGCGGGCAGGCCGCGGACGAGGTTGACCACCCGGCGCGCCTTCATCGGCGAGATGCGCACGTACCGCGCAACCGCCCGCGCGCCCGGAAGCACCGGAGCGTCGCCCTTTCCTGGCATCGCTGTAACCCCTTGTTCCTCTATCCGTATGCCCGCGGCGTCAGCGCCGACGGCTCTTCCGGTCGTCCTTCTCGTGACCCTTGAACGTGCGGGTCAGCGCGAACTCGCCGAGCTTGTGCCCGACCATCGCCTCGGTCACGAATACCGGGACGTGCTTGCGTCCGTCGTGCACAGCGATCGTGTGACCCAGCATCTCCGGGATGATCGTCGAGCGCCGCGACCAGGTCTTGATGACGTTCTTGGTGCCCTTGTCGTTCTGCGTCTCCACCTTCTTGAGCAGGTGGTCGTCGATGAACGGGCCCTTCTTCAGGCTGCGAGGCATCTCTTATCTCCCTCAGCCGCGCTTACGCGTGGCGTAGCGACGGCGGACGATCAGCCGGTCACTCGGCTGGCCCTTACGGCGGGTACGGCCCTCGGGCTTACCCTGCGGGTTGACCGGGTGACGGCCACCAGAGGTCTTACCCTCACCACCACCGTGCGGGTGGTCGACCGGGTTCATGGCCACACCACGGACGGTCGGGCGCTTGCCCTTCCACCGCATCCGGCCGGCCTTGCCCCAGTTGATGTTTGACTGGTCGGCGTTGCCGATCTCACCAATGCTGGCCCGGCAGCGCACGTCAACGCGGCGGATTTCACCGGAAGGCATCCGCAGAGTCGCGTAGGCGCCCTCCCGACCGAGCAGCTGGATTCCGGTCCCCGCGGAGCGGGCCAGCTTGGCGCCGCCACCCGGACGCAGTTCCACGTTGTGGATGGTCAGACCGACCGGGATGTTCCGCAGCGGCAGGTTGTTGCCCGGCTTGATGTCGGCGCCCGGACCCGACTCGACGATGTCGCCCTGCTTCAGGTCCTTCGGCGCGAGAATGTACCGCTTCTCGCCGTCCCGGAAGTGCAGCAGCGCGATCCGCGCGGTGCGGTTCGGGTCGTACTCGATGTGCGCGACCTTCGCCGGCACGCCGTCCTTGTCGACTCGCTTGAAGTCGATGATTCGGTACTGGCGCTTGTGGCCGCCACCCTGGTGCCGGGCGGTGATCCGGCCGTGGGCGTTCCGCCCGCCCTTCTTCGGCAGCGGGGCCAGCAGCGACTTCTCCGGCGTAGACCGGGTGATCTCGGCGAAGTCGGCAACACTCGAGCCACGCCGGCCCGGCGTCGTCGGCTTGTACTTACGGATAGCCATTGTCTACACCCCTCAGCTGACCGGGCCGCCGAAGGCCTCGATGCGGTCACCGTCAGCCAGCTTCACCATCGCCCGCTTGGTGTCCTTGCGCTTACCGAACCCGGTCCGGGTCCGCTTACGCTTGCCCACGCGGTTGAGCGTGTTGACCGTCAGGACGCGGACGTTGAAGATCTGCTCAATGGCGATCTTGATCGCGGTCTTGTTCGCGTCCGGGTGCACCAGGAACGTGTACCAGTTGCGGTTCAGCTCGCTGTAGCTCTTCTCCGAGACGACCGGCGCAATGATGATGTCGCGCGGGTCGGCGATCGTGCTCACTTGCCACCCTCCTCGGTGGTCTCAGCGGGAACGCCCAGGAACTCCTCCAGGGCCTCCTTGGTGAAGACCACATCGTCGGCCAGCAGCACGTCGTACGTGTTGAGCTGGCCGGACTCGATCAGGTGCACCCGCGGCTCGTTGCGCAGCGACACCCAGTTCACCTCATCGGTGCTGCTCAGCACCACCAGCACCCGGCGTGCGTCGGTCAGCTTCGCCAGGGTGGCCAGAGCCGCCTTCGTTGACGGCTTCTCACCGGCGACGAACGCCTCGACGACGTGCACCTTCTCGGCGCGGGCCCGGTCCGACAGGGCACCCCGCAGCGCGGCGGCCTTCATCTTCTTCGGGGTGCGCTGGCTGTAGTCACGCGGCACCGGGCCGTGGACCACGCCGCCCCCGGCGAACTGCGGAGCGCGGATCGAGCCCTGGCGGGCCCGGCCGGTGCCCTTCTGCTTGTAGGGCTTCTTGCCGCCGCCGGCGACCTCGCCCCGCGTCTTGGTCTTGTGCGTGCCCTGTCGAGCCGCCGCGAGCTGAGCTACCACGACCTGGTGCATCAGCGGGATGTTGGCCTGCGCGTCGAAGATGTCAGCGGGCAGCTCGACGGAGCCGGCCTTGGTACCTTCGACGGTGTGGACATCAACGGTGGTCACTTGGCTGCCCCACCCTTCTTCGCCTTGGCCGCAGTGCGAACCAGGACCAGCGCGCCCTTGGGGCCAGGGATGGCGCCTCGGACGAGCAGGAGATTGTTCTCGGTGTCAACCGCCTGGACGGTGAGGTTCTGGACGGTGTAACGCACACCACCCATCCGGCCGGCCATCCGGGTGCCCTTGAAAACGCGCCCCGGAGTGGCGCAGCCGCCGATCGAGCCCGGCGAGCGGTGCTTGCGCTCGACACCGTGGCTGGCGCGCAGGCCGTGGAAGCCGTGCCGCTTCATCGGGCCGGCGTAGCCCTTGCCCTTGGTCTTTCCGGTCACGTCAACCGAGATACCGGCCGGGAACTCCTCGACCGTGACCTCCTGGCCGAGCGAGTACTCGGCGGCGTCGGTGGTGCGCAGTTCGACGATGCGCCGGCGCGGCGCGACCTCGGCCTTTGCGAAGTGGCCGCTGATCGGCTTCTTGACCTTGCGCGGGTCGATGGCGCCATACGCCAACTGGACGGCCGCGTAGCCGTCCTTTTCCTGGCTACGGACCTGGCTGACGACGCACGGGCCGGCCTGCACCACAGTCACCGGGACAACACGGTTGTTGTCCCAGACCTGGGTCATGCCGAGCTTCGCGCCCAGGATCCCCTTGACTTGCCTGTCCATTTGTCCGATCCCTACAGCTTGATCTCGATGTCGACGCCAGCCGGCAGGTCGAGGCGCATGAGCGAGTCGACCGTCTTCGGGGTCGGGTCGATGATGTCGATCAGCCGCTTGTGCGTGCGCATCTCGAAGTGCTCGCGCGAGTCCTTGTACTTGTGCGGCGAGCGGATAACGCAGAAACGGTTGATCTCCGTGGGCAGCGGCACCGGCCCTGCGACCTGCGCCCCGGTACGCGTCACCGTCTCGACGATCTTCCGAGCCGAGGAGTCGACGACCTCGTGGTCATAGGCCTTGAGCCGGATGCGGATCTTCTGTCCCGCCATAGTGGCTTCTGTTCCTTCTCTCGATGCCGCTGTGTTGCGGACGCCCGCGCCGAGTGGCACCGGGCCCGCTTCGCCGACCCCCGCGGTCGGGCGTGTCGCGCCCTCGGTTCAGAATCCGCCCCGGGATTCCGGAGCGATTCTGCCGCGGTGGGTCATCACGTCGATCGCACAATGGCGACCTAGACGCCGCGCGAGGGTGGTCAGCGACAGAATCGCCAACCACCCTGCGCCCGACTGGCCCCCCGTCCGGAGGTTCGGCGCTGCCGAACGCGAACGGACGAACCATCGTTACGCAACCTGACTAGTATGCCGCACGAGCGGCGGCACACCTAATCGGGGTTACCTAGCTCACTTCATGATCTTGGTGACGCGACCCGCGCCAACCGTGCGGCCACCCTCGCGGATCGCGAACTTGAGGTTCTCCTCCATCGCGACGGGCTGGATCAGCTTCACGGTCATCGTGGTGTTGTCACCCGGCATGACCATCTCGGTGCCCTCGGGGAGGGTAACCACGCCGGTAACGTCCGTGGTCCGGAAGTAGAACTGCGGACGGTAGTTCTGGAAGAACGGCGTGTGGCGGCCGCCCTCCTCCTTGGAAAGGATGTAGACCGTCGCCTCGAACTCGGTGTGCGGGGTGGCGGTGCCCGGCTTGATGATGACCATGCCGCGCTCGACGTCCTCGCGCTTCACACCACGCAGCAGCAGACCGACGTTCTCGCCCGCGCGCGCCTCGTCCAGCAGCTTGCGGAACATCTCGATGCCGGTGCAGGTGGTCTTCGTCGACTTCTCACGGATGCCGACGAGCTCCACCTCCTCGTTCGGCTTCAGCACGCCACGCTCGGCGCGACCGGTGACAACCGTGCCCCGGCCGGTGATCGTGAAGACGTCCTCGATCGGCATCAGGAACGGCTTCTCGGTCTCGCGCTCCGGCTGCGGGACCGAGGTGTCGACCGCGGTCATCAGCTCCATGAGCTTGCCGGCCCACTCCGGGTCACCCTCAAGGGCCTTCAGCGCGGAGACCCGCACGACCGGCAGGTCGTCACCCGGGTACTCCTGCGAGGAGAGCAGCTCACGGACCTCGAGCTCGACGAGCTCAAGGAGCTCCTCGTCGTCAACCATGTCGCTCTTGTTGAGCGCCACGACGATGTACGGCACGCCGACCTGGCGGGCCAGCAGCACGTGCTCGCGGGTCTGCGGCATCGGGCCGTCGGTCGCCGCGACCACGAGGATCGCGCCGTCCATCTGGGCCGCACCGGTGATCATGTTCTTGATGTAGTCGGCGTGCCCGGGGCAGTCGACGTGCGCGTAGTGCCGCGCCTCGGTCTGGTACTCGACGTGCGCGATCGAGATCGTGATACCGCGGGCCTTCTCCTCCGGCGCCTTGTCGATCTCGTCGAACGGCATGTACGGGTTCAGGTCCGGGTACTGGTCGTGCAGGACCTTGGTGATGGCCGCCGTCAGCGTCGTCTTACCGTGGTCGATGTGACCAATGGTGCCGATGTTGACGTGCGGCTTAGTCCGCTCGAACTTCGCCTTCGCCACTGGTGTCCTCCTGTGGACTTTCTTGGTTCGTTCGCCCCGGCGCGCCGGTCGGCGCTTAGGACTCTGTCGACAGCCTTTCCGGCCTGACGGCCGGGAAGCCATTTGTGGGCTCTGCGGCGATGAAGCTTACAGGCCCAGATTCATGCCCTCCGACCGAGGTGGTCGCGGGCGGGAGACCCTCCCGCGACCCGCCCCGGCTCATCAACCGGCTCAGGCGAGTGTCACTCGCCGGTCGCCTTGGCGATGATCTCCTTCGCCACCGAGGCCGGGACCTCGGCGTAGGAGTCGAACTGCATGCTGTAGCTAGCCCGGCCCTGGGTCTTCGACCGCAGGTCGCCGACGTAGCCGAACATCTCCGACAACGGCACCAGGGCACGGACGACGCGGGCACCGCCGCGATCCTCCATCGCCTGGATTATGCCTCGACGGGAGTTAATATCGCCGACGACGTCACCCATGTTCTCCTCTGGAGTGGTGACCTCAACGGCCATCATCGGCTCGAGCAGCGCCGGATCGGCCTTGCGGGCCGCATCCTTCAGCACCATCGAACCAGCGATCTTGAACGCCATCTCAGACGAGTCGACCTCGTGGTATTGACCGTCCACCAGGGTCATCTTCACACCAACCAACGGGAAGCCGGCCAGAATGCCGTATCGCATGGCATCCTGCGCACCCGCGTCCACCGAGGGGATGAACTCCCGGGGGATGCGACCACCGGTGACCGCGTTGGCGAACTCGTAGGTCGGAGAATCGTTGTCCAGCGGCAACGGCTCCAGGCTGATGATCACCCGGGCGTACTGACCGGAACCACCGGTCTGCTTCTTGTGGGTGTACTCGATCTTCTCCACCTTGCGGCGGATGGTCTCGCGGTACGCCACCTGTGGCTTACCGATGTTCGCCTCGACGTTGAATTCGCGGCGCATCCGGTCCACCAGGATATCCAGGTGTAGCTCCCCCATCCCGGAGATGACCGTCTGCCCGGTCTCGTCGTCCAGCTTGACGCGGAAGGTTGGGTCCTCCTCAGCCAGTCGCTGGATGGCGGTGCTGAGCTTCTCCTGGTCGGCCTTGGTCTTCGGCTCGATGGCCACCTCGATGACCGGCTCCGGGAAGGTCATCGACTCAAGAATAACCGGGTTCGCCGGGTCGCAGAGGGTGTCACCGGTGGTGGTCTGCTTCAGACCCTGAACCGCGATGATGTCGCCAGCCTTGGCGGAGCCGCGCTCCTCCCGCTTGTTGGCGTGCATCTGGTAGATCTTGCCGATCCGCTCCTTGCGGTCCTTGGTGGAGTTGACCACCTGCGAACCGGTCTCGACCACACCGGAGTAAACCCGGACGTAGGTCAGCTTCCCAAGGTGCTTGTCGGTCTGAATCTTGAATGCCAGACCGGAGAAGGGCTCCGAGGTGGACGGCGTCCGCAGCAGCGGAGTCTCACCGTCGGTCGCGGTGCCCTCGATCGCCGGGACGTCCAGCGGCGACGGCAGGAAGTCGACCACGGCGTCCAGCATCGGCTGGACGCCCTTGTTCTTGAAGGCGGAGCCACAGAGGACCGGGTTGGCCTTACCGGCGATGGTCGCCCGACGGATAGCGGCCTTGATCTCCTCGACGGAGAACTCCTCGCCCTCCAGGTACTTCTCCATCACCGCGTCGTCGACGTCGGCCAGCGTCTCCATCAGCTTCTCGCGCCACTCGGCGGCGACGTCGGCCAACTCAGCCGGGATCTCCTCGACCGCGTAGTCCTCGCCCTTCTGGGTTTCCCCACGCCAGGTGAGGGCACGCATGTCGATCAGGTCAACGACGCCGATGTGCTCGGACTCGAGCCCAATCGGGACCTGAAGCACCAACGGAGTGGCGTTGAGCCGGTCCACCATCATCTGGACGCAGCGGAAGAAGTCCGCACCGGTCCGGTCGAGCTTGTTGACGAAGCACATCCGCGGGACGTTGTACTTGTCGGCCTGACGCCAGACGTTCTCCGTCTGCGGCTCCACGCCGGCAACGCCGTCGTAGACCGCGACCGCACCATCCAGAACCCGCAGCGACCGCTCGACCTCGACCGTGAAGTCGACGTGGCCGGGCGTGTCGATGATCTGAATCGTGTGGCCCTTCCACTCGCACTTCGTGGCGGCGGAGGTGATCGTGATACCGCGCTCCTGCTCCTGCTCCATCCAGTCCATGACGGCAGCGCCCTCATGAACCTCACCGATCTTGTAGGTAATACCGGTGTAGAACAGGATTCGCTCGGTGGTAGTGGTCTTACCGGCATCGATGTGCGCCATGATACCGATATTGCGTACGTTGGCGAGCGCGTCTGCGGCGGCCACTTCAATCCCTACTTATCGTCGTCTCGACACAACTGGTGTGGTTCCGGCGCCGAGACGGCGCCGGAACCCGGGTGTTACCAGCGGTAGTGCGCGAAGGCCTTGTTGGACTCGGCCATCTTGTGGGTGTCCTCGCGCCGCTTGACGGCGGCACCGAGGCCGTTGCTCGCGTCCAGCAGCTCGTTCATCAGCCGCTCAACCATGGTCTTCTCGCGCCGGGCACGGGCGTAGGTGACCAGCCAGCGCAGGCCCAGGGTGGTGGCGCGGGCCGGACGAACCTCGACCGGCACCTGGTAGGTGGCGCCACCAACCCGACGGCTGCGCACCTCGAGCGTCGGCTTGACGTTGTCCATCGCCCGCTTGAGGGTGACCACCGGGTCGGTGCCGGACTTCTCCCGGCAGCCCTCCAGCGCCGCGTAGACGAGGGTCTCGGCGAGCTGACGCTTGCCGCGCAGCAGGATCTTGTTTACCAGCTGGGTGACCAGCGGCGAGTTGTACACCGGGTCAGCGACCAGCGGCCGCCGCGGAGCGGGTCCCTTACGCGGCATCTCAGCTCTTCTCCTTCTTAGCGCCGTAGCGGCTACGCGCCTGCTTGCGGTTGCGGACACCCTGGGTGTCCAGCGAGCCACGTACGATCTTGTACCGCACGCCGGGGAGGTCCTTCACCCGGCCACCGCGGACCAGCACGATCGAGTGCTCCTGGAGGTTGTGACCGACACCCGGAATGTAGGCGGTCACCTCGATCTGGCTGCTGAGCTTGACCCGAGCGACCTTACGCAGTGCCGAGTTCGGCTTCTTCGGGGTGGTGGTGTACACCCGGGTGCACACGCCCCGCCGCTGCGGGGACCCCTTCAGGGCGGGGGTTTTCGTCTTGGTCGTCTTGGCCTGACGGCCCTTTCGGACCAGCTGCTGAATGGTGGGCACCGGGTTTCTCCGCTCCCTTCGGTCGCCAGCAGGCAACCGCGCCGTCTGCTTCTAGCCGGCCGGATGGACGGCTCTCCTACATTTCAACCAGGGCCACCTGCCGGGGTCCCAGCACCCGCGGTCGGGCGTGTCGCCGATTCGCGGTTTCCCGGTCGTCACTCACGGGCGAAAACCGGGTTTGGTCACCGGCGCGAGGTGGCCGGATCTCTGGCTGTCGTCGTGCACCGCGAGCACACCCACGAAGCGAGATCACAGCGCACGCACGAACTGCCCAGGCATGCCTGGGCACAAGGGGAAAGGGTACCTACCACAACCGCGCAGGTCAAAACTGGGCGGCCAGCGGGTTCACCCACCGGTCGAGACCGTTCGGCCTGCGCGCCCGTGCCGGGCACCTACCTAGTCAAGTGTACCGGCTGCACCTGGCGACGATCCCGCGGCCCTCGGTTCCCAATGCGCCGCACAATCAGCCATAAACCCAACGATCAGGACAGCCCCACGAGCAGCGCCAACCCAAGCCCGCTCAGGTTGAGGAGCAGCCCGGCGCCACCGCAGCCCACCCCGGCCCAGGCCAGTCCCCGCCCGGAGAACCGGACCGCCGGCGGCGGCATCGGCCGACGGATCTGCCGCAGCCCGAACAAACCGACACCAACAGCGCTCGCCCCGGTAAGGACACCCAGCATGGCGAAGGCTCCTGCAGCCCACGCACCGTCCCCACCCGCCCCAATTACGCCGAAACCGGCCACCGGCAACGACACCAGAATCGAAACAATCCCCACGACCAGGGACCCCACCGCGAGACCGGAGGTGACCGCCGGTACGTCGAGGTGCACAACCCCGAACGGCGTACCCGGCACCGGATGAATCTGACTCGGCCGACCCAACGCCTCCCGCGGCGGAGGCGGAGCCACCACCGGCAGGGGGCCCCAACCGGGGGTTGAGGTCGGTGGCGTGCCCGCCGGGCCGGACGGCGCTGGTGGCCGGGCCCACGGGTCTGGCGTCGGCGCCCCCAGCCGCGGCGGAGCGGACGCGCCCTCCGCTGGACCCCGCGGCCCGCCGGGCGCCGTCGGGTCGGTGCCCGGCGGGGGTACCGGATCGGTGCCCTGCGGGCGTGCCGGATCGGTCACAGGTCCTCCAAGTCGGCAGTCGACGCCCAGGCGCCGAACATCGGTCAGGCTACCGCTGCGCGGCCAGCGGGCAATGCCCGACTTGGTCAACGCTCCCACCGGTCAGTCCACGTTTGGGGCGAAATCCTGGCCGTAGGGGGCCTCCGCCAGCCGGATGACACCGATCACCACCAGAACGGTCACCACGACCATGGTCAGCACCAGGCCGGTCCAGGCCAGTCGCTCCCCTCGCCGTAGCCACGCCGCTCCGGTCAGAAATCCCCCAGACAGGTACGCCTCACGACGCGCCTGCCGCGCCAACACGAGTGCCACGGTGGCCGGCACCACTCCCCCGACGAAGAGGCCGGTCAGTGCTCCGAACAGCCCGAGCGCGAAGACCGCCCGCGCCTTGGTTGACCGCATCGGATCCGGGTCCTGCGGGTGCCGGGGCAGCCCCGGCAGGGCGAGCGGGGAGGGCCCGGCAGCGGTGCTCATGCCCCCATCATGCCCGGACTCAGATCGGAACAGACCTCGAGCCGGCTACCCAGCGGATCACCGACACCGACACCACCGAACACGACGCGGCCCCCGGCATCGCCGGGGGCCGCGTCAATCGTGGGATCTAGCGGTACGACCCGAAGTCGAAGTCGTCCAGCGGGACCGCCTGGCCACTGGCCGGCCCGAAGCCGTAATCGGTCTCCGGGTAGCCGGTCATCGAGTAGACCTTGGCCTTCGCCTCCTCGGTCGGCTCGACCCGGACGTTGCGGTACTTGCTGATGCCAGTACCAGCCGGGATGAGCTTACCGATGATCACGTTCTCCTTGAGCCCGATCAGCGAGTCGCTGCGAGCGTGGATCGCCGCATCCGTCAGCACCCGGGTGGTCTCCTGGAAGGAGGCCGCCGAGAGCCAGGAGTCGGTGGCCAGGGAGGCCTTCGTGATACCCATCAGCACCGGACGGCCAGCGGCAGGTTCGCCGCCCTCGGAGACGAGCCGGCGGTTCTCCGACTCGAACAGGGCCCGGTCCACGAGCACGCCCGGCAGGAACTCGGTCGAGCCGGAGTCGATCACCGTCACCCGCTTGAGCATCTGCCGGATGATGATCTCGATGTGCTTGTCGTGAATGAGCACACCCTGCGAGCGGTAGACCTCCTGGACCTCCTGGGTCAGGTGGACCTGGACCGCACGCGGACCGAGGATGCGGAGCAGCTCGTGCGGGTCGATCGTACCCACCGTGAGCTTCTCGCCGACCTCGACGTGATCGCCGTCGTTGGCCAGCAGTCGGACCCGCTTCGAGATCTTGTCGTAGGCGATCTCGTCGCTGCCGTCGTCCGGCACCACGATGATCTTCCGGGACCGCTCGCCATCCTCGATCCGGACCCGACCAGGGGTGTCCGCGATCGGGGCCTTGCCCTTCGGGATGCGAGCCTCGAAGATCTCCTGGACCCGGGGCAGACCCTGGGTGATGTCCTCCCCAGCGACACCACCGGTGTGGAAGGTACGCATCGTCAGCTGCGTACCCGGCTCACCGATCGACTGGGCGGCGATGATGCCGACCGCCTCGCCGACATCCACGGTCTTGCCGGTCGGGAGCGAACGGCCGTAGCAGGCCCCACAGACGCCCAGCTTCGACTCACAGGTGAGCACGCTGCGGACTCGGACGGACTCCACCCCGGCGGCGACGATCTTGTCCACCAGAATCGAGTTGATGTCCGCGCCCCGCTCGGCGACGACGGTGCCGTCCGGCCCCTTGATGTCGTCAGCCAACGTACGGGCGTGCACGCTGGTCTCCGCGTGTTCGTGCACGACCAACGAACCGGCCTCGCCGGCGAGCTGACCCACCTGCATCGGAATGGCCCGGTCGGTGCCGCAGTCCTCCTCGCGGATGATCACATCCTGCGAGACGTCCACCAGACGACGGGTCAGGTAGCCCGAGTCGGCGGTACGCAGGGCGGTGTCCGCCAGACCCTTACGGGCACCGTGCGTGGAGATGAAGTACTCCAGCACCGACAGGCCCTCACGGTAGGAGGCCTTGATCGGACGCGGAATGATCTCACCCTTCGGGTTCGCCACCAGGCCAC
Source organism: Salinispora sp. H7-4 (assembly GCF_013416675.1). Taxonomy (NCBI): domain Bacteria; kingdom Bacillati; phylum Actinomycetota; class Actinomycetes; order Micromonosporales; family Micromonosporaceae; genus Salinispora; species Salinispora sp. H7-4. The sequence continues at coordinate 549,914 of NZ_JABZED010000003.1, forward strand.
GGATCGCGGCGATCTGCCGGAGCTGAAGCAGGTTACCGCGGGCCCCCGAGTTGATCATCTTCCAGAGCGGGTTCTCCTGCGGTAGCGCGGTGTCCATCTCCTTGGCGACCTCGTTGGTCGCCTTGGTCCAGATCTCGATGAGCTCACCGCGACGTTCCTCGGCGGTCATCAGACCACGCTGGTACTGCTTGTCGATCCGGTCGGCTTCCTTCTCGTACCGACCAAGGATCTCCCGCTTACGCGGCGGCGCGAGGACATCCTCCATCCCGATGGTCACGCCGGACCAGGTGGCCCAGTGGAAGCCGGCCTCCTTGAGACCATCCAGGGTGGCCGCGAGAGCGACCTTCGGGAAACGCTCGGCGAGGTCGTTGACGATCGCGGAGAGCTGCCCCTTGCGGATCTCGTAGTTCACGAACCGGTATCCCGGCGGCAGGGTCTCGTTGAACAGAACCCGACCGAGTGTCGTCTCCACCGTGATCGGATCGCCCTCGACCCAGCCCTCCGGCGCGGTCCACGGCTCGGCACCGGGGCCACTCTCGACCCCGACGAGACCCCGCAGCCGAATCTTCACCGGCGCCTGCAGGTGCAGTTCACCGTTGTCGAACGCCATCCGGGCCTCGGCGTCCGAGCTGAACGCCCGGCCCTCGCCCCGCTCACCCGGGGTGCGGTGGGTGAGGTGGTAGAGACCGATGATCATGTCCTGGGTGGGCATGGTCACCGGCTTGCCGTCCGCCGGCTTGAGAATGTTGTTGGACGAGAGCATCAGGATCCGTGCCTCGGCCTGCGCCTCGGCTGACAGCGGCACGTGCACCGCCATCTGGTCACCGTCGAAGTCGGCGTTGAACGCGGTGCAGACCAGCGGGTGGATCTGGATCGCCTTGCCCTCGACCAGCTGCGGCTCGAACGCCTGGATACCCAGTCGGTGCAGGGTCGGCGCCCGGTTGAGCAGCACCGGGTGCTCGCCGATGACCTCCTCGAGCACATCCCAGACGACCGGCCGCTGCCGCTCGACCATCCGCTTGGCGGACTTGATGTTCTGTGCGTGGTTGAGGTCCACCAGCCGCTTCATCACGAACGGCTTGAACAGCTCCAACGCCATCTGCTTGGGCAGGCCGCACTGGTGCAGCTTGAGCTTCGGACCGACCACGATAACCGACCGGCCCGAGTAGTCGACCCGCTTGCCGAGCAGGTTCTGCCGGAACCGGCCCTGCTTGCCCTTGAGCATGTCGGACAACGACTTGAGCGGACGGTTACCCGGACCGGTGACCGGTCGACCACGACGGCCGTTGTCGAACAACGCGTCAACGGCCTCCTGAAGCATCCGCTTCTCGTTGTTGACGATGATCTCGGGAGCACCGAGATCGATCAGCCGCTTGAGCCGGTTGTTCCGGTTGATCACACGGCGGTAGAGGTCGTTCAGGTCGGAGGTCGCGAAGCGGCCACCGTCGAGCTGCACCATCGGGCGCAGGTCCGGCGGGATGACCGGGACGCAGTCCAGCACCATGCCGAGCGGCGAGTTGCTGGTGTTCAGGAACGCGGCGACCACCTTGAGTCGCTTGAGCGCCCGAATCTTCCGCTGCCCCTTGCCGGTACGGATGGTCTCCCGCAGGCTCTCCGCCTCGGTGCCGAGGTCCATGTTCTGGACCAGGGCCTTGATCGCCTCGGCCCCCATCCCGCCGGTGAAGTACTCGCCGAACCGGTCGCGCAGCTCCCGGTAGAGCAGCTCGTCGGTGACCAGCTGCTTCGGCTCCAGCTTGCGGAAGGTTTCCAGCACCTCGTCCAGGCGGTCGATCTCGCGCTGGGCCCGGTCGCGGATCTGGCGCATCTCGCGCTCTCCGCCCTCCTTGACCTTGCGCCGGACGTCCGCCTTGGCGCCCTCGGCCTCCAGCTCGGCGAGGTCGGCCTCGAGCTTGCCCGCCCGCTTCTCGATCTCCGAATCCCGGCTGTTCTCGGACTGCCGCTTCTCGGCGAGAATCTCGTTCTCGATCGTGGCCAGATCCCGGTGACGCGCATCGGCGTCCACACTCGTCACCACGTACGAGGCGAAGTAAATGATCTTCTCAAGGTCCTTGGGGGCAAGATCCAGCAGGTAGCCCAGCCGGCTCGGCACGCCCTTGAAGTACCAGATGTGGGTCACCGAGGCAGCGAGCTCGATGTGCCCCATCCGCTCCCGGCGGACCTTGGACCGAGTCACCTCAACGCCGCAGCGCTCACAGATGATGCCCTTGAAACGGACCCGCTTGTACTTACCGCAGTAGCACTCCCAGTCCCGCTGAGGACCGAAGATCTTCTCGCAGAAAAGCCCGTCCTTCTCCGGCTTGAGAGTGCGGTAGTTGATGGTCTCCGGCTTCTTGACCTCGCCGTGGGACCACTGCCGGATGTCGTCGGCGGTGGCGAGGCCGATGCGCAGCTCGTCGAAGAAGTTGACGTCGAGCACGTTATATCCCTCGTGTCGTGTCTGATCTCTAGCTAGCTCTCGGCGGGGTTGCGGGCCGGCCGGCCCGCAACCCTCGCCACTCACACCTCTTCGACCGAGCTCGGCTCACGCCGGGACAGGTCGATGCCCAGCTCCTCCGCGGCCCGGAACACCTCGTCGTCGGTCTCCCGCATCTCCAGGGCCACACCGTCGCTGGAGAGCACCTCGACATTGAGGCAGAGCGACTGAAGCTCCTTGAGTAGCACCTTGAACGACTCCGGGATGCCCGGCTCCGGGATGTTCTCGCCCTTGACGATCGCCTCGTAGACCTTCACCCGGCCGAGGACGTCATCGGACTTGATCGTCAGCAGCTCCTGCAGGGCGTACGCGGCACCGTACGCCTGCATCGCCCAGCACTCCATCTCACCGAAGCGCTGGCCGCCGAACTGCGCCTTACCACCCAGCGGCTGCTGCGTGATCATCGAGTACGGACCGGTCGACCGCGCGTGGATCTTGTCGTCAACCAGGTGGTTGAGCTTCAGGATGTAGATGTAGCCGACCGCGATCGGGTCCGGCAGCGGCTCGCCGGAGCGACCGTCCAAGAGTTGGGCCTTACCGGACGAACCGATCAGCTGCTTGCCGTCCCGGTTGGCCCGGGTGGAGGCGAGCAGACCGGAGATCTCCTCTTCGCGGGCACCGTCGAAGACCGGGGTGGCCACGTTGCTGTCCGGCTCGGACTCGGCGGCACTGATCGCCTGGAGCTGCCGCTTCCACTCGGCGTCGTCCCCCTCGACCTTCCACCCGGTCTTGGCCACCCAGCCGAGGTGCGTCTCCAGCACCTGGCCGATGTTCATCCGGGATGGCACACCGAGCGGGTTCAGCACGATGTCGACCGGGGTCCCGTCCTCAAGGAACGGCATGTCCTCCACCGGCAGGATCTTGGAGATGACACCCTTGTTGCCGTGCCGGCCGGCGAGCTTGTCGCCGTCCTGAATCTTCCGCTTCTGGGCGACATAGACCCGGACCAGCTCGTTGACGCCCGGCGGCAGCTCGTCGCCGTCCTCGCGGGAGAAGGTACGCACCCCGATGACCGTGCCGGTCTCGCCGTGCGGCACCTTCAGCGAGGTGTCCCGGACCTCGCGCGCCTTCTCGCCGAAGATCGCGCGGAGCAGCCGCTCCTCGGGGGTCAACTCGGTCTCACCCTTGGGCGTGACCTTACCGACCAGGACATCGCCGGGGACGACCTCGGCACCGATCCGGATGATGCCCCGCTCATCGAGGTCGGCGAGCATCTCCTCGCTGACGTTCGGGATGTCGCGGGTGATCTCTTCCGGCCCAAGCTTCGTGTCCCGGGCGTCAACCTCGTGCTCCTCGATGTGAATCGAGGTCAACACGTCCTGCTGCACGAGGCGCTGCGACAGGATGATCGCGTCCTCGTAGTTGTGGCCCTCCCAGGTCATGAACGCCACGAGCAGGTTGCGCCCGAGCGCCATCTCGCCGTCGTCGGTACACGGACCGTCGGCGATCACCTGGCCGGCCTCGACCCGGTCCCCCTCGAACACGACCGGCTTCTGGTTGACGCAGGAGCCGGCGTTGGAACGGCGGAACTTGTGCAGCAGGTAGGTACGACGGTGGCCGTCGTCCTGGTGCACGGTGATGTAGTCGGCGCAGAGGTCCTCGACGACACCGCCGAACTCGGCGACCACCACGTCGCCGGCGTCCACGGCGGCCCGGTACTCCATGCCGGTGCCGACCAGCGGCGCCTCGGCCTTGACCAGCGGCACCGCCTGGCGCTGCATGTTCGCGCCCATCAGCGCACGGTTGGCGTCGTCGTGCTCGAGGAACGGGATCATCGCGGTCGCGACCGAGGTCATCTGTCGCGGCGACACGTCCATGTAGTCCACGGCCGCCGGGGGCACGTCCTCGGTCTCGCCACCCTTACGACGGACCAGGACACGGTCCTCGGCGAACGAGCCGTCCGCCCGCAGCGGTGCGTTGGCCTGCGCCTTGACGAAGCGGTCTTCCTCATCCGCGGTCAGGTAGTCGATCTGGTCGGTGACCCGACCGTCAACGACCTTCCGGTACGGCGTCTCGATGAAGCCGAACGGGTTGACCCGGGCAAAGGTGGACAGCGCGCCGATCAGCCCGATGTTCGGGCCTTCCGGCGTCTCGATCGGGCACATCCGACCGTAGTGCGACGGGTGTACGTCGCGGACCTCGAATCCGGCCCGCTCCCGGGACAGACCACCGGGGCCAAGAGCACTGAGCCGACGCCGGTGGGTGAGGCCCGCCAGCGGGTTGGTCTGATCCATGAACTGGGACAGCTGCGACGTGCCGAAGAACTCCTTGATCGCCGCCACCACCGGACGGATGTTGATCAGGGTCTGCGGCGTGATCGCCTCGACGTCCTGCGTGGTCATCCGCTCCCGGACAACCCGCTCCATCCGGGACAGGCCGACCCGGACCTGGTTCTGGATCAACTCACCCACGGTACGTAGCCGACGGTTACCGAAGTGATCGATGTCGTCGGCCTCGTAGCCCTCCTCCCCGGCGTGCAGCCGGCAGAGGTACTCGACGGTGGCGACGATGTCGTCCTGGGTGAGCACCCCGGTGTCGATCGACAGGTCCAGTTCGAGCTTCTTGTTGAACTTGTATCGGCCGACCTTGGCGACGTCATACCGCTTCGGGTTGAAGAAGAGGTTGTCGAGCAGGGTCTGGGCGTTCTCCCGGGTCGGCGGCTCGCCCGGACGCAGCTTGCGGTAGATGTCCAGCAGCGCCTCGTCCTGGCTGCCGATGTGGTCCTTCTCGAGCGTGGTCATCATCAGCTCGGACCAGCCGAACCGCTCGCGGATCTGCTCCGCCGTCCAACCGATAGCCTTGAGCAGCACGGTGACGGCCTGCCGACGCTTACGGTCGATCCGAACCCCGACGGTTTCGCGCTTGTCGATGTCGAACTCGAGCCAGGCACCCCGACTCGGGATGACCTTCACGCTGGAGAGGTCGCGGTCGGAGGTCTTGTCCGGCTGCTTGTCGAAGTAGACACCCGGCGACCGGACGAGTTGGCTGACGACGACGCGCTCGGTACCGTTGATGATGAAGGTGCCCTTCGGCGTCATCATCGGGAAGTCACCCATGAACACCGTCTGGCTCTTGATCTCGCCGGTGGTGTTGTTGGTGAACTCCGCGGTCACGAAGAGCGGGGCGCAGTAGGTGAGATCCTTCTCCTTGCACTCCTCGATCGAGGCTTTGACCTCGTCGAAGCGTGGGGCCGAGAAGGAGAGTGACATAGTGCCGGAGAAGTCCTCAATGGGACTGATCTCGTCGAGAATCTCCGCGAGACCCGAGCGCGCGTGCGGATCGTCCGCCGACCGGCCCTGCCACGCCTCGTTGCCTACCAACCAGTCAAAAGACTCGTTCTGAATGGCAAGGAGGTTGGGGACCTCGAGGTGTTCGGTAATCCGACCGAAAGAAACTCGGCGGGGAGCGAAAGCGCTCGACGTACGACTGGTCTTCGCAGGGCGGGAAGCTGCCAAGATGCGTCCTTCCGAGGACCGGTGCTGCAGAACGGCTGGTACGCGCGCACTCCAATAACCCCACCAGAAATATCCACAAACGGACATTTCCGAGCAGGGGTAAATTCGGAAGGCAGCGCAAACTAGCAGTGTAGCCGAGAGTCTGGCCGCTGTCCAGCCAACCCCGCAGGTCATCGCGGAACGCGCCTCGGAACCTCATGCCGGGCCGCTCAGAACGCGACACTCCCACCGGGCCACCTTGCGGCCACCGGGCGACTCGCCGAGCCCGCACCCAAGTGGTGGCCGTTGCAAGCGCGGAAAGTCTTGCTGGTTTCAGCGTGCCTGCCCGGCCGGGCCGCGTCAAGGGCCGGCTACCGCCGGCTGCGACCCCACCGCTGCCCGCCAGCATCGGAGACCCGGCGCAGCCAGATGGGCAGCACCGACGGGCCAGGCTCCCACCAACCGCGCGGAACACCCAGCTCGACTGGGGCAACCCACGCCACCAACACGGACGGGCGGCGATCCGCTGACCGGATCACCGCCCGTCGTGCCGCAGGGCGCCCCCGCACACGGGGACACCCTGCCGGGGTTAGCAGAAAGTCACTTGAGGGTGACCTTGGCGCCCTCGCCCTCGAGCTTGGCCTTGGCCTTGTCGGCGGTCTCCTTGTTGGCCTTCTCCAGGATCGCCTTCGGCGCGGACTCAACCAGGTCCTTGGCCTCCTTGAGGCCCAGGCCGGTCAGCTCACGCACGACCTTGATGACCTGAATCTTCTTGCCGCCATCGGCCTCGAGGACGACGTCGAACTCGTCCTTCTCCTCCTCGACCGGCGCAGCAGCACCGGCGGCCGGGGCACCAGCGGCCACGGCGACCGGCGCCGCGGCGGTGACCTCGAAGGTCTCCTCGAACTGCTTCACGAACTCAGAGAGCTCGATCAGCGTCATCTCCTTGAACGCGTCGAGCAGCTCGTCGGTGCTGAGCTTCGCCATATCTGGCGTCCTTTCTCAAGTGGTGTTGCTAAGAATCGTGTGCACCGGGACAGCCTCAGGCCGCCTCGGCGCCTTCCTTCTCGCGCTTGTCCTGCAGGGCAGCCGCCAGGCGGGCCGTCTTGGCCATCGGCGCCTGGAACAGCGACGCGGCCTTGCTCAGGTTGCCCTTCATGGCACCGGCCAACTTGGCCAGCAGCACCTCGCGGGACTCCAGGTCGGCGAGCTTCGTGACCTCGGCCGCAGAGATGGCCTTGCCCTCGAAAACGCCGCCCTTGATGACCAGCTTCGGGTTGGTCTTCGCGAAATCGCGAAGCCCCTTGGCCGCCTCGACGACGTCGCCCGAAACAAAAGTCAGCGCGGTAGGACCGGTGAACAGCTCGTCGAGCCCGGAGATACCCGCGTCCGCCGCGGCACGCTTGGCCAGCGTGTTCTTGGCGATGGTGTAGGTGGTCTCCGTGCCGAGCGAGCGCCGCAGCTGGGTGAGCTGGGAGACCGTCAGACCACGGTACTCGGTCAGCACGGTCGCACCCGCGTTGCGGAAGCTCTCGGTCAGCTCGACGACGGCCGTGGCCTTGTCGGCCCGGATCGGCTTGTCCGCCATGTCCCTCCTCTCTCGTTACTCCAGGCTGGTCACCGTCATCGGCGGTAGCCGACGGCGGATCCGGAGGAAACACAGCAACGAGAAAAGCCCCGGCGCAGGGCGCACGGGGCGAAAGGCTGGTGCTGGCACCACAGTCGGCGGACCGTGGGAGACAACCTGTTTTCGCTTACCGCCCTGCGCGGGTCGCCCGTCGTCGCGGAACCTTCGACCGTGCCGAGGCACGGTGACCAGCGGTCTCTGGGTGGAACTTCGCGACAAGAATACGCGATGCCCGCGAGGGCTGCCACACCGCCCCCACCAGCCCTACCGCCCACCACCCGGCCGACCTCCACCCGGTCAGCCAGAAAGCCGAACGGGGCCCCACCAGCCGGCAGGGCCCCGTTCGCACGCAGTCGTGCTCAGCCCTCGGCGGAGCTCTCCTGCAGGTTCTTTACCGCGTTCGGGTCGACCGGAACACCCGGGCCCATCGTGGTGGTGAGGGTGACCTTCCGCAGGTACTTACCCTTGGCCGCGGACGGCTTCACCCGCAGGATCTCGTCGAGGACCGCCGCGTAGTTCTCCACCAGCTGGCTCTCGGAGAACGAGGCCTTCCCGATGATCAGGTGCAGGTTGGAGTGCTTGTCCACCCGGAAAGCGATCTTACCGCCCTTGATGTCCGCAACGGCCTTGGCGACGTTCATCGTCACCGTGCCGGTCTTCGGGTTCGGCATCAGACCGCGCGGGCCCAGGATCCGCGCGATCCGACCAATCTTGGCCATCTGGTCCGGCGTGGCGATCGCCGCGTCGAAGTCGAGCCAGCCGCCCTGGATCCGGGCGACCAGCTCGTCCGTGCCCACCTCGTCGGCACCGGCGGCAACGGCCTCCTCGGCCTTCGCGCCGGCGGCGAACACGATCACACGCGCGGTCTTACCAGTGCCGTGCGGCAGGTTGACCGTGCCGCGCACCATCTGGTCCGCCTTACGCGGGTCGACGCCGAGGCGCATCGCGACCTCGACCGTGGCGTCGAACTTCGTGGAGGTGCTCTCCTTGGCCAGCTTGACGGCCTCGGCGGGGGTGTACAGCTTCGACCGGTCGATGGCCGCAGCCGCCTTGCGGTAGTTCTTGCTGTGCTGCATCTGTGGTTACTCCTGTGGTCTCTGGCGGGCCGCGGTGCTCGCGAGCCCTCCCACAAACGGGATCGGCGGGTCGGCTTGGATCAGTCGACGACGTTCAGGCCCATCGACCGGGCGGTGCCGGCGATGATCTTCTCGGCCTGGTCGAGGTCGTTGGCGTTGAGGTCAGCCATCTTCTTCTCGGCGATCTCCCGCAGCTGGGCGCGGCTGACCTGGCCGACCTTCTCCATGTGCGGGACACCCGAGCCCTTCGCCACACCAGCGGCCTTGATCAGCAGCCGGGCGGCGGGCGGGGTCTTCAGCACGAAGGTGAACGAGCGGTCCTCGTAGACGCTGATCTCGGCGGGGACGATGTCGCCCCGCTGGGACTCGGTCTGCGCGTTGTAGGACTTGCAGAACTCCATGATGTTCACACCGTGCTGACCCAGCGCGGGGCCAACCGGCGGCGCCGGGGTGGCCTGGCCCGCCGGCAGCTGAAGCGTGAACGTCTTGACGAGCTTCTTCTTCTTCGGAGGCATGTCACTTCCTGGGACGTGAAATGGAAATTCGCACCGCCCGTCGGTCATGCACGGTCAGCATGCCGCATAGACGGCGACGTTCTAGGGTAGCGCACGCCGGCTGCCGGCCTTCCGGGGTCCGGCTGCCAGCCGCCCGGGCCAGAAACGAGTACGTCGGCGGTGGGTAGCTACCCACCGCCGACGTACTGAAGATCAGATCTTGGCGACCTGGTTGAAGTTCAGCTCCACCGGGGTCTCTCGACCGAAGATCGACACCAACACCTTGAGCTTCTGCTGGTCGGCGTTGATCTCGCTGATCGTCGCCGGCAGGGAGGCGAAGGCACCGTCGGTGACGGTGACCGAGTCGCCGACCTCGAAGTCGAGGACCTTGACCTCGGGCTTCGCCTTCTTTTCCACAGCCTCGACCGCTGGCGCCAGCCACTTCAACACCTCGTCGAGGCTCAGCGGCGCCGGACGGTCGGCCCGGTCGGTGGCGCCCACGAAGCCGGTCACCCCGGGCGTGTTCCGCACGCAGGAGTACGACTCCGCGGTGAGCTCCATTCGCACCAGGATGTAGCCGGGGAAGACCTTGGCCTGGATCTGGGAACGCTTGCCGTTCTTGACCTCGACCTCGTCCCGGGTCGGCACCTCGACCTGGTAGATGTAGTCCTCCATGTCGAGGGAGGTGATCCGGGTCTCGAGGTTGGTCTTGACCTTGTTCTCGTAGCCGGCGTACGAGTGCACCACATACCAGTCGCCCGGCGCGTAGCGCAGCTTCTGCCGCAGCTCGGCGACCGGGTCGAACTCGTCCTCCTCGGCCGGCTCGCTGGCGCTGGCGGAGAGCTCCGGCTCGCTGGCGGAGAGCTCCGGCTCGCTGGCGGCCTCAACCGACATGTCACCAGCCGCCGTCGCGACCGTGGACTGCTCGTCCACAGGCTCGGCGGTCTCGTCGTACTCAGGCACGCTTGCTCACTTCCGTCACTATCAGCACAGTCAGCCGGTCAGCTGGGGTCACCGAAGACCCACAGCACACCCTCGGCGAAGGCGAGGTCCAGGCCAGCCACGATCGCCAGCATCACGGCGACGAACACGATCACCACGGAGGCGTAGGTCAACAGCTCCTTGCGAGTCGGCCAGATGACCTTACGCAGCTCAGCCACGACCTCGCGGACGAATCGCGCGACTCGACCGATCGGGCCTACCTTGTCACCCTGGGTACGACTCTTCGGCCGGTCACCCGACTCGGCCCGTGAGCTGCTCGCGCCCTCGCCCCGGGAGGCTGACTCATCGTCGGCGCCGGCATCACCGGCAGCGTCGAGCTCGCCGTCCAGACGCTCGTCGTCGGCATCCTCGCCACGCCGCTTGTTGTCGGCCACATCGCCCTCCGTCGCGGGATGTCGGTTCGCACGCCGTCACAGCATACGCGGAGTCTGGTCACGCCGGCCGGCCCGACCGTCCGCGACGGGCCGTAGCCAGCGGTCCGAACTTGGGGCCCCAGTGCCTCGGAGCCGCCCTGCCGATACCACCACCACGGGCCGGACGCCGCCAGCCGGCGACGCGACCCACGAAACGATCAGGCCTGAGGCGCAGGGGTGACAGGACTTGAACCTGCAGCCTGCGGTTTTGGAGACCGCTGCTCTGCCAATTGAGCTACACCCCTATGCGGCAGACGTCACCTCACCCCGCCAAAACGGCTGGGCAGGGTCACGTGCCCCACGGCGGATCAGTGTACGGGTAGTGGCACGACTTTCCCAACCGGTCCGCCCCTGGCACGTCAAAGATCGGTCAGCCGGATGCCCGAATGGTCGCCCTCGCCTGCGACAACACCTTCTCCCCGCCGCAGGTCGCGGTGATGTCGATCCTGGTCAAGCCCGCATCGGTGACCTCCCGAACCGCCGCCGTCACCTCGATCTCGGTGCCCTGATCATCGTCTGGGACAACGACCGGTCGGGTGAATCGGACCCCGTAGTCGACCACCGCGTCGGCAGCGCCGGCCCACTCGGCGACGGCCCGGCCCACCAAAGCCATCGTGAACATGCCGTGGGCGATCACGCCGGGCAGCCCGACGGAGGTCGCGATCCGGTCGCTCCAGTGGATCGGGTTGAAGTCTCCCGAGGCACCCGCGTAGCGAATCAGGTCCGCCCGGGTTACCCGGAATGTCTTGGTCGGCAGCTCCATCTCAGCCCTCCCCCCGTACGACAATCTTCGACCAGACGGTGACCACCGACTCGCCATCAGGCGTGGTGACCTCGGTGCGGGTGGTCAGGAACCCGTGCCCGCCGCGGGTGCGGACGTCCTCGATGGTGTTGACGCAGACCAACTCGTCCCCCGCCACAACCGGGCGGGTGTAGGCGAAGCGCTGATCGCCGTGGACCACCCGGCTGTAGTCGACACCGAGGTCCGGATCCTCCACGATCTGACGGGTGGCGGCCATGGTGACCACGACCGGAAAGGTCGGCGGGGCGACCACGTCCGGATGGCCGAGTGCACGAGCGGCAGTCGGGTCGTGGTGGGCCGGTTCGGTGGCGCCGATCGCGGTCGCAAACTCACGAATCTTCTCTCGGCCCACCTGGTAGGGGGCGGTCGGCGGGTAGGTCCGGCCGACGAAGGAGGGGTCCAGGGACATGCCGCGAACCTACACGCAGAACACGGCCGCCGACCCACCCGACCGGCGGCGACAAAGCCACTCGGGTCGACGGATCGGCGACCGTGGATAAATCAGCGGTGGACCGCCAGGATCAGCGGGTCTCGCGGTGGATCGTGTGCCGGCCCTCACGCGGGCAGAACTTCTTCAGCTCGATACGGTCCGGGTCGTTACGCCGGTTCTTGCGCGTGATGTAGTTGCGCTCCTTGCACTCCACACACGCCAAAGTGATCTTCGGCCGGACATCGGTCGCCTTCGCCACGGCGGAGTGCCTTCCTCGTAAATGGGTGACAACTACGGGCGCATCAGCCTACGCGCAGAGCACGTGGACATGCAAAGCGGGCGCCGAAGGCGCCCGTCCCATCATCCGCCGGGTGAGGCCCGATGGACGAAAGTAGCGGTGGCCGGACTTGAACCGGCGACACAGCGATTATGAGCCGCTTGCTCTGCCACCTGAGCTACACCGCCGGGTGGGTCCAGCCGGACCCTCTGAGCCCCCTTACGGAATCGAACCGTAGACCTTCTCCTTACCATGGAGACGCTCTGCCGACTGAGCTAAGGGGGCCTGCGCAGCCACTCGGTGGCCGTGCAGAGGTTAGCCTACACGGCGGGATCGCGGAGCTGAAATCGGATCCCCTCGGTGGCCCGTGGGCCCAGCTCACGGCACGACCCGCAGGCGCGGCGACTCCCCCGCGGCCGCTGGCCCCGACTCCAGCTGGGCGCCGAACCACGCCTCCAGCCGCTCAAAGGGCAACGGCCGGCTGAACAGGAACCCCTGCCCGTACTCACACCCGATGTCCTGGAGAAGCTCCAGGGTCAACTCGCTCTCCACCCCCTCGGCCACCACGGTGAGGCCGAACTGCTGGGAGAGCGTGACCACCGCGTTGACGATCGCCAGGTCCCCGGGGTCGGTCGCCATCCCCTGCACGAATCGGTGATCGACCTTCACCTCGTGCACGGGGAGCCGGCGCAGGTGGGCGAGCGACGAGTTACCCGTACCGAAGTCATCCACCGACAGGCGGACGCCCAGATCACGCAGGCGCCGCAGGGTCGGGATGGGGCGGTCGGTGCCGTCCAGCACCCCGGACTCCCGGATCTCCAACGTGAGCCGCTCCGGCGGCACCCCGTACTCCTCGAGCAGTTCCCGCACCCGCTCCGGGAAGTGCTGGTCGGTCAGCGTACGCGGGGAGAGGTTGACCGCGACGGAGAGCGGGTGGCCCCCGGGCGCCCAGTCACGGCTACGCCGTAGCCCCTCCCGGAGCACGAACTCGGTGAGCCGCCCCAGTTGACCGGTGTACTCCGCAACCGCCACGAAGTCCTCCGGCGAGACTGCCCCGTGGGCCCGGTCCTCCCAGCGGGCAAGGCACTCGACGCCCACCAACCGCCGGTCAGGCAGGGTGACCTTGGGCTGGAAATACACCTCCAGCTCACCATTGGCCAGGGCCCGCCGCAGGTCGCCGGCGAGACCGAGCCGCCGCAGCGACCGGGACTCCAACGCCGGGTGAAACAGCTGGACGCTCCCGGGCGAGGACTTGGCCGCCCGTACGGCCAGGTCGACCCGTTGCAGCAGCGCGGCAGACCCACTGCCATGTTCCGGGTGCATGGCGACACCCACCGCCGTATCCACGTCGAGGGTCAGCCCGTCAAAGGTCACCACAGCCCGGACCTGTTCCCGCATCCGCGCCGCCAGGTCCAGGGCCGCGGTCGCCCCCGCCAGCCGGAGAGTCACCAGAAACGCGTCACCGCCGACCCGTCCCACCAGTGCCGAGGACGGCGCGCAGGACCGAAGCCGCGTGGCGACCTGGACCAACACCGTGTCCCCGGCGGCGCGCCCGAGAGACTCGTTGACCTCCCGGAGTCGATCAACCGCGAAGAGCAGCAGCGCCACCACCTCACCCGGCGCCCGGATCTTCACCGCCTCGTCCAGCGCCTCGGTGACCCGCCGCCGGTTGGGCAGCTTGGTGAGCGTGTCGTGGTAGGCGTCGTGCCGCAGCCGGTCAACCAGCCGGGAATTCTCGAGCGCGACCGCGGCATGAGCGGCGACGGTCTCGAAGACAGGAATGTCCTCCGGGGTGAAGTGCCCCACATCACTCAGTCGGTTGACGGCTTCCAACGTGCCGATCACTGCCTTGCCCGACCGTAGCGGGACGGCGATCACGTCCTTCACCCCGTGGCCGGCCAGGTCCCCCCAAGCATCAGCGGGGTCCGGGAGGGCTCGCCCGACGGCGAGGGTCACGCCGGACTCGCGGACCTTGACGCGCAGGTCGGCAGGGGTCGGCGCAACATCGAGCAGGCCCCGGTCGTCCACCCGAGCGCTGAGCAGCACCTCGGGATAGCGCCCCTGCGCGGGGAGCCACAGAGTCGCGTACTCGGCCTGCATCAGGGCCCGGATCCGATCCAACAACAGGTCAGCGACAGCGCCCTCCCGACCGCCCTCAGTCATCGCCCGAGTCAACTCGTACATGCTGCTCAACGTGCGATGCTGCCGGAGAAACTGCGCGTACGAGCGGTAGATCACCACCATCGCGACGGTCAGCACGGCGATCAGCAGCGCTGACCACCGGGTCGACTCCAGCGCCAGCAGCAGGATCAGGCCGATCACCACGTTGATGGAGTTGACCACCAGCGGCACCGGGGATCTGCGGAACAACTCCCAGCCGGTCTGCCAACCGTGGAGCAGGCTCACGACACCACTGATCGCGAGCAGGGAGACCACCGAGTTCACGGTGACCGCGGCGAACAGGACCGCCCATGTCCGGGGGCCGATTCCGTTGACGCCGGAGAGCCCGACCAGGACGACACCACCGAGCGAGGCCGCCGCACCCGTGCAGGCCACATTGAACCAGACCTTCACTGCGGCATGTCGGCGCCAGAGCTGCCCGACCAGGGATGACAGCACAGTGAGCGCCACGACCGTCAAGGGCGGCAGGTAATAGAAAGCCAGCACGAGTGGGATCTCGGTGACTATCACCTCGAGCGCTTCACGGCGCACGACAATCTGCAGAACCCCGGCTCCAGCTGCGACTATCGCAACGAGTAGGGCCGCGGTAATGGCAAGGTTCCCCGGGGGCGGCTCGGCCGCGAGTGCCAGGAAGACGCTACAAGCCACCGCGACCATCGCCAGCGGGGCGGTGATCAGCCAGACCTGCTCGGCGGGCCTACGCACCGAAGGTGGACTTTCTGGCATACCGCCCCCTGGCCGGTGGCGCGGAACCTATCGGACTAACGCGATGCCTGACTCCACAGCTGGCGCGCCCCAATTGAAGTCGGCGAGTTGGACATTCGAGACCAGCGCTAGTAGGCCACCCGCGAACGCAGCCACAACCGCGAACGCGAGGACGGCACCACGCAGGCGATGCGTCGATTTAGACATTGGGGAACTCCTGTCGAGGACCGGAGGTGGTTGCCGGTGCCACGATGGTGCCATACGTGAATCGCCCGGCAAAGCCGCCGGGACCATTACCGCAGCCAAACGGGAGGCCCGGCTGAACGGGCTCATCCGGACAGCACTGACGAAACCGGTCTTCACCATCACCGGCCGTTAGCAAGGCACAGCGAAGGGGTGCAGCACATTGATCGGCGGCGGGCGCCCTCGGGTGTGCGGTCCGGCGGTTCCGGGGTATATCAGCCGCCATGCCAGATCAGAGGCGGTCAGTGGACGCGGAACACTCTCGGCCGGCAGGGGCCGATGACGTCACCATCGACGCACTGGGCGGGTTGAGTGAGGCGTTGGAGACAGTCCACCGGGCACGCGGTCACCTGTATTCGGCACACCAGCTCATCGGGGGAGCAGATCTCACCCTCGACCGAGTGGTACGGCTGCTCCGCGAGGCCGGGCACGACGACATGGCCAACCGGGTCGAGCACGAGCTGCTGGGCCGCAACGTGCTACCCGGGCGATGGACGTTCCAGGTCGTGGAAGAGTTCGACGACGGCTACTACGCCACGTTCCAGGAGATCGAACGGGACGCACGGGAGCGCCTGGGCGGCGGGCGGCGGCACATCTACGAGGCGGAGATGAAGCAGCGGCGCCGTACCGACGGGTTGCGGGGGCACGAGGCCACGCCGGAGGCGGAAGCTCCGTAACCCTGACCGGGGCAGCGCACCGGTAGCGCGGCTCGGGCAATGCCCCTCAAACGTTCACCGGTTGACCGGGACTGTCGTGAGCCCGACCCGGGTGGTACGCAGCGGCGCGGACAGGAGCGCCAGCAGCCCGACGCCGCTGGTGGCCACCGCGCAGGCCACGACCGCCACCACCGCACCACGGTGTTCGACGACAGTGCCGAGCACGTTGAGCATGACCAACGAAGCCAGACTCTGCACCAGGGTCAGCAGGGCCTGAATCCGGGACAGGTGCGTCTCCGGGGTCGTCCCCAGGATCAGGGGCCCGATATGCGCGGCGAAGAGACCACTCCCGAGTCCCAGGACCACCGCCGCGCCGATGGCGACAGCCGCGGTGGGTGAGAGCGCCAGTCCAAGGACACCAGTGCTCGCTGTCAACAGGCCCCAGGCGGAGAGGAGACCGGGCCGGCCGAGCGGGCCTCGGCGTGCGACAGCCAGGGTGACGACCAGCATGCCGATGCTCTGCGCCCCAAGAATGAGACCGACAGCCGCGGCTCCCCAGCCTTCCGCCCGCGCGAGCAGCGGGACCAGCAACGACAGCACCGGAAGCAGGAACGCCGCCGCGGCCCCGGTCATCGTCAGGCCGGGACGCAGAAGCGGATCACGAAAGCCAACGCGGAGACTGTCGAAGGCATCGCGGACAACCCCGCTGCCCGCCGGCGGTGGCGGGCCGCCGTACCGCGGCCGGATGACGATCAGCAACATCAGCACCGCGGCGAAGGTCACCGCGTTGACCAGGGCCGCCCCCGCCAGCCCGGCCAACCCGACGAGAACCCCGCCGAGCGGACCGCCGCCCACGGCCACCAACTGACCGCCGGCCTGACGTAGCGCCAGGGCCCGCGGCAACTGGTCCGGGTGGACCAGCCGTCGCGGCATCGAACCGGACGCCGGCAGATAGAAGGCGTCGGCGACCCCCACGGCGACCCCGGCGGTGAGCAACAACCAGGGCGGCGCGCCAAGATGGTAGGCCGCTGCCGCCAGGGCGACCGAGAAGACGAGCATCGCCGCATCGCCGATGATGAGCACCCGGCGTGCGCTCACCCGATCCCCGACCGCCCCACCGATCAAAAGCAGCAGCACCCGCGGCAGCGTGACGGCGGTGAGCACCAGACCGGTGATGGCACCGCCATGCGCACTCGCCTGCCAGCCGAGGGCGAAGTAGAACAGCGAGTTGCCCAGCAGCGAGGCGAGGATCCCGACGAGCCAGAGCAGGTACGAGGTGGGCAGTTGGTACCTCCGACGGCCGCGACGCAGATCTGGACCACCGGACAATGCCGGATCTTGGCCGCTGCCACAAGGCCGGCGAGGAACGGCCGTACCGCGGGGCTACCGTAGGCGCGTGACGCTCTCGCTGGCGATCTCGCCCTGCCCCAACGACACGTTCGTCTTCCACGCACTGGTGCACGGGCAGGTCCCCGGCGCCCCCGCGGTCACGGTGACCTACGCCGACGTGGACGTGACCAACACGGCCGCCGAGCGGGGCGCGTTCGACCTGGTGAAGGTGAGCTACGCGGCGCTGCCGTGGCTGCTCGAGGACTACCACCTCCTACCCTGCGGTGGGGCACTCGGCCGGGGATGCGGGCCCCTGGTACTGACCCGACCCGACCCGGCGCTCGCCCCTGCTGCGGCACCCGAGGGCTCGAGCAGCCGGGTGGCCGGGCTCCCGGACCGGGCCGACCTCTCCGGGGCCACAGTTGCCGTACCCGGCGACCGGACCACGGCCTACCTGCTCTTCCGGCTCTGGTCAGCCGGACGGCCACCCGCCCGGATCGAGGTGGTGCCGTTCCACGAGATCATGCCGGGGGTCGCCGCCGGCCGGTACGACGCCGGCCTGGTGATCCACGAAGCCCGGTTCACCTACCCCCGGCACGGGCTGACCGCCCTGGTCGACCTGGGCGAGTGGTGGGAGGCCGACACCGGCCTCCCGATCCCGCTCGGCGCGATACTCGCCCGCCGCGGCAGCGTGGACCCCGAGGCCGCCACCGGATGGATCCGGGAGTCGGTCAACCGCGCCTGGGCGGACCCGGCGGCCAGCCGCGACTACGTGCTGAGGCACGCGCAGGAGATGGAGCCCGACGTGGTCCAGCGGCACATCGACCTCTATGTGAACGAGTTCACCGCCGACCTGGGCGCAGCCGGGTACGCCGCCGTCAACGCGCTGCTGGGCCGGGCCGCCGACGCCGGCCTGGTGTCTCAGACCTCCAACTCGCGGGCGACCGCGTGGACCAGCTGAGCGATCTTCTGCGCGGTCTTCCGGTCCGGGAACCGGCCACGGCGTAGGTTCGGCTGCACCTTCGCCTCCAGAACTTTGATCATGTCTTCGACGAGGCCGTGCAGCTCCTCCGCCGGGCGACGACGCAGCTCCGCCACCGACGGTGGGGCCTCCAACAGCTTGACCCCCATCGCCTGGGTGCCACGACGACTGTCGACCACACTGAAATCGACCCGCTGCCCACCCTTCAGGTCGGTGACACCCGCCGGAAGCGCCGCCTTGGGCAGGAACACGTCGCCGCCCTCGTCACTGGTGACGAACCCGTATCCCTTGGTCGCGTCGTACCACTTCACTCGACCCGTCGGCACTTGAAAACCTCTGCTTCACTCACGACGTCTACTGCTCTAAGGCTAGCCGGACCGCGGCGTCGGGCGCCGCTGGGAATCCAGTGAGATCATCGCGCACCGGCGCCACCCCCGCCGCGGCTGCCACGGGTACGGCGGCCACCGATGCGGTGGGGGCGACTGGCCGACCGAGGGGCGGAGCGGACACCCGTCGGGCTAGCGTGGAAAGACGATGACCAACTCACTCGCCGACCACCTGCGTGCGCTGCCCGACCAGGAGCTCGCGGCCCTGCTCCAGCAGCGGCCGGACCTGGTCGTACCGGTCCCCAGCGACCTCGCCGCGCTCGCCCTCCGAGCCCAGTCCCGGGTATCGGTGGCCCGCGTGCTGGACAGCCTGGACCGGTTCACGCTTCAGGTCCTCGACGCCGCCCGGCTCACCCGCGACGCAGCGGCCGACACGACCAGCCTCGACGTGATCCTCGCCATGTCCGGGGCCAACGCGCGCCCGCCCGACCCGGCCGCCGTCCGCGAAGCGGTGCGACTGCTCCGATCCCGCCTGCTGCTGTACGGACCCGACGAACGGCTACACGTGATCGGCGGCATCGACGAAATCTCCCCGTACCCCGCGGGGCTGGGCCGGCCGGCAGCGGAGCTGGACTCGCGGGCGGCGGCCCTCTGCGCGGACCCGGCGAAGCTGCGGCGCACCCTACTCTCGGCACCGCCGTCGGCGCGGGCCATCCTGGATCGGCTGGCCGCCGGTCCGCCGGTCGGCAGCGTGCCACCGGGGGCGTTGCAGGCCCCGCCCCTGGGCGCCGAGGATGCCCTGCCGCCGGACCCCACGAACGGCGGCGCACCCACCGGCTCACCGGTGCGCTGGCTGGTTGACCACCGGCTCCTGGTTTCGGTCACCACCGGTGGGGGCGGCCGCCCCGGGACTGTCGAGCTGCCCCGGGAGGTGGGGCTCCTGCTCCGCCGGGACACCGGCCCGCTCGGCCCCATGCCCACCGACCCGCCACAGGTCGCGGCCCCACCTCGGGAACCGAAAGCGGTCGACTCGGCCGGAGCCGGCCAGACCATGGAGGTGGTCCGCCAGGCCGAGGCGCTGCTGGAACAGCTCGCCGCGGAGCCGGCCTCGGTGCTTCGCTCCGGCGGCCTGGGCGTCCGCGACCTCCGCCGGCTGGCCCGCGCCCTCGGCCTGGACGAACCGACCGCCGCACTGCTGCTGGAGGCGGCGCACGCCGCCGGACTGATCGGGGAGCTGGAGGCGCCCGGGGTCGCCGCGCCCCGGACCGCCGCCGAGCAGCAGGTGTTGCCGAGCGCCGGGTACGAGGCCTGGCGCGCCGGTTCGCTGGCGCAACGGTGGGAACAGCTGGCCCGGGCCTGGCTGACGATGACCCGACAACCCGGGCTGGTCGGCCAACGCGACGACCGGGACCGCCCGATCACGGTGCTCTCCCCCGAGGCGGAACGCGCCGGGGCGCCGATCGCCCGGCAGGCGGCGCTCGGTGTCCTCGCCGACCTGGAGCCGGCGACCGCACCCACCCCGGACGAGGTGTTGGAGCTGTTGGACTGGCGAGCGCCCCGGCGCAGCCGGGGACGGGAGGCGGCACACCGGGAGGTGCTGACCGAGGCGGCCACGCTGGGCGTCACCGGGCTGGGGGCGCTCACCTCGTACGGGCGGCTACTGCTCGCCGACACCACCGCCAGCGAGCAGCGGGGCGCGGGCGACCCGCTGGGCCTGCACGCCGACGGCGAGGCGTCAACGGCGGTACGGGCGCTGGACGGGCTGCTACCCGCCCCGGTTGACCACTTCCTGGTGCAGGCCGATCTGACCGTCGTCGTACCCGGACCGGCTGACCCGACCCTCGCCGCCGAGCTGGACGTGGTGGCCGAGCACGAGTCGGCCGGTGGGGCCAGCGTGCACCGGGTGACCCCGGCAAGCGTCCGCCGGGCGCTGGACGCCGGCTACTCGGCAGCCGACCTACACGGGTTGTTCGCCCGGCGCTCGCGGACCCCGGTGCCGCAGGGGCTCACCTACCTGGTCGACGACGTCGCCCGCCGGCATGGCGGGCTGCGGGTCGGCGCCACCGGGGCGTACCTGCGCAGTGACGATGAGGCGCTGCTCGGCGAGGTGCTCGCCGACCGCCGGTTGGAGGTGCTGGCGCTCCGCCGGCTCGCGCCGACCGTGCTCGTCACGCCGGGCCCGGTCACCCGGATGCTCGCCACACTGCGCGAGGTGGGCTATGCGCCGGTGCCCGAGGACGCCACCGGTGCGGCGGTACTCACCCGGCCCAGGACCCGCCGGGCACCGGCACGCCCGCCGGGCACCGCCGCCCGGATCGTGGACCCGGTCACCGCCCCGAGGCTCCCGATGCCCCGGCTCCTCGGCATGGTCGAGCAGATCCGGCGGGGCGACGCCGCCACCCGGGCTGCACAGCGGGCACCGGCGTCGCTCCGCGGCCAGGAGGGCGCCGGAGCCGCGCACCGGCACACCGACGCGCTGGCCGTACTCCAGCAGGCGGTTCGGGACAAGGCGCTGGTCTGGGTGGGGTACGTCGACGCGCACGGGGCAACCGCCTCCCGACTGGTCCGGCCGGTGTCGATCGGGGCCGGTTACCTACGGGCGGAAGACGAGCGGACCGAAATGCTGCACACCTTCGCCCTACACCGGGTGGCAGCAGCGGTGCTGGCGGACTGAACACCGCGCCGGGCCAACGCCGATCGCGCGGGAGGAGACCAACGGGCCAACGCCGATCGCGCGGGAGGAGACCAACGCGTCAGCGCCGATCGCGGCGGAACGTACCGACCACCGCGACCACCAACAGCAGACCAAACGCCGTACCGGCGGTCTCGCCGACCGAGTCCACGAGACCCTGCCGCTGCACCAGCAGACCAAACAGGAACCAACCGAACAGGAGCACCCCGCCGGCCACGTAGGCGACCATCGTGCCGGCGGAGACAGGCGGATCGGGTCTCCGCCGTGTCTCGGTCATCACGTCCTGGTCGACGGTCATTCCGCCCTCCCCGCCATCGACGAACTCCGAGGATCCAGGGTGACACTCACCGTGGCTGTGGGCCAGCACCACCACCGGCCGGTCCGGCCCGGGCGTTGCGCCCGCCCCCGTTGGCGACTCCGCCGCCCGACCGACGCGGGCCCTCCGACCCCGCCGCCCTCGGCCGCGGATCGAACGCGTACGCACCGGCGCCGACCAGCGTGACAACCGTGCGGGCAGGATCCGGAAGGTAGCCCGGAACCAGGAACATGAGACCCACCCGCATTGGTTGTCACCCTGCAAGACGTACCAGTACCCCGCCAGGTTGCATGGTGCACCCAAAAATCCAGCATCCGGTGCGGAGCGTGCAACACTGGATGGTCGTCCCGTGGCCCATGCCCGGCACGACGACCGACATCCGAAGATCAAGAGAGGCGCTCACGTGAGTGGTGGACCCCTGATCGTGCAGTCGGACAAGACCCTGCTGTTGGAGATCGAGCATCCCGATGCGCAGGCCTGCCGGCTGGCGATCGCGCCGTTCGCCGAGTTGGAACGCTCACCGGAGCATGTACACACGTACCGGCTGACCCCGCTGGGCCTCTGGAACGCCCGGGCCGCCGGGCACGACGCCGAGGGCGTGGTCAACGCGCTGATCACGTACAGCCGCTATCCGGTGCCCCATGCCCTGCTGGTTGATGTGGCCGAGACGATGGACCGGTATGGCCGGCTGCAACTGATCAACGACCCGGTGCACGGCCTGGTGCTGCGGGCCGTGGATCGGGTGGTGCTGATCGAGGTCGCCAAGAGCAAGAAGCTCGCCGGGATGCTCGGCACGAAGCTCGACGACGACACCATCGCGGTGCATCCGTCCGAGCGCGGGCGGCTCAAGCAGGCGCTGCTCAAGCTCGGCTGGCCGGCCGAGGACCTGGCCGGGTACGTCAATGGTGAGGCCCACCCGATCGAGCTGGCCGAGGCCGGCGGGGATGGCGGAAAGCCGTGGACGCTGCGCTCCTACCAACGGGAGGCGGTGGAGGCGTTCTGGGCCGGCGGTTCGGGCGTGGTGGTGCTGCCCTGCGGCGCGGGGAAGACCCTGGTCGGGGCGGCGGCGATGGCCGAGGCGAAGGCGACCACGCTGATCCTGGTGACGAACACGGTGGCGGGGCGGCAGTGGAAACGGGAGTTGGTGGCCCGCACGTCGCTGACCGAGGCGGAGATCGGCGAGTACTCGGGGGACCGCAAGGAGATCCGTCCGGTCACCATCGCCACGTACCAGGTGTTGACGTCCCGGCGCGGCGGCGCGTTCACCCACCTGGACCTGTTCGGGGCACGGGACTGGGGCCTGGTCGTCTACGACGAGGTTCACCTGCTGCCCGCACCGATCTTCCGGTTCACCGCCGACCTTCAGGCCCGTCGCCGGCTGGGGCTGACGGCCACCCTGGTTCGCGAGGACGGCCGGGAGGGGGACGTGTTCAGCCTGATCGGTCCGAAGCGGTACGACGCGCCGTGGAAGGACATCGAACAGCAGGGTTGGATCGCCCCGGCCCGGTGCACCGAGGTGCGGGTGACGCTCACCGAGGCCGAGCGGATGGCGTACGCCATGGCGGAGGCCGAGGAGCGCTACCGGATGGCGGCGACCACCCGGACCAAGCTGCCGGTGGTGAAGGCGCTGCTGGACCGACACCCGGGCGAGCAGACCCTGGTGATTGGCGGGTACATCGACCAGCTGCACCAGCTGGGGGAGTATCTGGACGCGCCGATCGTGCAGGGGTCAACCACGAACCGGGAGCGGGAGCGGCTCTTCGACGCGTTCCGCTCCGGTGAGCTGCGCACTCTGGTGATCTCGAAGGTGGGTAACTTCTCGATCGATCTGCCGGAGGCGGCGGTGGCGGTCCAGGTGTCGGGCACGTTCGGCTCCCGGCAGGAGGAGGCGCAGCGGCTCGGTCGGGTGCTCCGACCCAAGGCCGACGGCCGGCAGGCGCACTTCTACACGGTGGTGTCCCGGGACACGATCGACACCGAGTACGCCGCCCACCGGCAACGCTTCCTCGCCGAGCAGGGGTACGCGTACACGATCGTGGACGCCGACGATGTCCTTGGCCCGTCGCTGCCCTCGGTCGACTGACGCCGCGAGGCGCGCACCGACGGTCGGGCGGGGTGGACCGCTGGCGGGGCCGGGCCCGTGCGGACACGTTGCCGCAGACGACGGTGGCGGTGATCGCGGTTGACCGTCGCGCCCCGGGGGCAGGGCCCGCAACGACTCCGCCCGGCCGGGGAGCCCGGCCGGGCGGAGTACGACGTCAGCTAGGGCTATCCCGTTCAGCTGCCACCGGGAAGGTCTTCGAGCTCCTTCATGGCATCCTCAAAGTCCTTGCCGAGGTCCGCGAAGATATCCTCAAGGTCGGCAACCTCCGCTGCCGGCGGCGCCTCGATCTGCGCGGGCTCGTTGTAGTCGTAGTAGTCAACCGTCGTCACGCCCGCCGTGCCCAGGTCCGAGCGGAACCGACGGAGCAGGTACTCTTCGTCGATCCAGATATCGATCGTTACTTCGGTTACATCGAGAGTGTCCTCCGCAGGCGGCAGGTCCGAGGAATCAACCGAACCCTCCGGTTGTGCCTCGGCGAGCTTCTCGGGGGTGGTGGTGACGGTGTACTGGACCGTCCGGGTCCCATCCACCGTATCCTCACCCACGACGGTGACGCCCTCCAACTCCAGCAGCGCCTCGATCTGCTGGGATGGGTTGGATTCCTGCAACATCTGATCCATGCCCGTATCACCTGCGGGCGCCGAGCTGAGGTCGATCTTGGTCCAGCGCTTACCGCCGTAGAGCTCCCGATCCTCCGCGGAGTTCTCCGTATACATCACCGAGTCGACCAGGCGCAGGGCGACAGGTTCCCCAAGGGCCTCGCCGACCGCATCGAAGTTGAGTGAATCACGGAAGTCCAACGTCATCTGCAGCTCAGAATCTGCGGTACTTCCCGAGGTAACCACGTCAGCTCGCACCGTTTCGGTTTCCTTGGCCTTGTCGGCTGCCGCTCGAAGCGAGCCAGGGACGTCATCGGTGAGCAGTTCCAGCGCACCCGACTCTCCCTTGGAGTCGTTAGGCCCGCAGGCAGTCATCGAAACCGCCGCAACGGCCGCGACCGCCAGAACGCTCAATTTCTTCCAATGTGACATGTGAAGCCACTCCCCCGGAAGTACGTCTAAGTCGACTGGACACAGTAACCCAGCCCGTCAAGCCGGACAAGCACCTTTCGGACTCACCCACCCGGCAACGATTGGGACGGCGAATCAGTACATTCCCGACCTATGCCACGTCGGCGACGCGGAGACAAACCCGCATCATCCACGCCGAACTAATTCGAGAGTGAGTCGTAGTCGAAGGTCACCTGACCACTGATCAAGCTTGCCCAACCGGTGACGGCGAAGTCGAGGTCGTAATCCATCTCCACCCCGCCGTCGCCGGTCCATGCCACGTTGACCCGTCCCGACCAACCGGTGACGCTGACCTGGCCATAATAGATAGCGAATTCGAGCTCCGGATACGTTTCGATCGTCCATTGCACGGTCTGCGAAGAATCGACTGCGGTCCAGGAGAAGGGGCAGTCCTCCGGCGACGGGTCGGTGCTCTCAGCACAGTTGTCAAGGTACGCCTTCACCTGACTTCCGACCGCGCTGCGCGCCGAATCCCGGACCGTTGGCCGTAGCCTCGCCTCGTGCGGCCTCAGCAGGCCAACCTCCGCAGACACCGGCTCGGCCTGGAGTAGCGGGTCGTCCGACAGCCCCACCTCATGGACACCAGGGAAGACGCGGGCGATCGCGTTCCCTTCGCGAGCTGGCACCACCTGCCCGTTGATGAGCACGCTCGGACCGTTCTCCCAGGCCGACACGGTCAGCTCATTAACCCCGCCGTAGATCAACCAGCCATCAAGAACACCCAGTTCCTTCCGTTTCTGCCGGTGCAGATACAGCACTTCCCGAAAGGTACGGTCGCCCACCCGGTACGTGACGCCGGCCAACCGCCAGTCAGCCCGGTCCGCACCGGCCGGAACACCCTCCAGCTCGATCTCGTTCGGCACCTCGATCGAGGTGACCTCCGCTGCCGACGGCGGCTGGTAGGACTCGTTCAGGGGGATCAACGGTAGCTTCCCGGGATCATTCGGACCGTCCCCGGGTGGCTCCTCCAGGAGCGAACGCGCGGCGGCGAAGTCCCGCTCGGAGAGCGCGGAGAAGTACTCCGCGACCACGCGCTCGGGGGTGTAGAAGACGCTCTGGACCGCATAGAGGCCGGCAATACCGGCCAACAGCACGGCCAGACCGACGCCGGTGAGCCGGTACAACCAGCGATTGGGGTTGCGCACCTCGGCGAACGCGGTGGGCGGCGGCAACGGGGCAGCTGGATCGGTGCCGGGTGTCGGTGCCGTCGCCGCCTCACCGGCGGGCATCGGCGACCGCTGCCCCAGTCGCTGCCCACAGGCGGGGCAGAACCGCGCGTCCACCCCGGTGGGACGGTGACAGGTGGAGCACTCCTGCGTCTGCTCGGCTGCCGGGAAGCCACATCGCAGGCACCCCTGCTGGCCCGGAAGGAGCACGGTCCGGCACTTCACGCAGGCATGAATCGTCGTCATCGCTGCCTCTCCGCCCTTGGCTCAGTCACGAGATGGGCTGGACACGACCACCGGAAGCGGACGTGCCGGCGAGTCCCGGTCGGGCAGCGGATAGTCAACACCGGGCGCCTCGGCGCGCTCCAAACGCAGCTCACCCGGGGGGTGGTTGGCGCAGACAGCGAGTTCCCACCCATTGCGGGCCCCGTCGAACCCGCCCTGGACCCGACTCAACACCTGCCGCAGCCCGAGGTGGTGCCCCGCCCAGATCGCACCCTGGTCGGCGAGGTATTCGGCGCCCCGGTTCCCCGCCGCCTGCATCGGCATGACGAAGTACCGGACAGTCAGCAGGAGCGGCCAGGCGCTGAGCGCCAGGGCGAGGGAGAGGATCGGGTGCCGGAACTTCCGTCGCAGCCAGGTGACCAACGCGTAGGCGAGGTAGAGCGGCAGGCCGAGCCCGCGCACGAAGAGGCCGGACACCGGGTCGGCGTTGCGCCAGTGCGTCAGCTCGTGGCACAGCACCGCGGCGATCGGCTCGGGCGCGTAGTCGAACTCGTCGAGCAGTCCGCGGCTGAGCACCACGTGTCGGGTCCCGCTGACCGCGTGCGGATCACGGCTGTCATCGATAAGCAGCTTCGGGTGCGAGTCGAGCTGCAGCCGCGTCGCGCAGTCGACCAGGATCGGCTGGAGCAGTTCCCTTTCACGGCGGCTTGGTTCGCGGTAGCCGGCAGCCCGGAACCGCCATCCTTCGGTACCGATTCCGTAGCTGGTGTAGAGCAGGCTGAGGAGAATCGCGACAATGGTCTGGGCGACGAGGTAGCCGACGGCATAGCCCGGCTCGGTGGTGACCAGAGACCACGGCACGAACAAGCCGCCGAAGAACCCGGCCAGGCAGCCGAGCAGCACGCCGACCAGAAGACCGAGCACGCCGCCAACCTGAAGCGCGGCACCGCTGAGCACCGAACCGAGGAGGGGAACCTCGACGAGGAAATCGGGGCCGAATTCATTGCCGCTGGTGAACCCGCCGAGGTAGCCAGCTATCCCGCCGTACACGATCCCCAGACCGCCGACGAACACGGCGAGCGGCAGGTTGAACCAGGCGGCGAGGAACGCGCCGAGCGCACCGCGCCGGTCCCGGAACGCGCCGGTCACCACCCAGGAGACGAAGGTCGGATAGCCAGGGGGACGGGCGAAGAGCCGCTGCCCCCGGGCCGGCTGGACGTTGTGCGGCGGGACGGAGATCGGCTGCGCCGGCCGCTGGCCGGGCACCTCCGCGCCGGTTGGCTGCGGCAACGGAGTGCCGCACTCGCACTCACCCTTTGCCGGATCAATATAATTGCCGCAGTTCGTGCACTGCACCGTCGACTCCCAGAAACATCGTCATTGAATCCGAACGGATTGTTGCACGGACGACGGCCGG
Organism: Salinispora sp. H7-4; assembly: GCF_013416675.1. Taxonomy (NCBI): domain Bacteria; kingdom Bacillati; phylum Actinomycetota; class Actinomycetes; order Micromonosporales; family Micromonosporaceae; genus Salinispora; species Salinispora sp. H7-4. The sequence goes on from NZ_JABZED010000003.1 coordinate 577,375, forward strand.
GCGATGACCCGCCGTTCCGGGAACGGCGAGGAACGCGATCGAATCGGTGCCCGATTTCACCGCCCTGCACTACTTCACCCGCTATGACGCCAGTAACGGCCGACCCACGAATTTCCAACCGGCACGTTAGTCGTACGGCCGACCTTCGCGCTGGGTAACGTTTGGGCTGGCGGCATTCGACGGCGGGACGGCGTGGATCGGGCTCGCCTCCCCGGGTTGGTCGTACCCACCGGGCAGGATCTGGTGCATGACTGATTCTGTGACACACCGACAGCACGCCATCGACTACGTTGAGTTCGCCGTCACCGACCTCGCGGAGGCGAAACGTTTTTACGGCGAGGCCTTCGGCTGGCAGTTCACCGACTATGGGCCGGAATACGCCGGCATCCGCAGCCCGCACGGCGAGTCCGCACCGGAGGTGGGCGGGCTCCGGCAGGACCCGCAGGTGCGGGCGGGCGGCCCACTGGTCGTGCTGTTCTCGACCGCCCTGGAAAAGTCGGTCCAGGCGGTGACCGGGGCCGGCGGCACCGTCGTCGACGGCCCCTACGACTTCCCGGGCGGGCGTCGGTTCCACTTCACCGACCCGAGCGGCAACGAGCTGGCCGTCTGGGCCGAGGCGTAACGACGACGGGAGCGGCGGGCTACCCGATCAGGGGCAGCACCGCGTCAACTCTTCGCGCAACTCATCCACCGTGGGTGGAATGTGGCTGGGGCAGGACGTCGAAGTGCCGCAGGGCGCGGGCGAAGCCCTCCGGTACGTCGGTGGTCTGCCAGCCCAGCTGACTGCGGGCCCGGGAGGCGTCCGGCAGCGGGTGCGAACGAAGGAAGTGCAGCTCGCCCGCGGCGAGCAGCGGTGGCCGACGGGTCACGCGGGAGATGGCCTCCCCGGTGGTGGCCATGGCTTTCGCGAGTGCCGGGGGTATGGTGCGGGGGACCTTGGCCGTCGGCACCAACGTGTGGACCAGCTCAGCGATGGCGGTCAGGGTCAGGTAGCGGTCGGAGAGGATGAACCGGCTGCCGATCGGCGCCTCGGCCGCGAGGAGGTGTCCCCGGGCGACGTCTTCGGTGAAGACGACGGGCATGCCACCTGGGGGCAGCGCGGGAATCTGATTACGGACCAGTCTGAGCAGCAGCAGGTTCAGCGCGGTCGCGGTCGCCGGACCGGGCCCGTAGACCCCGGACGGATGCAGGAACCGGGCTGGCAGGCCCCGCTCGACCGCATCGGTCACGAGCACGTCGGCGCGCTGCTTGGAACGCTCGTACGCGGTGCCGAGCGGACGTTCCGTGATCCGTGACTCGTCGAACGGCTGGCCCGGGACCTGGTCGAAAACGTCGATCGTGCTGGTGTAGACGAACGTCGCCACGCCCTCGGCGAGAGCTGCCTCCACCAGGTGCCGCGTGCCGCCGACGTTGACCCGCTCGAAGACGTCGGGATCGGCCAACCACTGCTCGGGGAGCCCGGCAGCGTGAAAGACGGTGTCACACCCGTCGACCGCGGACCGGACCGAGGCCAGGTCGGTGACGTCCCCGCGGACCGTCTCCACGCCCTGGGGTAGGGCAGCCGCCGCCCGCTCCGGCGAACGAACCAGCGCCCGCACTCGCACCCCGCGGTCGGCGAGGTCGCGAACCAGAAGGCTACCCACGGTGCCGGTGGCTCCCGTGACAAGTACCTGTTCCATGCTGCCCCTTCGCTCCACCGAATGTACGCCGCGCATCGTGACATTTACTCGTCGAGTGTCCACGGCTGAGAGCCCCGAAGTGTGGCGCAGGCCAACCCGGGGATCGCGGCCGGTGCGATGACCTCGAGCCTAACGAGGCACGGGTGGCGGCAGCGCGGGGTACTGCCCGATCAAGGGCAGCGCCCGTCAACGACGTGGCGGCTCCGCGACGAAGACGCCGCGTCCCGGACGACCCACCAACACCCCCTGCGCCCGCAGCCGCGCCACTGCCCGACTGATAGTGGACTGAGAGGTGTCGTACTCGTCCGCCAGCACCCGCCCGGAGGGCAACTGCGAACCGGGCGGGTAGGCCCCACTCTTGATCTTGTTCAACAAGCCTTCGAGCAACTCGTCCATCGTGGGTGGAATAGGCACGTCGGGCCCCTTGCAGTCGGTTGGCCCCGCACAGTATCGCTTCGACCAGAGCCAGCTGGGACTTGTCCGTGTCAGGTAGCGGCCGGAAAGGACGGACCGGCCGCCGACCGGCGCCTCGGCTGCGAGGAATACCCACGCGAGACGTCTTCGGTAAAGACGACAGGCACGTGCCCGGGGGCAGTACGGGAAGCTGGTTACGGGCCAGCCTGAGCAGTAGCAGGTTCGGCGCGGTCACAGTCGCCGGACCAGGCCCGTAGACCCGGACGGATGCAGGAACCAAGCTGGCAGGCCAACTGCACGGCCCCGGCCACGAGAACGTCGGCGCGCTGCTTGGAACGCTCGTACGCCGCGCAGTGCGGCCCGACCGAGGGCAGCAGCGTCAGCGGTTGGAGGGTTCGGCGACGAAGACGCCGCGCCCGGGACGACCCACCAACACCCCCTGCGCCCGCAGCCGCGCCACGGCCCGGTGAATCGTCGACAGCGACAGGTCGTAGTGATCTGCGAGCTCCTGGGTGGACGGTATCTGCGAGCCAGGACGAAGCTCGCCCGCCTCGATCCGCTTCAACAGATCGTTGATCAACTCGTCCATGGTCGGCGGTATTGGCACGGAAGCCCCTTGCGGTCGGTTGGCTACTCCAGTATTGATCACCGACTGAGAGAGCAGCAAGAGCTAGGAGAGAAGCAGCAGGAAGAGGGCGAGCTAGATTCGACAGATAAGGAAGCGTTGACAGAGGTGCAAGGTGTCAGTAGCGTCGCTGTCGGTGATGCGGTGCCGCTGCGGTCGGTTGGCGCCTCTCGTACTGGTCTCGCATCGCCGCCGAGATCACACCTCCGCGCCACCACCAGGCGCGGCCCGGTTGTCGTACCGCCGATTGAGGCTGCGACGGCCGGGGGAGGTCCGGGACCGCTACTTCTCGGTCCGGCGACGGGGGCTCGACCCGGTGGAGATCCGCGACTTCCTGCACCGGGTCGCCGACAAGTTGACCACCGCGCAGACCGCCCTGGTCGCGGTGCGGGAGGAAAATGTACGGATCAAGAACGCCCTACGGGAGTGGCAGAGCGCCCAGTCGGCTCGCCACCACTACCGATGACCAGCCGCTGGGTGATCCACCTCCCGGTCACCGCGGCCGACCTGATGCGAGCCCGAATCCTGGCCCGGACCGCCGCCCGGGTGTTGATTCGGTTCAGCGCCCGGGTCGAGCCGGGCGGGGTAACCGTCTCCGCCGAGGACCAGCAGGAGGTGCGCCACTGGGTCTTCTGCGACCGGCTGTTGCCGGAGGGAGGTGGACGGTGCGTACTCGCGGTGGACCACACCTCCCGCTGCCGGCCGCGCCCGCCCCGGTAACGACTCTGCCCGGCCGGTGAGCCCGGCCGGGCAGAGTCGTGGCGATCAGTGGGACCGTGCGTCCCGGTCAGGTGGTGGTGCTGAGCTCCTCCCCGAGGTCGCCGAGGACGTCGGCGAAGTCGGCGGTCTCGGCGGCCGGCGGCGCCTCAATGGTCACCGGTTCGTTGTAGTCGGTGTAGTCGACCGTCATCACGCCCATCTCGCCCATGGTCATGCGGGCCCGGCGCGGCCAGTACTGCTCGTCGATCCACAGCTCGGTCTTGATCTCAGTGACGCCGAACTCGGCCATCTGGTCCGCGGCATTCGCCTGGCCGGCGGAGTCGAGCTTGCCCTGCTCTTCCAACAGAGCAAGGTGCTCCTCCCCGGTGGCGGTGACGCTGTAGTGGACCGTGGGTACCCCGTCCACCGTCTCCTCGCCGACAACGGTGACGCCCTCAATTTCCAGCAGTGTCTTGACCTGCTGGACCGGGTCGGCATCCTGCATCTGTTCGTCGAGACCCATCCCCTCGGCGGCAGAGACGTCCAGCTTCATCCAGCGCTTACCGTCACTGCGCTCTCGTTCTGCCTCGGGAATCTCCATGTACATCACGGAGTCGACCAAACGGATGGTGGTGACTTCCCCCTCCATCTCCATGACTATCTCGTAGCTCACGGAGTCACGCAGATCCATCGCCATCTGCATCTCGAAGTCCTCGGGACCCGAGACCACCATCGTCGCCCGTACGGTCTCGACCTTGCCGGTCCGGTCCGCCGCCTCCTGGAGGGAACCCTGGAGGTCGCTGGCGAGCAGTTCCAGCACGCTCGACTCCTGTGCTGTTTCCTGAGAAGCCGTGGTGGGTCCGCAGCCGGTCACCGCGACCGCCGCGGCGGTCGCAGCCGCCAGGACGGCGACATTCTTCCAACGTGACACGGGTAGCCACTCCCCCCGAAAAGTGCGTACTGAACGACGGGTCACGCTATCCCATTCGGCCGGTCTCGGCATCGCCCTTTCGGGTATGCCATCCAGGAAAACGGACGAGGACTAAGTAAACGCCCTGTATCGGACGTCAACGGCGTAAGCCGACAATGGCGATAGGAAGGAGACGTTCGGCCCGAGCAGGGCTATCCGCAGCCAGGGCGATACCGATCGTCAGTTGCAGGATGTCCTCGACCTCGACGCCGGCACGCACGATGCCCGCCTCCTGCGCCCGCGCGACCAGCCCCGCCCCCGCCGTACGCAACTTCATGGCGCAGTTCAGGTCGGAGCCCGACGGCACTTTCATGATCGTTTCGGCCAGACCCCGGTCCGTCAGGCAGTGCTGGAGGAACGCCTCCAGCCACGCGGTCAACGCGTCGCTCGGCGGCCGGCTCTGGGCCAGCTCGTGGGCGCGCGCACACAAGGTCTCGATCCGGGTGGTGAAGACTTCGAGCAGCAGCGACTCCCGGGTGGGGAAGTGTCGGTACAGGGTGCCGGCACCGACGCCGGCCTGTTGCGCGATCTCGTTGAGGGAGGCGGCGGGGCCCTGCTCGGCGATGACGGCGGTGGCCGCCGCCACCAGCCGGTCCCGGTTGCGCCGTGCGTCGACCCGCATTCCTCGTTCCTCCCGGACCAACCAGCAAGCGGAGAATCTCTCCGCATGCTACCTTGCCGGTACGCGGAGAACCTCTCCACATCGTGCATGCCAACGTTTCGCCACACCGCTCATGGACTATCCACACCAGCACCGAGAGGACTGGAAGGATCAGAACCAGATGAACGACACACCCACCACACCGGGCGGTAGGACACCCCCCGCATCCCCCCACCGGATCGGAGTCACCATCGACTGCCCTGATCCGGACTCGGCAGCGGCCTTCTGGGAACGGTTTCTCGGCTACCAGCGGCGACCACACCCCGCAGGGAGCGCCTATGTCACGGTCGACTGCCCAGAAAACATGGCGGGACCACCACATCTGACGTTCCAGCGGGTTCCCGAGCCCAAGACCGGCAAAGTGCGGACCCACCTCGACATCTTCGTCGACCACGCACAACCACTGACGCGACAGATGCTCGCCGCCGGCGCCCATCAGATCAGCGTGACCGACGCCGGCGAGTGGACGACCCGCGTCCTGACCGATCCGGCAGGCAACGAGTTCTGCGTCATCGGCCCGGACTGACCGACGCCGGGGACAGGCCCCGGCTCTTCCTAGCCCGGCAGCTCGGGGCCCCCGTCAAGGAGCGGGGCGAGTAGATCGCCCTGCTCGGCGATGCGGGTCAACACCTCGGTCGCCGGGTAGGGCTTGACCGCCGGGCGTTTCCCGGCCGCCCCGGCCGCAACCTCGGCCCAGGTCAGTGGGGTAGACACCGCCGGCACCGACTGCGCACGCAGCGAGTACGGCGCCACCGTCGTCTTCGCCGCGCTGTTCTGGCTCCAGTCGATGAAAATCTTTCCCGCCCGTAGCTTTCGGGTCATCTTGGACACGATCAGCTTCGGGTGGGCCCGCTCCAACTCCTGGGCGACCCGCCGGGCGTAGCCGGAAACCGCGTCGGCCGCTTGGGTGCCGGCGATCGGGCAGCAGAGCTGCATGCCCTTCTTTCCCGATGTTTTCGGATACGACTCGATCCCGTCGTCGGCGAGCCGATCCCGCAGCAACAGGGCGACCTGACAACACTGGCGAAGCTCGGCCGGCGCACCCGGATCAAGATCAACCACCATCAGGTCCGGATGCGCCCCGATCTGCCACTGTGGCGTGTGCAGTTCGAGGGCGGCGAGGTTGGCCAACCAGACCAGGGTCGGCAGCTCGTCGGCGACCACGTAGTCGATCGTCTCCCGGCCCTTCGCCGAGCCGGGGACCGGCAACGTCTCGGTGTGGACCCAGCTCGGAGTCGCCGCCGGGGCGTTCTTCTCGAAGAAGGAGCTGCCGTTGACGCCGTTCGGGAACCGGATCCGGGTCAGCGCCCGGCCAGCGAGGTGCGGCAGGAGCACCGGGGCGACCCGGGTGTAGTAGTCGATCACCTCGCCCTTGGTGAAACCGGTCGCCGGGTACAGCACCTTGTCCAGGTTCGACAACTCCAGCGTACGGCCAGCCACGTCGACCCGGAGCCGGTCAGGCATCGTCAACCTCCTCGGCGGGTTTGTCCGGGCGTAGCCGCAACACCCGGGGAAAACGCAGGCGCCCATCCGGAGTGAGCTGGCCGTACTTCACCTCCACCACGACCCGGGGCGCAACCCAGACCACGGCCCGGGTGTCCGTGCGGGGCAGCTCACCGGCGAAGGGGGAACCATCGGTGCGCAACGGCTCCAGCTCGCGCAGCAGTTCCCGCTCCAGCGCCGCCCCGATGCCACCGCCGACCCGGCCCCGGAACGTGAGGCGGCCGTCCGGCCGTGGCACCCCGACCAGCAGCCCCCCGAGCCGGCGGGCTCCCGGCCGCCAGCCACCCACCACGAAGTCACCGGTCACCTCCAACTTGACCTTGACCCAGTCCGGTGAGCGCGTACCCGGCCGGTAGACCGAACCGACCCGTTTGGCCATCACCCCCTCCAGGCCGTGCTCCCCCGCCGCCTGGAAGGTCGCCGCGCCGTCCGAGAAGGCGGGCGGGACCGCCCATCGCGGCCCGGCCAGTCCCAACTCGTCGAGCACAGCTCGCCGCCGCTGCCACGGGTAGCCGGTCAGATCGACGCCATCGAGTCGCAACAGGTCGAAGACCAGGTAGGTGATGGGCAGGGACGCCGCGAGCCGCGCGGCCCGACCACGGTCCCGGACATGCATTCGCTCGGCGAGCGCCGTGAACGACGGCTGCCCGGTCGCGCCGAAGAGCACCACCTCCCCATCGAGGAGGGCGTCATCCACCTGGGCGGCGAGGCCCGCCAATTCCGGGTAGGCCACGGTGACCTCGACGCCGGAGCGGGCGAACACCCGCTGCTGACCGTCACCGATGTTGACCAGCGCTCGAATTCCGTCCCATTTGAACTCGTAGGCCCAGCCCGGGCCCACCGGCAGCTCCCCGGTGGTCGCGAGCATCGGCTTGGACGGCACGCCGGGCACGAACCGACCTTAGTCGAATGCGGAACTGCTCGCGCCCGGTTCCATTGGATGAGAACATGGTCGATACCGGCGAAAGGAGCACAGGGTGCGGGCCATTTGGAAAGGAGCCGTGTCGTTCGGGCTCGTCTCGATCGGGGTGAAGCTGTATTCCGCGACCGAGGAGAAGGATATTCGGTTCCACCAGGTGCACCGGGATGACGGGGGTCGAATCCGCTACAAGCGCACCTGCCAGGTCTGCGGCCAAGAGGTCAGCTACGACGACATCGCCAAGGGGTACGACCTCGGCGGCGGCGAGTTGGTCATCCTCACCGACGACGACTTCGCCGACCTGCCCCTGAGCACCTCACGGGCGATCGACGTGCTGGAGTTCGTCCCCGCCGAACAGGTCGACCCGATCCTCTACAACAAGGCGTACTTCCTCGAACCGGAGGGCACCGCCACCAAGCCGTACGTGCTGCTGCGCAACGCGCTCACCGACTCCGAACGGGTGGCCATCGTGAAGGTGGCCATCCGGCAACGCGAACAGCTCGCGACGCTGCGGGTACACCAGGACGTCCTGCTGCTCAACACGATGCTCTGGCCCGACGAGATCCGGACGCCGGAGTTCGGCTTTCTCGACGAGGACCTGAAGGTCCGCCCCCCGGAGCTCGCGATGGCCAGCTCCCTGATCGACTCGATGGCGGGTGACTTCCAGCCCGACGCCTTCACCGACGACTACCGGACCGCCCTGAAGGAGGTCATCGACGCGAAGGTGGAGGGCCGCGAGGTCGTCCAGCCGGAGGAGGTCGAAGAGGCTCCGGCCGCGGCGGTGGACCTGATGGCGGCGCTGAAGGCATCGGTGGAGCGGGCCCAGGCGGCACGCGGCGAGAAACCCGCCGGCTCCGGCGCGGGCGAACCGACCCCCATCTCGGCGGCGCGTTCCGCCCAGCGAAAGGCCGCCGAGCAGCAGGCCCCACCGAAGAAGGCCGCCGGCAAGAAAAGCGAAAAGACAACCCCGGCGAAGAAGACGGCGGAAAAGGAGAAGGCCGAGGAGAAGAAGGCCGCCAAGAAGACGGCCGGGAAGAAGACGGCGGCAAAGCCGACCGCCAAGAAGGATACGGGGCAGCGGTCGGAGCCGGCCAAGAAAGCCGCGGCCCGCAAGACCGCCCGCAAGACCGCCTGAACGGCGGGACCGACACCATCGGTGATACCAACCACCACCGTTGGTACCAGCCACCATCGGCGATCCCAGCCACCACCGGCCATGCCAGCCACCACCGGCGATACCAGCCACCACCAGCGGTACCGGCTTCCACCGGACAACGGGTCGTCCGGCACCTGCACCACGGGCGGCTCGGCGGGTACCGTGTTCGTCGGCCTTCCCCCGGCACGCGGTGCCGGCCACCATCTTCGAACAGGGAGTCGACGCCGTGAGCGAGCGGACGCAGAACCGGGCACAGAAGTCGGAGCGGCGGTTGGCCGCGCAGCTCGCCGAGCAGAAGGCGGCCGAGGCGAAGCGCCGCCGGCAGGCCTGGATCGGCGGGCTCGCCGGGGTCGCCGTGGTCGGCCTCCTGGTCACCGTGTTCGTGCTGGTCAGCCCAGCCGGTGACGACGAGAGCAACCCGACCGCGGCGGACACCCCGTCGGCCGGTGCCCCGTCGGCGGGCGCCCCCGACCCGGCGGCCGGCGGCACCGAGCTGCCGGACGGGGCCGACCCGGCGCTGAACACCCCGCCGACCGTGGAGGCGGGCGAGGGCGAGCTGACCGAGCTCGTCGTCACCCCGCTGATCGAGGGCACCGGCCCCGCGGTGGAGAGCGGTCAGACGATCACCGTCAACTACGTCGGCATCCTCTACAACGAGGGCGAGGAGTTCGACTCGTCCTGGTCGCGCGGGCAGCCGGCGAGCTTCCCGATCGGGGTCGGCGGAGTGATCGCCGGCTGGGACCAGGGCCTGGTCGGCGTGACCATCGGCAGCCGGGTGCAGCTGGACATCCCCGCAGAACTGGCCTACCCAAACCCCCAGGGCGGTCAGCCAGCCGGTCCGCTGCGCTTCGTCGTGGACGTGCTCGGCGCGCAGTAACCCACCGCCCCGCCCCGCCGCCGGTGCAGTTGGCCACAGTGGGCTTCCACACCGTTACCGAACGGCAGTAGGTTCGTCGAACCGGGGGCAGATACCCCCAAGGGGCCGGAACGGACGCGGAGGTGCGCATGACAGACGACGCGGGGCGGACAGCCCGGTTGATGTGGACCCACTTCGAGCCGGTGCACGCGGTGACGTACTTCCATCCCCGGGCCCGTGCGGCGTACGAGGCGACCGGGCTACGCGGCTACTGGCGGGGCTACTTCGCCGGCCGGTCCGCGCCGCTCGGCGCCATCACCGCGGCACCGGTGACCGCGGCCTTCTACCACTTCGCCCCGCACATGGTGCAGCGGGCGCTGCCCGCGGTCTGGAAACTGGCGTCCCCGGAGGAGGCGCTGCGGGCCCGACTCACCGGTGCCGTCCAGGCCCTCGCCGAGCTCACCTACGAGCTGCCCGAGTCCCACCTCACGGAGACCGCCGACCTGATGGAGGCCGCGGCGGCCGAGACCAAGACGGCCGGCCGGGTGCTGGGGGCCGCGAACGCCGCACTGCCGCGCGGTGAATACCCGCTCGCCCGGCTCTGGCAGGCGGCGACGGTCCTGCGGGAGCACCGTGGGGACGGGCACATCGCCGCGCTCATCGCGGCCGACCTCGACCCGGTGGAGACGCTGGCCTGGCGGGTCGCGGTGGGGATGCCCGTGGCCACCCTGCTCGGCCGGGGCTGGACCGAGCAGGAGTGGGCGGCGGCCAGGAGTCGGCTCCACGACCGGGGGTGGCTGACCGCCGACGGCGAACCGACCGAGCGGGGACAGGCTGGATTCGGCACCGTCGAGGCGGCCACCGACGCGGCGGCGACCCGCCCGTGGCAGGCACTCGGCCCGGAGCGCAGCGCCCGGCTCCAGGAACTACTCGACCCGGTGGTCCGGGCCGGGCACACCATCATCCCGCCGGACAACCCGATCGGCCTGCCGTCCCTGGGTTGACCGGCGCCGCCGACCCGGTCCGGCAGGATGAGGGCATGGTAGCTGCGGTGATCTTCGACCTGGACGGCGTGATCGTGGACTCCGAACCGGTCTGGGAGGAGGTCCGGCGGGCGTACGTTTCGGCGCACGGCGGCACCTGGCAGGCCGACTCGCAGCGCCGGATGATGGGCATGAGCACCGGCGAGTGGTCCCGCTACCTCAGCGGCGAACTCGGCGTCGACCGGACGGCCGAGCAGGTCGCCACCGAGGTCGTTACGGAGATGTCCCGGCGGTACGCACACCGCGTACCGCTGATCGACGGTGGCGTTGACGCCGTGCGCCGGACGGCCGGGCGGTGGCCGCTGGGCCTGGCCAGCTCCTCCCCGACCCGGCTGATCCGCACGGCGCTCGACGCTACCGGGCTCGGCGACACCTTCGACGCGACGCTGTCGACCGAGGAGACCAGGCACGGCAAACCGGCTCCAGATGTCTACCTGGCGGTCGCGGAACAGCTCGGCGTGGACCCGGCCCGCTGCGTCGCGGTCGAGGACTCCGCCAACGGCGTCCGGTCCGCGGCGGCCGCGGGGATGGCCGTGGTGGCGGTGCCGCACGGGGCGTACCCGCTGGAACCGGACGCCGAGCGGCTCGCCGCGGTGGTGCTCTCCTCGATCGACGAGCTGACGCCGGAGGTCGTGGCGACGGTCCACGGCGGCGAGGAACGGCCGGGTACGGCAGGCCAACAGGGCGGCTGAGAAGACCGCAGGAGGCGATGGCGGCATGAAGGCGATGGAGGCGGCATGAGAGCGATCGTGTACGAGCGCACCGGCGACCCCACGGTGCTGCGACCGGTCGACCGGCCGGTGCCCGAGCCGGGGGCCGGCGAGGTGCTGGTCCGGATGGCGGTCGCGGGAGTGAACCCGACGGACTGGAAGGCACGACGAAACGGCCAGTTGCCGGCCGGCTGGCAGATACCCGGCCAGGACGGCGCGGGAGTGGTCGAGGCGGTCGGCGAGGGAGTCGACCGGTCCCTCATCGGCGAACGCGTCTGGGTGTGGGAGGCCGCCTGGCAGCGGCCCTGGGGAACGACCGCCGAGTACACACTGCTCCCGGCCCGACAGGCTGTCCGCCTCGGCGCCGCCTCCTTCGACCTCGGCGCGTGCCTGGGCATCCCGTTCCTGACCGCGCACCGGTGCCTGACCGCCGGTGAGTACCTGCCGGACGCACTGCACGCCGGGGCGCTCGCCGGTCACACCGTGCTGGTGCAGGGTGGAGCGGGCGCGGTGGGTAACGCGGCGATCCAACTGGCGCGTTGGGCGGACGCCTGCGTGGTCACCACGGTGAGCAGCGCGGAGAAGGGGAAGCTCGCGGCGGCGGCCGGGGCCGATGTCGTGGTCAACTACCGGGAACAGGACGTGGTGGCGGAGGTCCGCAAGATCGCACCAGCGGGAGTCCACGCGATCGTCGAGGTCTCCACCCGGAACAGTGACATCGATGCCCAGCTGCTCCGGACCGGTGGCGCGGTCTGCGTGTACGCCGACGACGGCGGCAGCGAGGTGACCCTGCCGGTCCGGCCCCTCATGGCCTTGAACGCCCGCTGGCAGTTCGTCCTGGTCTACACCGCACCGAAGGCCGCAAAGGCGCAGGCGGTCGTGGATGTGGCGGCGGCGGTGGAGCAGGGTGGCGTCCGGGTGGGCGAGGAGGCGGGGCTGCCGCTGCACCACTACCCGTTGCCGGCAGCCGAGGCGGCGCACCGGGCGGTGGAGGAGGGGGCGATCGGCAAAGTGTTGATCAACACCGTGGACGACCGGTGAACCCGGATCGAGCCGGGCGATCCTCCCCCGGTATCAAGTTCCCAGGTATCAAGGACAGAAGCGAATAGTCCTCGCGAGAATGACGGTGCGGGTCGCCCCGCGTTGAACGGGCGGCCCCGGCGCGGTGCGAACGCCGGGGCCGCCCCCCTGGGCCACGACCCGCAGCACCCCTCCCTCGCACCAGTCCGACCTGGCCGACCGTGGGTGGCGGCTAGGAAGAGGCCAAGTCCCGGACGGCGAGCTCCCCCTCGGCGTACCGGGCCCGCACCGCCTTCTTGTCGAACTTGCCCACGCTGGTCTTCGGCACGGCGTCGATGACCGCCCAACGCTCGGGGAGCTGCCAGCGGGCCACCGACCCGGCGAGGAAGCCCCGCAGCTCCGCAACCCCGGCCTTCGCCCCCTCCCGGAGCACCACGGTCGCCAACGGCCGCTCGCCCCAACGCTGATCCGGGACCCCCACCACGCAGGCCTCGACCACATCCGGATGGGCCATCAGCGCGTTCTCCAGCTCCACCGAGGAGATCCACTCACCGCCGGACTTGATGACATCCTTCGCCCGGTCGGTCAACGTCAGGTAGCCGTCCGGGGAGAGGGTGCCGACGTCACCCGTACGCAGCCAGCCGTCCCGGAACGTCTCCTCGTCCGGAGTCTCGTCGCCGACGTACCGTCCGGTCACCCACGGCCCGCGGACCTCCAACTCCCCCACGGACGTGCCGTCGGCGGGCAGCCGCCTGCCCTGCGGGCCAACGATCCGGGCCTCGACGCCGGCCGGGACCCGCCCCTGGGTGTAGCGGTACCGCCACGCCGTGGCCTCGTCCACCCCGGCCGGCGGGCGGGCCACCGCACCGAGCGGAGAGGTCTCGGTCATCCCCCAGGCGTGAATGATCCGGATGTCGTGCCGCTCCTCGAACGCGTGCATCAGCGCCGGTGGGCAGGCCGACCCACCCACGATCACCTCCGCCAGGGAGCTGGTGTCGACGTCGTGGCTGTCCAGGTGGGCGAGGAGATCGGTCCAGATGGTCGGGACGGCACCGGCGACGGTCGGCCGCTCGGCGGCGATCATCCCGGCGATCGGGGCGGCCTGGAGGAACCGGTCCGGCAGGAGCAGCGACGCGCCGCAGAGGAACGCCGCATAGGGCAACCCCCAGGACATCGCGTGGAACATCGGCACGATGCCCAGGACCCGGTCCTTCGGCCCGAGGCTGAACGACTCCGGCATGCAGACCTGGAGCGAGTGCAGGTAGATCGAGCGGTGCGAGTAGGCCACCCCCTTGGGGTTGCCGGTGGTCCCGGAGGTGTAGCAGAGCGCGGCGGCGGAGCGCTCGTCCACGTCCGGCCAGTCGTAGCTGTCGGGCTTGCCGGCCAGCAGGGCATCCCAGTGGTGTACGGAGATCCGGTCGCCGGCCGCCGCGACCAGCGGGGCGGGATCACCGCCGCCGACCACCACCACATGCCGGACGGTGGTCATGTCGCCGATGACCTTCGCCAGCAGCGGGATCAGGGTCGTGTCGACCAGCACCACCCGGTCCTGCGCGTGGTTGGCGATGTAGGCGACCTGGTCCGGGAGGAGCCGGATGTTGAGCGTGTGCAGCACCGCGCCCATGCTCGGCACCGCGAAGTAGGCCACCAGGTGCTCGGTGTTGTTCCACAGAAAGGTGGCGACGCGCTCGTCCCCGGTCACACCGCACTCGTCCCGCAGCGCGTGCGCCAGCTGGGCGGCCGAACGCGCCACCTCGGCGTAGGTCATCCGGCGCGGCTCGGCGCCGGTCCAGGTGACCACCTCGGCCGAGCTGTGCACGGTGGCGCCGTGGCCAAGAATCCGGGAAACCTGGAGGGGGGCATCCATCATCGTGCTCCGCATGAGCAACAAGGTAGTGTCGCCGATCACATCTGGGAACCCCGGATCTCCATCTCGCTTCGGCGGCGGTGCGTAGATTAGCCGGAGTGAGCATTTCCTGGGCAGATTCCTACGTCGGGCAGCTCCGCGCCCTCGCCGGCGACCGGACGCTGATGTTCGTCGGTGCCCGCGCGGTGGTGCGGGACGACGCAGACCGGATCCTGCTGATCCAGCGCGCCGACAACGGGCACTGGGCGATGCCGGCGGGGGCGATGGAGTTGGGTGAGTCGATCGCCGACTGCGCGGTGCGGGAGGTTCGGGAGGAGACCGGGCTGCGCGCCCTGCGGGTCAGCGCCTTCGCCCTCTACACCGGGCCGGACCGCACCCACACCAACATGTACGGGCACACGTACCAGATCTTCACCACCGCGTTCCGGGTGGAGGAGTGGGACGGGGACCTCACCCGGGTCACCGATGAGACCACCGACGCCGCCTTCTTCGACCGGGGCCACCTGCCCAGCCCGCTGTCGGCCAGCGTCCCGGAGACCCTCGCCGACCTGGATGTCTTCGAGCAGACGAACCGACTGATCCTCAAATAGTCCGCCGCCGGTCCCGCACCGCCAGGTTTGGCCCGGCGGACCGACGGGGACCCAGACGGACATGGCAGGAGCAGCAGCGGAACAGCACCGACTCGCCGCCGTGGTGGAGAGCTGGCTGGGACGCCCCGTCCTGGTCGTCGGGGACGCGATGCTCGACGAGTGGCGGTTCGCCGACTCGGATCGGCTCTGCCGGGAGGCACCGGCCCCGATCCTCACCCTGCGCCGGCGGATCTCCGCCGCGGGCGGTGCGGCGAACACCGCCGTCAACATCGCCGCGCTCGGCGGACGGGCCGCGCTGGTCGCACCGATCGGCGCGGACGTGTCCGGCGACGAGGTGCACGACTGCCTGGACCGGGCCGGGGTGTGGGACCGCACGGTCAGCCACTCGAGCCGCCCGACCCCGGTCAAGCGGCGGATGCTCGCCGGCAGCCAGATCCTGCTCCGGGAGGACTCCGGTGGCCCCGCGGAGCCCCTGGACGACGCCGGGGTGGCTCGGCTGCTCGACGCCCTGGCCTGCGCGACCACGGAGCTACACGCGGCGGGCGGCGCGGCGCCGACCCTGGTGGTCTGCGACTACGCGCTGGGGGCCCTACCCGCACCGGTACGCGGGTGGCTGGTGGCCAACCGGGAGCGGTACGCGACGGTCGCGTTGGACGCGCATGACCTCGCCAACTGGCGTGGGCTCGCCCCGACCGTGGTCACGCCGAGCTTCGCCGAGGCGAGCCGACTGCTCGCCCACACCGCGGCCCGCCCCGGGGGCGGGGGCGAGGGCCTGCACCTGGACCACCCGGACCACGCCCCCTCCGACGGCCCCTCCGAACTGACCGTGGGAGTCGCACCCGGCGACGGCCGAGTCGCCGCCGAGGAGATCGAACCCGGAGCGCGCGGGGACGCTGCGCGGCCGGACCGGGCGCTACTGGCCGAGTCCCGGCTGGCGGAGCTACGGCAACACACCGGCGCCGATGTCGTGGCGGTGACGCTGGACACCGAGGGCGCGGTCGTCGCCGGCCCGGACGGCGAGCCCAACCGCAGCCACAGCAACCCGATGCCGGCCAGTCACACGGTCGGGGCCGGAGACGCGTACCTGGCGGCGATGACCCTCGCCCTGGCCGCCGACGCGCCCCTACCGACCGCCGCGCAGCTCGCCCAGCTCGCGGCCACCATCACCGTCTCCGACACCGGTACCTGTGTCTGCCGGCGGGAGGACCTGCTCACCGCGCTCAACCAGTCCGGCGACGGCGACGCCCCGACCCTCGTCGGCGCCGACGAGTTGGCGACGATCGCCGGTGCGCACCGCCGCGCGGGCCGCTCGGTCGTCTTCACCAACGGCTGCTTCGACGTCCTGCATCCCGGGCACGTCCGCTACCTGGAGCAGGCCCGCGCCCTCGGCGACCTGCTCGTGGTGGCGGTCAACGCCGACGGCAGTGTCCGCCGGCTCAAGGGCGCCGACCGGCCGGTCAACCCGGTCGAGGACCGGGTGGCCCTGCTGGCGGCGCTGACCCACGTTGACCATGTGGTGGTCTTCGAGGAGGACTCGCCCGCCCGGCTCATCGAGGCCATCCGGCCGGACATCTACGTCAAGGGCGGGGACTACCCGCCGGAGTTGGTGCCGGAGGCACCCCTGGTCCGGCGGCTCGGCGGCCAGGTCCGCACCCTCGGCTACGTGCCGGACCGCTCCACCTCGGCGATCATCGACCGGATCCGCGCGCACGGCGGCAGCGCACCAGTGGCGGGGCAGGCGTGAGCCGACCCCTCGACCACGGCACCTCCGGCGAGTTCCGCGCCGAGCGACACCTCGACGTACTGGTTCCCACCCGAAACCGCCCCGCCGAACTGGCGGTCACCCTGTCCGGGCTCGCCGCCCAGGAAGCCGTACCCGACTTCGGGGTGGTGGTCAGCGACCAGTCCGACGACGGCCCCGCGTACGCGCACCCGGCCGTGGCCGCGATGGTCCGGGTTCTGCGCCACCGGGGACACCCGGTCCTGCTGACCCGCCGACTACCCCGGCGTGGAATGGCCGAGCACCGGGCAGCGCTGCTGGCCGCCTCGACCGCCCGCTACGTGCTCTGTCTCGACGACGACGTGTGGTTGGCGCCGGGATCCCTGCGCCGGCTGGTCACCGCGATCGCGGAGCTGGGCTGCGGGTTCGTCGGCAACGCCGTACACGGTCTGTCGTACCGGCACGACATCCGCCCGGAGACGCACCGGCACTACGAGGAGTGGGACGGGCCGCCGGTGCCGGAGCGGATCCGCCCGGGCGGCCCGGAGTGGGAGCGCGCACTGCTCCACCCGGCCGCGAACCTGCTGCACGTCACCGAGCGGCTGCGGCTGCCACCGGAGGCCTGGCGGGCGTACAAGGTGTCCTGGATCGGTGGTTGTGTGCTGTACGACCGGGAGAAGCTGGTGAACGCGGGCGGCTTCGACTTCTGGCGACGGGTGCCGGAGCGGCACCAGGGGGAGGATGTCGCCGCCCAGCTCGCGGTGTTGGAGCGGTACGGCGGCGCCGGCGTCCTGCCCAGCGGGGCGTTCCACCTGGAGTCACCGACCACCGTCACCGAACGTGAGGTGGAGGCGTGGGAGGTGCTCCTCGAACAGGCGTGACCCGCGGGCGGTAGACCATCATCGCGGCCCGGCCCGCGCCGCCTGGGCGTAGCCCCGCCCCGGCTCAACGCATACCCCGGCCCGGGCTCAGCGGGTCGAGGCCGGTTGCGCTCCGTCGGTGAGCAGGTCGCGGGCGGCTTCGAGGACCTCGATCACCGGGACCTCGGCCACGAACGAGTCGCGGTGCGGGCACTCGCCGTCGCCGGGCCGGTGTGGATAGCTGCCCGGGGTGCAGTCGACCCCGCAGACCGGGCAGTGCACCGTCCAGGACGTGATCGGGCGGTGCCGGCCCCGCAGCGGGCTCGCCGTGGTGATCAGGTTGCCGACCCAGAAGATGCCCACCGTGGGCGTACCGACCGCGGCCGCCAGGTGCAGCGGCCCGGTGTCGTTGGCGACCACCAGTGCGCAGCCGGCGTAGCAGCCGGCCAGCCCGCCGAGGCTGAGCGTGCCGACCTGCGGCCGGAGGGGCACCCCGGCCGCCGCCACCACCCGCTCCACCACCTCCTGCTCCACCGGTGTGCCGGTTACCAGCACCTCGTACCCGTCCCGGTGCAGCTGCCGGGCGACGGCCGCGAAGTGTTCGACCGGCCAACGTCGACGGGTGTCGGTGGCGCCCGGGTGCAGCGCCACCCGTGGCCGGTCCGCCGGGCCGAGCACCTCGGCCGCCTCCGCCCGGTCGGCGTCGGTGACCGCCAGGGTGGGGACAACCGTGGTCGCCACCGCCCCCACCAGCGCCGCCACCTCCAGGTAGCGGATCACCTCATGCTGGTAGTAGACGTACCGCAGCCAGCGGTCCAGCGGCGGCGCGTCCTCGGCCCGCAGCCCGGCCGTCACCCGGGCGCCGAGGCCGGCCACCACCGGGTTGGAGTTGGCCCCGCCGCCATGCACCTGCAGCGCCAGGTCGAAGCGCTCCGCGCGGGCCCGGGCGAGGAAGTCCGCCAGGCCCGACTCCGGCTCATCCGGCTCCGGCTCGTCCGGCTCCGGGCGGCGGATCCCGGGAGCCGGCGGAACCACCAGGACCCGGTCCACCGGACCCGGCCGATCGCGCCAGAGCTTCGCGTGCCACGGCGCGCCGAGCAGGACAATCTCCGCCGCGGGGTACGCGGCCCGCAACGCGGCCAGCGCCGGCAGGACGAAGATGAAGTCGCCGAGCGCGTTGGCCCGCAGCACGGCGATCCGCTCCACCTCGGGTACGCGCTGCGCGGCCGGGCCGAGCAGGTGCGGGGCGACCATCGGCGGGCTACGGCCGGTCGGACTCGACGGGCGGGTGGTGCAGTTCCCGGTTGGCGGCGGGGTCGACCGGGAACTGGCTGCCACCGTCGGCGCCGCGAACACCGCTGTGCCCGACGGTGATGGTGCGGGGCTCGGGTCGGACGGTCCGGGGCAGCCGAATCCGGAGCAGACCGTGATCCATCACCGCGTCGATGGCCTCCGGGTCCACCCGGGACGGCAGCTCCACCCGGTACACGAACGCCCGGTCCTCGGAGCCGTCGAGGATCCCGTAGTCGGCGTTGACCTCGGCCTCCGACCGGGCCCGGACGCAGAGCTCCCGCTCGTCCAGCTCGACGGCCACCTCGTCGGGTGCCACCCCGGGCAGCCGGACGATCACCTCCCAGCCGTCCTCGGTCTCGTCCAGCTGGAGGTCCGTCGAGTCGGACCGACCCCCCATCAGCCGCCCCAGCTCTGCGCGGAGCGTTTGCCACTCGCCCATCGGGTCCCACCCCTGCTGTCGGCCGCGCCTGCCCTGGCCGATCCCGCCGCCGGGTTCAGTCATCACACTTCTCCTATTCACTGGGGGCTGTCGAGGGCCGCAGGGAACTGGGCGCGTCCAGGTCGGCGTCCCGGTCGACACCGACGCCGAGCCGGTCAACCAGCTCTCCGCCGAGCCACGCGCTGACCCCGAGGATGGCCAGGGCGACGATCTCGATCGCGATGAGCGCGCCGCCGGCGGCCCGGGAGTCGGCGTTGAGCCGGACCGCCCAGACCGCGGCGAAGAGCAGGATCAACGCCACGTTCGCGGCGGCATGGGTGAGCGCCACCCGCTTGGCCCGGGTGCCGGTCGGGATGGCGAGCAGGTCGACCGTCCCGGCCGCCGCGGCCAGCAGCGCACCGACCAGGCCGACGGTGAGGTTCCAGTAGGCGACCTCACCGAGGAAGTCGGGCCCGCCCACGATGTCGACCACGTCGAAGAGCACGGCGGTGGCGAGCAGGGCGACCGGGAACATCACCAGCATCGGGTGGAGGGGATGACCCAGCACTTTGAGTCGGCTCTCCATACCCGGGCCTCCACTGTTCGGCAAACCTCACCCCGGTCGATGCCATCTAGGCTGTCGATGACGCACCGCCGCCATGGTCAACGGATGAGGGAGGGGCACGTGACGGTAGATATCACCACTCACGAGGAGTTGCGGGAGTTACTGGGCGTACCGACGGCTCAGGCCGCCACGAAGGAGCGCACGCACCTGCACGAGCGGGACCGGCAGTGGCTGGCCGCCTCCCCGTTCTGTCTGGTGGCCACGGCCGGCGCGGACGGCACCTGCGATGTCTCGCCGAAGGGGGACCCGCCCGGCTTCGCCCTGCCGATCGACGACACCACCATCGCCATCCCGGAGCGACCCGGCAACCGACGGGCCGACGGCTTTCACAACATCCTGGACAATCCACACGTCGGGCTGATCTTCCTGATTCCCGGGCGCACCGACACGTTGCGGATCAACGGCCGGGCCCGGCTGGTGCGGGAGGCACCCTTCTTCGACTCGATGACGGTCAGGGGCCACCGCCCGGCCCTGGCGCTGGTGGTAACGATCGAGGAGATCTTCTACCACTGCGCGAAGGCGTTCCTCCGGTCGCAGTTGTGGAGCCCGCAGACCTGGACGCCCGAGGTGCTGCCGTCGCGCGCCCGCCTGGCCAAGGAGGTCGAGGCGCGCACGGAGAGCCTGGCCGACCTACAGAGCTACTACGGCCCGGAGTACGCCCGCCGCCTCTACGCCTGAGCCGCCCGCGGCGGGTCAGCCCACCTGCGGGGTGGCGCGGTCAATGATCGCGGTGAGGTCGATCCCGGCGGGGAGCGTGCCGTACGCGTAGCCGTGCGCACCGCCCAGCCGGGACGCACAGAACGCCTCGGCGACCACCGGGTGGCCGTGTCGCACCAGCAGTGACCCCTGCAGGACGAGGGCGAGCCGCTCCACCAGGTGCCGCGCCCGCAACTGGGCGTCGGTCGGGTCGGCCAGGCTCGCCCGCAGCCGCCGGACCGCGGCGTCGAGCCGGGCATCCGCACCGGCGGCGACGTCCACCTCGGCCTCGAAGGCGGCCAGCACCCGCGGCTGGCGGGTCAGCGCCCGCAGCACGTCCAGGGCGGCCACGTTGCCGGAGCCCTCCCAGATCGAGTTCAGCGGCGACTCCCGGAACAGCCGAGGCATGCCGGACTCCTCCACGTACCCGTTGCCACCCAGGCACTCCAGGGCCTCGGCGGCGTGGCCCGGCCACCGCTTGCAGACCCAGTACTTGCCGACCGCGACGCCGAGGCGCCGGAACGCGGCCTCGTCGGCGTCACCCCGGGCGGAGCGGTCCGTCGCACCGGCGAGCCGCAGCATCAGGACGGTCGCGGCCTCCGACTCCACCGCCAGGTCGGCGAGGACGTTGCGCATCAACGGCTGGTCGACCAGCGGGCGCCCGAAGGCCCGTCGGTGGCGGGCGTGGTGGACCGCGGTGACCACCCCCTGGCGCATCCCGGCGGCGGCGCCGATCAGGCAGTCGAGCCGGGTCAGGTTGACCATGTCGATGATGGTGCGGACGCCGCGCCCCTCGTCGCCGACCCGCCACGCCACCGCGTGCTCGTACTCGATCTCCGCCGAGGCGTTCGACCGGTTGCCCAGCTTCTCCTTGAGCCGCATCAACCGCAGCGGGTTGCGCGTGCCGTCGGGCAACACCCGCGGCACCAGGAAACAGGTCAGCCCACCCGGCGCCTGACCGAGAGTCAGGAAGAGATCGCACATCGGTGCGGAGGTGAACCACTTGTGCCCGACCAGCCGGTAGCTGCCGTCCGCCGCTGGCCGGGCGAGGGTGGCGTTGGCGCGTACGTCCGAACCGCCCTGCTTCTCGGTCATCGACATGCCCGCCAGCAGGCCGTGCTTGCCGAGCGCCGGACGCAACCCCGGGTCGTACGCGGTGGCGGTCAGCAGCGGCTCGTACCGGGCGGCCAACTCCGGGGCGTGCCGCAGCGCCGGCACCGCCGCGTAGGTCATCGAGATCGGGCAGCCGTGGCCGGCGTCCGGCCGCCAGGTGTAGAACTTCGCGGCCCGGGCGACGTGCGATCCGGGCCGGTCGTCGGCCCACGGCGCGCCGTGCAGGCCGTAGGTCACCGCGGTCCGCATCAGCTCGTGCCAGGACGGGTGGAACTCCACTTCGTCCACCCGGTGCCCGTAGCGGTCGTAGCTGCGCAGTACGGGCGGGTGCTCGTTGGCCAACCGGCCGTGCTCGACCGCCGCCTCCGCGCCGCCGAGCCGGCCGAGTTCGCGCAGCTCGGCGCTGGCCCAGCCGGCTCCCTCCCGGGCCAGCCCGGAGTGGAGTGCCGGGTCGTCGGACATGTCGTAGTCGACCAGGGGCGGCACCTGGTTGAACACCTCGTGCGTCGACACAGTGGCTCTCCCCACCCGGGTCAACTCGACCCGCTCGGCAAGGATCGCACCGGCATTCATTCTGCGCTGACCCGAAGGAGACAGCGAAGCGGTCTCTCCAGGGGCAGCGAATACCTTTGGGGACTTATCTTCAGATTCATGTTCGTTCGGGAGTTATGTCGGTTTGGGTGACAGGTGGTTGCTACCGCCGCTTGGTAGCCGAGGAGCCCTCCCCGCGGCTGCGGTGTGGGGTCCTTGTCGCTCACGGGGGAGGGAAGGACATCGAGTTCACGATGATTGACCAGGACCACACCCAGGGGCCGGATCGGTCCGGCAGGGGTCGGGCAAGGTCGCGGTTGCGGTGGTGGGCGGTGGGGCTGGCCGGGATGACCGGTCTGGCCCTGAGCACCGTCGGCGGCGTCGCCGCCAGTCCGGCAACGGACGCGGTCGGGCGCACCCTGACCGCCGCCGATGATCACGGCTACGACCGCGGCAAGCACGACGACAAGGCCAGGGACGGCGACAAGGGCAGGCACGACGAGAAGGGCAGGGGTTCGGAGAAGAAGCCGACCGGTATCCCGGTCCCGTGTGACGCCGACGCGTTGATCGCGCAGATCACCCTGGCCAACGCCCGCGGTGGCGCCGTACTCGACCTGGCCAAGGACTGCACTTACCTGCTCACCGCCGACATCTTCGACAGCGGCCTGCCCGCCATCACCACCCCGATCACCCTCAACGGCGGCAAACACACCACCATCGAACGGGCCGCCGCAGCCGTCGGCCAGTTCCGGATCTTCACCGTTGACGTCGGCGGCGACCTCACCCTCAACAAGCTGACCGTCACCGGCGGACAGACCAGCGACGATGACGGCGGCGGGATCTTCGTCAACGCCGGTGGGGCGTTGACCACCAACCACAGCACCATCACCCGCAACATCGCCAGTGGCGGCAACTCCGGCGGTGGCATCGCCAACCTCGGCACCACTCGGATCAACCACTCCGCAGTCGTTCGAAACACCGCCGGCTTTCATGGTGGCGGCATCTACAGCGCTGGTCTGCTGGAGATCGTCAAGTCCCACATCGACAACAACACCAGTGGCGACAACGGTGGCGGCATCTTCTCGACCAGCAGCACCGTCACCGTCAAGGGCGGCAGCATCTCCGGCAATCAGGGAGCCAACGGGGCAGGGATGTTCCTGTCCACCTCCATCGGAACGGTCACCGGCACCCGAATCACCGGAAACACCAGCAGCGGCAGCAGCGGTGGTATCCGAGCCGGCGTCGGGAGCCAGCTGACGATGCGGCATGTCAGTCTCGCTGACAACACCGCATCGTGCCTGGACGGCGGCTTGTTCGTCTCCGGCCCCGGAGAGGGGGAGAGCTTCGCGACCGTCGAGGACAGCGTGATCAATAACAATGTGACCTCGACTTCCGGCGGAGGAATCTTCAACGCGGGGCAGACGGTGCTGCGACACACCAAGGTGATCGGCAACCAGGCCGACCAGGGCGGCGGCATCTACAACGAAGGCACGATCAGCCTCTTCACCACCAAGGTGGTCGAGAACATCGCCACCACCGACGGCGGAGGCATCTACAACAACAACGGCACGGTAAACCTGAACACCGGCACCGGCACCGGCACCGGCACCATCGTGATCAAAAACCGACCCAACAACTGCGTCGACGTCCCCGGCTGCGCCGGATAGCGATCAGCGGATTCCAGAGGGGCCCGTTCCCGCCGTCAACCGGTAGGAACGGGCCCTCCCCCGCTCGCCGACTCGGCGGTGAACTGTCCCGGTACCCGACGAATCCATCGTGGCCGTTCCACGCCCAGGAGTCGGCTGCGACAATTCGTCCGTGACCCGGAACCACACCTACGAGGTCTCCACCACCTGGACCGGCGACCGTGGGCACGGCACGGCGGACTACCGCTCGTACGACAGGTCGTACGACACGGTGAGCCCCGGCCGCCCCCTCCTCGCCGGCTCCGCCGACCCGGCATTTCGCGGCGACCCGCGACAGTGGAACCCCGAGTTACTCCTCGTCGCCTCGCTCAGCCAGTGCCATCTGCTGTGGTACCTACACCTGTGCGCGGTCAACGACATCGTGGTCGTCGACTACCACGACGCCGCCCACGGCACGATGAGCGAGGCCGACACCGGTGCCGCCCGCTTCACCGACGTCCTGCTCCGCCCGCAGGTGACAGTCACCCACGCCGACATGGTGGAGCGGGCGACCGCGCTGCATGCCGAGGCGAACGACCGGTGCTTCATCGCCGCCTCGGTGTCCTTCCCGGTACGGCACGAGCCGCGCACCGTGGTCCGGCTAGCACCACCAGAACCGGCCAGGTAGCAGCATCGATCTCGACACTCGTTCCGTCGAAACTGGGTTCCTCCCAACGAGCCCGCCCTCAATTCGAGGGCAATGAGGAGTTGTTCCCATGTCCGATCGGAACCGCCCACACCGCCGCCCGCCGGTGTTCTCGACCCGGCGACGCGCGCTGGCCGCCGTGACGTCGTTCGCCCTCGTCGGCGGTCTTGCCCTCAGTGGGTCCGCCCCCGCGGCGAGCGCCGATGCTGTCCGGCACCGCGACGGCGTGCAGGCCGACCTCGACCGCCTCGTCCGGGAGGAGAAGTTCCCGGCTGCCCTCGCCGCCGTCCGCACCTCCGACGGTCGTGCCCGTAACCACACCGCCGGGGTGGCCGAACTCGGCACCAAGCGGAAGCCACCGGTTGACGGGCGGGTGCGCATCGGCAGCAACACCAAGACCTTCGTCGCCACCGTGGTCCTGCAACTCGTCGGCGAGGGAAAGGTCGACCTGGACGAGCCGATCGAGACGTACCTGCCTGACCTGGTCCGCGGTGACGGCATCGATGGGCGGCAGATCACCGTACGGCAGGTGCTGCAGCACACCAGCGGCCTCCCCCGCTATGTGGACGACATCGCCCCGGACTTCTTCCTTCTCCGGCACACCTATTTCGAGCCGCGTGACCTGCTCGACCTGGCCCTCGCGAACAAGGCGAGCTTCGCACCCGGCACGAAGTGGGAGTACAGCAACACCAACTACCTCGTCGCCGGGCTGCTCATCCAGAAGGTCACCGGCCGACCGGTGGCCGAGGAGATCACCAACCGGATCATCGTCCCCCTCAAGCTGCGCGACACCTACTTCCCGAACGTCGGCGAACAGGGCATCCGTGGTCGACACCCACACGGCTACTACACCGACGACCCGGACAAGCCGCTGCAGGACGTCACGAAGATGGACCCGTCCTGGGGCTGGGCGGCCGGCGCGATGATCTCCAGCCCCAGCGACACCAACCGCTTCTTCACCGCCCTGCTCGACGGCGACCTGCTCCGGCCCGCGGAACTCGACCAGATGCGCACCACCGTTCCCGCCTTTCCGGGCCGCGACTACGGCCTCGGCCTGATGAGCTGGGACCTGCCCTGCGGCGGCCGCGCCTGGGGCCACGGCGGGGACGTCCCCGGCTTCACGACCCGCGGTGGCGTCACCGAGGACGGCCGCGCCGTCACCCTCACCGTCACCGCGCCGCCCCCCACCGAGAGCGCCGCCGGTCAGGTCGAGGCGGCCGTGGACGGAGCCCTCTGCGAGTAGGCGCCCGGGAGGTTCCGTGCCTCGCACCCGGAAGGTTCCGTGCCTCGCTCCCTGGAGCGGGGCACGGAGCGCCGGCCGGATGCCTAGCCGACATCCTGCAGGTCCTCCCGGGTACGGGCATTGGGTCCAGCCGGCCGCTCCGCGGCCCCAGCGTCCAGGTCCGTCCGGGTGTCACCCCCGAATCGGGACGGCCAGGGCCGGGCGTACGTATCCTGACGGATCAGGACCAGGCAAACGATCGTGAACACCACGAGCACGGCGACGCTGCCAACCGCCAGGGTGGGAGTGAACGGCACCAGCAGGAGGGTGCTGACCAACTCCGCGAAGATCAACACGAACAGCACCCCGCGGATCGTCAGGGGCGTCAGGCGGGTGCAGATCCAGGCCCCCAGCGGGGCGCCCACGGCCACCACCGGTGCCGCGGTGATCCAGTAGTCAACCACAAACCCGGTGAAATCGCGGACGACGAACACATGCGTCAGAAACGCCGCGATCGACACCAGCGTCATCATGACCACCGTGGTCGGTGTTGCCACCTTCTCCGAAACCCGAAAGAGCAACACGAGCAGCAAGAACATGACGCAGTTCTCACCCACCCCGGCCACGCCGCTGAGCAGTCCGCCGGCGAAGCCGGCACCCAGGACCAGATTGCGCTCCCGTGTAGTCCACATCGGCACCACGAAATTTCGCCGATAGCCGCGCTGACGCAGTTGCACGAGTAGCGCTACCGCGAGCGCAACGAGCAGCATCGTAAACAACACCCGCACCAGCTTCAGCGGCACGTGTGGAGCGATCATGGTCACGCTGAGTACCACGCCGAGCATTCCCGCGGTCGAGCCGTACAGCACCACCCGTCGCTCTATTGGCACCCGGCACAGCAGGATTGACAGTGAAGCCGCAGTCATGCCGATCGACTGGATGGCGAAGGTGAAGATTCGTGCCTGATCCGGCGGCACGGTCAGCACTTTTGTCATCACCGGAAAGGCGATCGCACCACCACCCTCGCTGGTACCACCGCCAACCAGTGATCCGAACACCATGGTTAGCGCCACCGGCCAGTGCTCGTCAAGTCGGGTAAAGTAGCCCCACCCCCACACTTTCGCCCAGATCAGCCACACGATCGCCGCGAGAACGGCGTTGACCAACAAAACTCGAGGTACTCGTACCATTTCCGCCGTCCCGCCTTCCACAGTATTCCCTGAATCATCGGCCGCGGTCTAGTCGTTCACAGCCCACGGTGTTCGGCAAGGGCCAAAAAGAGCAAAACAAAAGAATTGAGCGGTGGGACGGCACGGCACACAACTCGAGTTACGCACGGCGCCGTTCTACGGCTGGGCAGGGTTGGGCTGACCGCCAGGACCGGAAGGCCGCCCACCACCCCTTGCTGGCTCGGGATTCTGCCCCTGGCGCAGCAGACAGCACGACACTGACCCTCCACCCCGGGGCCATCACCAACGAACGTGTGACCGTTTCAGTCATGTTTTTCGGGTTCATGTAGCTATGGGGTCCATGTCGGTTTAGGTTGCGGGTGGCTGCTACCGCCGTCCGGTAGCCGAGGAACCACCCCGTGGCTGCGGGTGGCGGGTTCCTTGTCGTTCGCGGGGGAAGGACATCGATTTCACGATGAGGTACCAGGACCACACCCAGGGGTCAGCTCGACCCGGCAGGGGTTGGGCGAGGTCACGGTGGTGGGCGGTGGGGTTGGCCGGGGTGACCGGTCTGGCCCTGGGCACCGTTGGTGTCGCCGCCGGCCCGGCCGTGGGCGCGCTCGGGCGTCCGCTGACCGCCGCCGATGACCGCGGCGGTGACCGCGGTACGCAGGAAGCGGGCAAGCACGACGACAAGGCCAAGTACGACGACAAGGCCAAGCATGGCGAGCCGGGAAAGCAGCACGACAAGGGCAAGCGGGACGACAAGCGCAAGGGTTCGGAGCACAAGCCGAAGGGGATTCCGGTCCCGTGTGACGCCGACGCGTTGATCGCCGCAATCACCCTGGCCAACGCCCGCGGTGGCGCCATACTCGACCTCGCCAAGGACTGCACCTACCTACTCACCTTCGACATCGACGGCGCGGGGCTACCGATGATCGTCACCCCGATCACCCTCA